>NZ_CP117430.1:0-313855 GCF_030687395.1 Pseudomonas wuhanensis | reverse complement strand
GGGCAGGATGGCGATGCTGTTGGGTTCCATCTGCGCCATCAGCGCCTTGCGGCGACGGCTGTATTCCGATTTCGGGATATGAATCATGGGCAGATGGCTTTCCCTTGCACGCGATTAATGCAACGACGGTTTGGCAGCCGCTTCGTCGGTTTTCTTGGTTTCGGTGAACAGCAGCAACGGAGCGACGCGCAGGTACTCCATGACTTCCATGTAGTCGCTTTCGCCGTCGTCGGACTCTTCCAGGGCGTCTTGCACCTGAGAAATGGCGGCCAGATCCTGCAGCACTTCGGTGGCTTCAGAGCTCAAGGCATACTCGCGGCGGGTCAAACCGAAGCCGGTAAGGAAGCCTTGGCACCATTGGCCCAGTGCAGCCGCACGCTCGGTGAGCGGCGCGTCGTCGCTCGGCAGCAGCAGAACCACGGTCATGTCGTCGCTGGTCAGCTCGCCCTTGACCATCTCTTGCAGGCCGATCAAGGCGTTGCGAACGTTGTCTTGCGGCTCGCCTTCGAGCAGCTCGCCGGCGTCTGCCAACCAGCTGTCGGCATCGAAACCGGCACCGGCGCAACTGCGGCCGAGCAACAGGCCGTGCAGTTCGGCAGGCGAGACGGGATGGCCGCTGGTGCTCAGCAGGGTGGCAAAGGCTTGGTACGGAGAATTCTGAATGGGCATGGGCAGCTAGGCGCCAGACGGCGCTATGTCTAGAATGAAGGCCTTGTATCCTACATCGACAGACTCGCCAAGACTATTAAAGGCTGTCCGCCAGCTACCTCCCATCAGACGAACACGTGGACACAATGGAAGACACCGACCTGCAAGCGCTGATGGCCAGACTCGAGCTGCTGATTACCCGAGTCGAGCAACTAAAGAGTCAAAACGCACTCTTACTAGCTCAAGAAAAGACCTGGCGCGAGGAACGCGCGCACCTCATTGAAAAAAATGAAATCGCCCGGCGTAAGGTCGAATCGATGATTTCGCGCCTCAAGGCCCTGGAGCAAGACTCATGAGTTCAAGCAATAGCGTTACCGTGCAGATCCTCGACAAAGAATATTCGATCATCTGCCCCCAGGAAGAGCGCAGCAACCTGATCAGCGCTGCCCGTTACCTGGACGGCAAGATGCGCGAAATCCGCAGCAGCGGCAAAGTCATCGGCGCCGACCGCATCGCCGTGATGGCCGCGCTGAACATCACGCACGATCTTCTGCACAAGGAAGAACGCCCGGATGTGCAGGCCAGCGGCTCGACCCGTGAGCAGGTTCGCGACCTGCTGGACCGCGTCGATCTGGCGCTGTCGACCGATCCGGACGTCACCAAGGGCTGATTCGCGTAACCGCTTGGGGTATACTCGCATCACTCCCTGGGGTGCTTGCCAGTTGACGACGTCCCTGAGCCGATTCGCACTACCCTGGAGGTTGCACGTTGGGCTGGTGTGCATGTCCGCTAGACGGAAAGCCTTAAAGCCTACTGCATCTTCCACCTTGAACTTTCGGGTTCAAGGGCTAAGTCGACAGCGGTTCATCCGGGGAGCCTGATTTCAATCCGATGCCGGTTTTCATACCGGCATCGGTGTTTTTACGGGTACGCTTTCAGTACCCGCACTTGCGAAGCCTTAATCCATGACCGAACCTGCGCTGCTGCCCCGACCGCAACTTCGACGCATGCTGCGCAAGGCCCGCCGCGCACTGACCCCCAGTCAGCAGCGCGAGGCCGCTCGCGGGCTGTATAAGCAATTGGCCCGGCACCCGCTGTTCCGTCGCGCAAAACACATCTCCCTGTACCTGCCCACCGACGGTGAAATCGATCCGCGCTTGCTGATGCGTGCCGCGCAACGTCGGGGCAAGGCGACGTATCTGCCAGTGCTCAGTGCCTGGCCACGAACCAAAATGGTGTTCCAGCGGATTCGTCCCGGCGAAAAGCTCAAACCCAATCGTTTTCGCATCCCCGAACCTCTGCACAACATCGCCCGACAACGCAAGGTCTGGGCGCTGGATCTGGTGTTGTTGCCGCTGGTGGGGTTTGACGATGTCGGCGGACGCCTGGGAATGGGCGGTGGTTTCTACGACCGGAGCCTGGCGTACCTGGCGCGCCGCAAAAACTGGCGCAAGCCGACGCTGTTGGGCCTGGCCCATGAATGTCAGAAGGTTCAACGTTTGGCTCAGGCGAGCTGGGATGTGCCGCTACAGGGAACGGTCACGGACAAGGCGTGGTATTTCGCGAACTAGACGCCACTGAAATCAGCGGCGTCCAAAAGACAGCTTCAGCGTTTGAAGGCCGATGGCTGTTGCTGCGCGAGCTCGACGGGAGCATCGGTCTTGTTGGCCCACAGGCTTTGGGCATAGCCGGTGGTCACGACGCCCAAACCGAACAAAATAACCAATATCCATAGTAAATCCGGTTTGCGTTTCATCGATTGCCCCCCTCAAGGCACATCAACACGATGACAGCAGCGGTTTCCGTTTTAGGTGTAGGCCGTGCAGCAGCGTCAAGCTTGGAAGGCCGGCATTTTGCGACAACGTGAACCGACACGCAAACGCTGGCGTCAACCGACTGTCGGTTTGTCATAAAATTGCCTGACAACTTCCCCACCCACCTCGCAAGGAGCAAAACCATGGCTTATTGGCTGATGAAATCCGAGCCTGACGAACTCTCCATAAATGACCTGGAGAAGCTTGGCCGAGCGCGCTGGGACGGGGTTCGCAACTACCAGGCGCGCAATTTTTTAAGGGCCATGGCAGTGGGCGACGAATTTTTCTTCTATCACTCCAGCTGCCCTGAGCCTGGGATTGCCGGGATCGGAAAGATTGTCGAGGCAGCCTATCCGGACCCGACGGCACTGGAACCTGAGAGTCATTACTATGATCCGAAGGCCACTGCCGAGAAAAACGCCTGGAGCGCGATCGATGTGGCACATGTCGAGACGTTTCCCAGGGTGCTGAAGCTGGATTATCTGAAGCAGCAAACGGCACTGGCCGAAATGCCATTGGTGCAGAAAGGCTCGCGACTGTCGGTGATGCCGGTGACAGCCGAACAATGGGCAGCGGTGCTTGATCTGCGCTAAATAATGCATAACCGCCGGCCACTCTGGCTTACCTTGCCAACCGGTCAGGCCTGACCCGCAGTTGACTAACATCAAGGTGCTCAAGTGCGTTCCTGTCAGACTGGGACGCTATAGACGCAGGATGCCGATATGTCGACGCACAGCCGTTCTTCGCTTTTCTTCGTTTTTTTACTGGGGACTGTGTTGCTGGCCGCCGGAGGATTTGGTTATTGGCGGTCAACCGTCAACCGACTGCCCGAAGGGTTGTACGTCGGCAATGGTCGACTTGAAGCCACGGAAGTGCAAATCGCCAGCAAAACACCCGGTCGATTGGCTGAAGTGTTGGTGGAAGAAGGCGACAAGGTAACTCAGGGTCAACTGTTGGCCCGCATGGACACCCGAACCCTTGAAGCCCAGCGCAACCAGGCTGAAGCTGAAGTGATACGCGTACGGGAAAATCTTGCCGCGGCCCAGGCCAATGTGAAACTGCGCCAAAGCGAGCATCTGCTTGCCCAGCAAGAGCTCAAACGCTCCCAGGCGTTGTTCAATCGCGGTTTCGCCAGCGGCCAGATCATCGACCAACAGCAGTCACGCTTCGACACCGCCAATGCGGCTGTTACTGCGGCCCGCGCCCAGGTGTCCGCCGTCGGCGCAGCCATTGGCGCGGCACAGGCGCAAGTGGCTCAGTTAAACAGCGAAATCGATGACAGCAGCTTGCGGGCCCCCATCGACGGAATAATTCAGCTTCGCATGGCCGAACCCGGAGAAGTGCTCGGCGCAGGTGGGCGAGTGTTGCTGCTGATTGACCCGAACGACCAATACATGAACCTCTATCTTGCAGCATCCGTCGCCGGACGCCTGGCGGTCGGCGATGAAGCGCGGATCCTGCTGGACGCCCTGCCCGACCAGCCGCTGCCGGCAAAAATCAGTTTCGTGGCGGCCAAGTCGCAGTTCACGCCCAAAGAGGTCGAGACCCGCGACGAACGTCAGAAGCTAGTGTTTCGGGTCAAGCTACACTTGACCCACCCCAGCGCCGTGCCCCAGGCCAAACCGGGGATGCCCGGCAATGGCTACGTGCGCACCGCTCCCATTGACTGGCCGGCCAATCTTCAATGACCGGCCTGGCACTGCAAGCCACCCGCCTTCAGCACCGCTATGGCGAACGGCATGCGCTGACCGACATCACGCTCAGCCTGCCCACCGGTACCCGGTGCGGGTTGATTGGCCCGGATGGCGCCGGCAAATCCAGTTTGCTGGGATTGATCGCAGGCGTGAAGACGCTGCAGGAAGGTCAACTGGAAGTGCTCGGCGGCTCGATCCAGGACCGGCGCCACCGCAACAGCCTCTACTCGCGCATCGCATTCATGCCTCAAGGTCTGGGCGGCAACCTGTACCCTGATCTGTCGATCCGCGAGAACATTCACTTCTTTGCCACACTGTTCGGGCTGTCCAGGGCTGAAAGCAATCAGCGCATGCACAGCCTGCTGCTCGCCACCGATCTACTGCGATTTGCCGAGCGCCCGGCCGGCAAGCTGTCGGGCGGAATGAAACAGAAGCTCGGCCTCTGTTGCGCACTGATCCATGAGCCTGATTTGTTGATCCTCGATGAGCCGACCACTGGCGTCGACCCCTTGTCCCGACGGCATTTCTGGGAGTTGATTGATGACGTTCGGCGCCAACGCCCGCAACTGACGCTACTGGTCGCCACCGCGTACATGGAAGAGGCCGAGCAGTTCGAACACTGCCTGATGCTCGACGGCGGCAAGCTGATCGCTGCCGGTTTGAGCCGCGACCTGGGGGCGGTAACCCCCAGCGGCAAGCTCGATAAAGCCTTCACCCACTTTCAGGGCGACACTGGCCACGACCACCAGCCGCTAGTGATCCCTCCCAGAACCAACGCTACGGCTGACATCGCCATCGAAGCCCATGACCTGACCCTGCGCTTCGGTGATTTCACCGCGGTGGACAAGGTCAGCTTCGCCATTGGCCGTGGCGAGATCTTCGGGTTTCTGGGCTCCAACGGTTGCGGCAAAACCACCACCATGAAAGTGCTCACCGGGCTGATCCCGGCCAGCGAAGGCAGTGCCACGCTGCTGGGCAACCCGGTGAACGCCAAGGATCTGGCCACCCGCAAGCGCGTCGGCTTCATGTCTCAGAGTTTCTCGCTCTATGGCGAACTCAGCGTGCGGCAGAACCTGGACTTGCATGCGCGACTGTTCGATCTACCCCAGGCCGACAGTGCCCAGCGCATCGACGAACTGATCCAGCGCTTCAGCCTGGCCAACGTCGCCCATCAGCCCTCCGGTGCATTGCCGCTGGGTCTGCGTCAACGGTTATCCCTGGCGGTGGCGGTGCTGCATCGCCCGGAAGTGCTGATCCTCGACGAACCCACCTCCGGCGTCGACCCGGCGGCGCGGGACGATTTCTGGCGACTGCTGATCGAACTGTCCCGCGAACAGGACGTGACAATCTTCCTGTCCACCCATTTCATGAACGAAGCCCAGCGCTGCGACCGCATCTCATTGATGCACGCAGGCAAGGTACTGGCCTGCGACACCCCGGCAGCACTGCAACAGCAGTTCAACGGCCAGACACTTGAGGCCGCGTTCGTCACCTGCCTGGAACAGGCCCAGAGCCCGGTCGCAACAGCGGCGCCACCAACGCCCATCGAAACGATGCTCGCACCCACCCCATCAATGAAAGACCGTCGCTTCAGCTTTGGGCGACTGCGGGCATTGGCGAACCGTGAAGGCAAGGAACTGCTGCGCGATAGAGTGCGCCTGGCCTTCGCTCTACTCGGGGCGATGCTCATGATGGTGATTTTCGGCTACGGCATTTCCCTGGACGTGGAGAAACTCGCCTTCGCGGTCTACGACCAGGACCAGACCCCGCAAAGCCGGGCTTATCTGGAGGCATTTCGCGGTTCCCGTTACTTCGAGGAGCAGCCCCCGATAGGCGATCCGGCGCAGTTGCATCGACGATTGCAGCGCTCGGAAATCAAACTGGCGCTGGAGATTCCCCCTGGATTCGGTCGGGATCTGTTCGCCGGTCGCCAACCCACGGTGGCGGCCTGGTTCGACGGCGGTATGCCGTTTCGCGCCGAAACCAGCCGCAATTATGTGGAAGCGGTACACCAGGCCAACCTGGAACAACTGGCGGATCAGTCCAGTCCCGCGCCGCCCCGGCAAGCGCCAGCCAAACTGGAAACCCGTTTCCGCTACAACCAGGACGTCGTCAGCGTCAATGCCATCGGCCCCGGGGTGATGGCACTGGTCCTGGCGTTCATCCCGGCCATGCTGACTGCGCTGGGCATCGTGCGGGAGAAGGAACTGGGCTCGATCACCAACTTCTACGCCACACCGCTGACCCGCCTGGAGTTCCTGTTGGGTAAACAGGTGCCGTATCTGGCCGTCAGTCTGATCAATCTCGCCGTGCTGACAGCCATGAACCGTTGGCTGTTCGGCGTACCCTTCAAGGGCAGCGCATTGACCCTGGCCTTCGGCGGGCTGCTCTACGTGCTGGCGACCACCAGCATGGGGATGTTGATTTCGGCGTTCACCCGAACCCAGATCGCCGCGATTCTAGGCACTATGATCATCACCAGTCTGCCGACGATCCAGTTCTCCGGTTTGATCGTGCCGCGGTCGGCCCTCGATGGGGCGGCCGCGGTCATGGGGATGCTGTTTCCGGCAGGCTATTTTCTCGATATTGCTGTCGGCACCTTTACCAAGGCGCTGGATATCCGGCAGTTGTGGCCACAATGCCTGGCACTGTTCGGGTTCTTTCTCGGGTTCACCGGGCTCAGCCTGGCCATGCTGAAAAAGCAGGAGGTCTAATGCATAAGCTTGCGCACATCCTGCGTCTTGGCCTCAAGGAACTCACGAGCCTGCGACATGACAGTGTGTTGCTACTGTTCCTGCTCTACGCCTTTACAGTGGCGATCTACATGCCGGCCGCAGGCTCAGTGATTGGTGTGCACAACGCCAGTGTGGCCATGGTCGATGAAGATCACAGCCCCATGTCACGCCAACTGGCCCAGGTTCTGCGGCCGCCGGAATTTCAACCGCCGGTGCCGCTGCCTTATGGCCAACTGGACGAGGTGCTGGACAGCGGGCGGTACACCTTCGTGATCAATGTTCCAGCCAATTTTCAGGCCGATCTGCTGGGCGGCCACCAGCCAGCGGTGCAGGTCAACGTTGACGCCACCGCCATGAGCCAGGCGTTCATGGGCGCAGGCTATATCGGGCGGATTTTCCAGCGCGAGCTGCTGACCTACAGTGGCCAGGGCGATGCGGCGAGCCAGACACCCGTGCTGCTGACGACACGAGCGCTGTTCAATACCAACCTGGAGGGTGGCTGGTTCCTGGCGGTGATTCAGATCGTCAACAACATCACGATCCTGGCCATCATCCTGACGGGCACAGCGCTACTGCGTGAACGCGAGCACGGCACCCTCGACCATTTGCTGGTACTGCCGCTGACGGCACTGGAAATCATGCTGGCGAAAGTCTGGAGCAACATGCTGGTGGTGGTGCTGTGCACCTGGGTATCGCTGGAAGTGATCGTCAAAGGCGCCCTTGGCGTGCCGCTGGCCGGCTCCATGAGCTTTTTCTTGCTGGTAACGGCGGTCTATCTGTTCGCCAGCACGGCGCTGGGAATCTTTCTCGCGACCCTCGCCCGCTCGACACCGCAGTTCGGCTTGTTGGCGATTCCGGTGATTATCCCGATGTTGCTGCTTTCCGGGGGCAGTACGCCCCTGGACAGCATGCCGCAATGGCTGCAATGGGTGATGCAGGGCTCGCCGTCGACACACTTCGTCAGCCTCAGCGCCGCGATACTGTTTCGCGACGCCGGCATCGGTGTCGTCTGGCCAGACTTGCTGGCATTAAGTGCCATCGGCCTGCTGTTCTTTACCATTGCGCTGATGCGGTTTCGCAAGAGCCTGGCTTCCTGAGGACCAAGTCACGCCCTTCTCGGGCAAGCCTGCAATGAGGCCCGCCCGGACAGCAAAAGGCTTATTGAATGATCAGGTTGTTGAACAACAGATCCTCAACCACCGGCTTGCCGGTTTCGTCGTTCATCACTTGCTGAGTCTGCTTCAAGGCTTCCTGACGCAGTTTTTCCTTGGCTTCGACGTTGTTCATGGCTTCAGTAGTCTGTTGCGCAAACAACGCCACCAGCTGATTGCGGATCAATGGCTCATTGGCCTTCACCGCTTTGGTCGCCTCTTCGCCGGTCACCCGCAACGCCACATCGGCCTTGTAGACCTTGAGCTTCGGCGTACCGTCCAGCCCATAGTTGCCCACGAATGGCGGGCTCAGGGTGATGTAGTTGACCTTCGGGGCTTCACCTTCTTTGGCTTCTTCGGCCATCGCTGCCACAGGCAGAGACAGGGCCAGCAACAACATGATCCACGCTTTCACAATTCGCTCCTTATCCGGTTTGCGGCCAAGCATAACGACCCGCCGCTCAAGCACAAGCTTATGGCTGACTATCAGGGTCGGGCATGCTCGTTGACCCAACGACTCACACACCTACACTTATCGGCCATCACTCCCAAAGGAATAGCCCTGATGAAAGCCGTGCTGTGCAAAGCCTTCGGCCCTGCCGAATCGCTGGTGCTGGAAGACGTCGCCAGTCCTGTCGCGAAGAAGAACGAAATCCTGCTGGACGTGCACGCGGCTGGGGTGAATTTCCCGGACACGTTGATCATCGAGGGCAAATACCAGTTCAAACCGCCCTTCCCGTTTTCGCCGGGGGGCGAAGCGGCCGGCGTGGTCAGCGCGGTGGGCGAAAAGGTCAGCCACCTCAAGGTTGGTGACCGGGTCATGGCCCTGACGGGCTGGGGCAGCTTTGCCGAGCAGGTCGCGGTGCCGGGTTACAACGTGCTGCCGATCCCGTCATCGATGGACTTCAACACCGCCGCCGCTTTCAGCATGACTTACGGCACCTCGATGCACGCCCTCAAGCAACGGGGCAACCTGCAACCGGGCGAAACCTTGCTGGTGCTCGGCGCTTCCGGCGGCGTCGGCCTCGCTGCCGTGGAAATCGGCAAAGCCATGGGCGCCCGGGTGATCGCCGCCGCCAGCAGCGCGGAAAAACTCGCCGTAGCCAAGGCTGCCGGCGCCGATGAACTGATCAACTACAGCGAAACCAGCCTCAAGGACGAAATCAAACGCCTGACCGACGGCCAGGGCGCCGACGTGATCTACGATCCGGTGGGTGGCGACCTGTTCGACCAGGCCATCCGCGCCATTGCCTGGAACGGCCGCCTGCTGGTGGTCGGTTTCGCCAGTGGACGCATCCCCGAGCTACCAGTGAACCTGGCGCTGCTCAAGGGTGCCGCGGTGGTCGGTGTGTTCTGGGGTTCCTTCGCCCAACGCCAACCCCAGGACAACGCGGCGAACTTCCAGCAACTGTTTGGCTGGTTTGCCGAGGGCAAGTTGAAGCCGTTGGTGTCGCAAGTGTATCCGCTGAGCAATGCGGCGCAGGCCATCAATGATCTTGGCCAGCGCAAGGCGGTCGGGAAGGTGGTCGTGCAGGTTCGCTGATTGTTTTCTAGCCAGGTCGCAGCCTGCGACCTGGCTCCGTCATCCCGACACCGACCCTCATTTATACCTGAGCGACATGTTCATAAAGGAACATGCAATCTCCAACATTTCCGCTGTTTTGCCGATGTGAAGCGGTGCTATTTTCGGTAACGAAACTGTAACATTCGCATCCGCAGTCAAAACAAGAAATCTGGAGCTCTTGAATGTTTGCTTTCTTTCGTCCTGCCGCACATCAGGCTCCATTGCCTGAAGAAAAAATAGACAGCACCTATCGACGCCTTCGCTGGCAGATCTTCGCCGGGATTTTCATTGGGTATGCGGGTTACTACCTGCTGCGCAAGAACTTCTCCCTGGCCATGCCATACCTGATCGAAGAGGGTTACACCCGTGGTCAGCTGGGCCTGGCAATGTCGGCGATTGCAATTGCCTACGGCCTGTCGAAGTTCCTCATGGGCCTGGTGTCCGACCGCTCCAACCCGCGCTACTTCCTGCCATTTGGCCTGTTGGTGTCGGCCGGCGTGATGTTCGTTTTCGGCTTCGCGCCTTGGGCAACGTCCAGCGTGACCATGATGTTCATCC
The DNA here is from genome assembly GCF_030687395.1 of Pseudomonas wuhanensis. Taxonomy (GTDB): domain Bacteria; phylum Pseudomonadota; class Gammaproteobacteria; order Pseudomonadales; family Pseudomonadaceae; genus Aquipseudomonas; species Aquipseudomonas wuhanensis. The sequence continues at coordinate 303,691 of NZ_CP117430.1, read as the reverse complement.
TGCTGTTCATCAACGGCTGGGCCCAGGGCATGGGCTGGCCGCCGAGTGGCCGAACCATGGTGCACTGGTGGTCGCAGAAGGAGCGCGGTGGCGTGGTGTCCGTGTGGAACGTGGCACACAACGTCGGCGGCGGCCTGATCGGCCCCCTGTTCTTGCTCGGCATGGGTCTGTTCAACGACTGGCACGCCGCGTTTTACGTACCGGCAGCGGTGGCTCTGGCCGTGGCGGTGTTTGCCTTCATGACCATGCGCGACACGCCACAGTCGGTGGGCCTGCCGCCGATCGAGAAGTACAAGAACGACTACCCGGAAGGTTACGACGCTAGCCACGAAGAGGAATTCAGCGCCAAGGAAATCTTCGTCAAGTACGTGCTGCGCAACAAAATGCTCTGGTACATCGCCATGGCCAACGTCTTCGTCTACCTGCTGCGTTATGGCGTGCTGGACTGGGCACCGACCTACCTCAAGGAAGCCAAAGGCTTCACCGTGGATAAAACCTCGTGGGCGTATTTCTTCTACGAGTGGGCGGGGATCCCGGGCACGCTGCTGTGCGGCTGGATGTCGGACAAGATCTTCCGTGGCAACCGTGGCCTGACCGGCATGGTGTTCATGGCGTTGGTGACCGTGGCGACATTGGTTTACTGGCTTAACCCGGCCGGCAACCCGACCGTCGACATGATCGCGCTCGTCTCGATCGGCTTCCTGATCTACGGCCCGGTAATGCTGATCGGTCTGCAAGCGCTGGAACTGGCGCCGAAGAAAGCCGCCGGGACTGCAGCAGGCTTCACGGGGTTGTTCGGTTATCTGGGTGGTTCAGTCGCGGCCAGTGCAGCGATGGGCTACACCGTGGACCACTTCGGCTGGGACGGCGGTTTCGTCTTGCTGATCGGCGCATGCCTGCTGGCGATGGCCTTCCTTGCGCCAACGCTGTGGCACAAGCAAGTCGCCAGTCAGAGCCGCGAAGCGCTCGCCTGATCGGCCTTTGATTTGCAGCGTTTGAGCCGCGCCTCCAGATTCCGGTCTGGCATGGCGTGGCTACGCAGGGCGTGGGCGGTCTGCTCGACATACTCGCGAGTGGTGCCATAACGTCCGCAAGCGCTTTCGAACACTTGGCTCAGCACATGATCCGGCAAGTTGCCGGCATAGCTGGGCAGGTGCCGTTCCAATACAAATCCCAATGCCTGAACCTGGCTACCGTCTTCGAGACGGCAGTTGAGCCAGTGTGGGCGATAGGACGGGAATGGCATTTCACGCTGCCAGAGTGCATAAAGCGAAGCTTCGAGTTGTTCTTCGGGCAAGCGATAGGCAAACCCGCTGCATGAGCCACCGCGATCCAGGCCAAACACCAGCCCGGGCACTTCCGGTGTACCGCGATGTTCGTGGGACCACAGGTACAAACCGCGATGGTAGCCATGCACGCGACCGCGCACTCGCTCAACCGCCGCACATTCAGGGCGCCAGATCAGCGAACCATAAGCGAACAGCCAGACCGGCCCACCCTTGTGGCGCGCCATGGTCGACTGCATCGAGCTGAGCAATTGTTCGTGCGTAAGCTGCGGCCCCAGATCGAGCCGCGGAGGGTAAGCCAGATTCAAAAAAGCAGATTCAATGGCACTCATGGCGAATAGCGTTCAGCTCCCCGCGGGTAAAGAATTACTTAATAGAACGCACCGCTGTAACAATAAGGCACATATGTTTTAAGGCAATTTAAATGCCATGGCAGAGTTCTAGAAATTATGCTGGGGCAAGATATAACCTACCGGCATTTATATTATTTTATAAATACCGATCGGCTATATGGGGAGTTATAACGATTTAAATCGAGGATCAAGATCGCGGCGCGTAAGCGAATACATCCGCGCGCATTTGATGGGCATCCATCCCCGCTTCAACCAGTGCATCCAGCGTGCCATAGACCATCGCCGGAGAGCCGCTGGCGTAGACGTGCAGGGCTTTCAGATCAGGGAAATCTTCACACACCGCCTCATGCAACATGCCGCAGCGCCCTCCCCAGCCGCATTGATCGCTGACGACTTTATGCAGGAACAGATTGGGCAGTTTCAACCATTCGTCCCAATGCTCAATGCCATAAAAGTCTTCGGGACGACGCACGCCCCAATACAGATGCACCGGATGCTTGAAACCGGTGGCCCGGCAATGTTCGATCAGGCTGTGGATCTGGCCCATGCCAGTACCGGCAGCAATCAGTACCAGTGGACCGTCCGGCAGTTCCGCCAGATGGGTATCGCCGAACGGCATCTCAATGCGCACCATCGGGTTGCGCTGAAGCTGTTCGATCAGGCTCAGCGCACTGCTTTCGCGCGCCAGCACGTGAATTTCCAGATCGCGGCCGGAATGCGGCGCAGAGGCCAGGGAGAAGGCGGATTTCTCGCCGTTCTCACGCTCGATCATCAGATACTGGCCGGCGTGATAGCGCGGCGGCTTGCCCGCAGGCGCACGCAGACGCACGCGCCAGGTGTCGCCGCCGACGTCCCTGCATTCAATGACCTGACACGACACGCTGCGCACCGGCAATTCTCCCAGCGCGAGCACGCCATCCCACAGCACGATGCAGTCTTCCAGCGGCTCTGCAATGCAAGTGTAGAACTCGCCGTGGTCGCGCACATCGCCGGCCTGTTCGACCCGCCCCTCCACCAGCAATGCGCCGCACACATGGCAATTGCCGTTGCGACAGCTTTGCGGGCATTCATAGCCCAGGCGCCGCGCGCCATCGAGAATACGCTCGCCGGGCAGAATCTCTAGCACTGCTCCGGAGGGCTGCAAGGTTACACGCATCAATCTATTCCTAACTGATTCCAGATGGCATCGATCCGTTGGGTAACGGCTTCATCCTTGACGATGACCCGGCCCCACTCGCGAGTGGTTTCGCCTGGCCATTTATGCGTGGCATCGAGCCCCATCTTCGAACCCAGGCCGGAGACCGGCGAGGCGAAGTCCAGGTAGTCGATCGGCGTGTTATCGATCATCACCGTGTCGCGCTTGGGGTCCATGCGCGTGGTAATGGCCCAGATCACGTCGTTCCAGTCCCGTGCGTTGATATCGTCGTCGGTGACGATAACGAACTTGGTGTACATGAACTGTCGCAAAAACGACCAGACACCGAGCATTACCCGCTTGGCGTGGCCGGGATACGACTTCTTCATGGTCACGATGGCCATGCGGTACGAGCAGCCTTCGGGCGGCAAGTAGAAGTCGGTGATCTCCGGAAACTGCTTTTGCAGGATCGGCACGAACACTTCGTTCAGCGCCACGCCGAGAATCGCCGGCTCATCCGGTGGACGACCCGTGTAGGTGCTGTGGTAGATCGGTTTGATCCGGTGGGTGATGCGCTCGACGGTGAACACCGGGAAGCTGTCGACTTCGTTGTAGTAGCCGGTGTGGTCGCCATACGGGCCTTCGTCGGCCATTTCACCCGGATGGATCACGCCTTCGAGGATGATCTCGGCGGTGGCCGGCACTTGCAGGTCATTGCCGCGGCATTTCACCAGCTCGGTGCGGTTACCGCGCAACAGACCGGCAAAAGCATATTCGGAGAGGCTGTCCGGCACCGGCGTCACGGCACCAAGAATGGTTGCCGGGTCAGCGCCCAGCGCCACAGACACCGGGAACGGCTGGCCGGGGTGTTTCTCGCACCACTCACGGTAATCCAGCGCGCCGCCACGGTGGCTCAACCAGCGCATGATCACCTTGTTGCGGCCGATCACTTGCTGACGGTAGATGCCGAGGTTCTGGCGATCCTTGTTCGGACCTTTGGTGACGGTCAGGCCCCAAGTGATCAGCGGGCCGACGTCACCCGGCCAGCAGGTCTGTACCGGCAACATCGCCAGATCGACATCGTCGCCTTCGATGACCACTTCCTGGCACACCGCGTCTTTGACGACTTTCGGCGCCATGGCAATGATCTTGCGGAAAATCGGTAGCTTGGACCAGGCGTCCTTCAGGCCCTTCGGTGGCTCGGGCTCCTTGAGGAACGCCAACAGCTTGCCGATTTCGCGCAACTCGCTGACCGCTTCTGCGCCCATCCCCAGCGCCACGCGCTCGGGGGTGCCGAACAGGTTGCCGAGTACTGGAATGTCATAACCGGTAGGGTTTTCGAAAAGCAGCGCCGGCCCCTTGGCGCGCAATGTGCGATCGCAGACCTCGGTCATTTCGAGCACTGGGGACACTGGAACCTGGATGCGCTTGAGTTCGCCGCGCTTTTCCAGGCCGCTGATAAAGTCGCGCAAGTCGCGATACTGCATGCGTGAGCCTCGTGTTGGCCGTGGCGTTCGGGGCAGGCAGTTTAGCGCCGAACCCCTCTATTCAGAACCACGAACTGCCGGTTCATCAAAAATCAGATAGCAAAAAGCCGGGTTTCCCCGGCCTTTGCTGACTTTCTGCGATTTACTTGCGCTTCATCGACAGGAAGAACTCGTCGTTGGTCTTGGTCTGTTTCAGCTTGTCGACCAGGAACTCGATGGCAGAGACTTCGTCCATCGGGTGCAGCAGCTTGCGCAGAATCCACATACGCTGCAGTTCGTCGTCGGCCGTCAGCAACTCTTCGCGGCGAGTACCGGAACGGTTGATGTTGATGGCCGGGAACACACGTTTTTCAGCGATCTTGCGATCCAGAGGCAGTTCCATGTTGCCGGTGCCTTTGAATTCCTCGTAGATCACTTCGTCCATCTTCGAGCCGGTTTCAACCAGCGCGGTAGCGATGATGGTCAGCGAGCCGCCTTCTTCGATGTTCCGCGCAGCGCCGAAGAAACGTTTCGGTTTCTCCAGGGCGTGGGCATCGACACCACCGGTCAGCACCTTGCCGGAGCTTGGGATCACCGTGTTGTAGGCACGCGCCAGACGGGTGATGGAGTCGAGCAGGATCACCACGTCCTTTTTGTGTTCGACCAGGCGCTTGGCCTTCTCGATCACCATTTCGGCAACCTGCACGTGGCGGGTTGGCGGCTCGTCGAACGTCGAGGCAACCACTTCGCCGCGCACGGTGCGCTGCATTTCGGTCACTTCTTCCGGACGTTCGTCGATCAGCAATACGATCAGATGAACTTCAGGATTGTTACGAGCGATGTTCGCCGCGATGTTCTGCAGCATGATCGTTTTACCGGCTTTCGGCGGTGCAACGATCAGGCCGCGCTGGCCTTTGCCGATCGGGGCGCACAGGTCGATGACACGACCGGTCAAGTCTTCGGTGGAACCGTTGCCGGCTTCCATCTTCATGCGCACGGTCGGGAACAGCGGGGTCAGGTTCTCGAAGAGAATCTTGTTTTTCGCGTTCTCGGGACGATCGTAGTTGATCGTGTCGACCTTGAGCAGCGCGAAATACCGCTCGCCTTCCTTTGGAGGGCGGATCTTGCCAACGATGGTGTCACCGGTGCGCAAGTTGAAGCGGCGGATCTGGCTCGGCGAGACGTAGATATCGTCCGGGCCGGCGAGATAGGAAGCGTCAGCGGAGCGCAGGAAGCCGAAGCCGTCCTGGAGAATCTCCAGCACGCCATCACCGGAGATTTCCTCGCCGCTTTTAGCGTGCTTTTTGAGCAGGGAGAAAATCACGTCCTGCTTGCGCGAACGGGCCATATTTTCTATGCCCATCTGTTCGGCCAATTCGAGCAGTTCGGTAATCGGCTTTTGCTTGAGTTCAGTCAGATTCATATAGGAATGACGTAATCATTTATGGAGGGGGGAAATTAAGCTTTTGGCTTAATGAGGCCGCGCCGCAGAGAAGGCGACAGGATCGCGTACTTATTCGAAAAGGAGTGCGTCGGCGACGGCTAGCAGGGGGCAGTGGAGAAACCAGTGCGGGGCCGAATGTACCACCTGAGTTTCGGAGCGTCTAGCCCTCAATAACGAAAAGGCCCCGCATTATGCGGGGCCTTTTCGTGACGCTTTATAACAACGCTTAGATGTTGGCGTCGAGGAAAGCAGCCAGTTGCGACTTCGACAGCGCGCCAACCTTGGTGGCTTCGACGTTGCCGTTCTTGAACAGCATCAGCGTCGGGATACCACGTACGCCGTGCTTGGCCGGGGTTTCCTGGTTTTCGTCGATGTTCAGCTTGGCAACGGTCAGCTTGCCAGCGTAGGTGCCAGCGATTTCGTCCAAAACCGGGGCGATCATTTTGCAAGGGCCGCACCACTCAGCCCAGTAGTCAACAAGCACAGGGCCAGCAGCCTTCAGTACTTCTTCTTCGAAGTTAGCGTCGGTGACGTGCTTGATAAGATCGCTGCTCATGGATGTCTCCGGGTTGTAAGCAATAAAAAACGTGGCCCATCATAGCCGCCCTTCCCGTGTTCAGGAAGCCGCAGATGATTGAGTCTCGCTATGGTGCGCCATGAGTTTGGGTATAGCTCAAGTCACGAGGTGGCGGGAGCGACGAAAGCAATTCCGGTACGCAGGGCAGCGTTGCGCACATGCTCCTGCATGGCCTTCTGCGCGGCGCCAGAGGCCCGACGCGCCAGCGCGCGGAGGATTTTACGGTGTTCCTGCCAGGTTTCCATGGCCCGTTCGGCCCGGATGAACGGTAGCTTCTGGCTCTCCAGGAAGATGTCGGCGCTGGCCGTCAGGATGCTCAGCATCGCCTGATTGCCGCTGGCCAGGAGGATGCGCCGGTGAAATTCGAAATCCAGTCGCGCCGCCGCTTCGAAGTCGGCGGCACGCAGTTCGTTGCGCATGGCGGCGACATTGTCTTCCAGGGCATCGAGTTCCTCGGTGCTCAGGGTCACGGCTGCCAGCCCGGCGGCAAAACCTTCCAGCGCGTAGCGCAACTGGAAGATGTCCAGCGGCGATACCTGGGCCGCGAACGGCCAACCCGGCGCGGCATCGCCCCGGGGCAGATCGACCGGCGACTGCACGAACACGCCCTTGCCCGGCTGGATACTGATCACGCCCAGCGCACTCAGGGACGATAACGCCTCACGCAACGACGCCCGGCTGACCCCCAATTGCACCGCCAGGTCCCGTTGCGAGGGCAAGGCATCCCCCGCCCCGAAACCTTGCTCGGAGATCAGTTTGCGGATGGCTTGCAGCGCCACTTCGGGTACGGCGCGAGAGATCGAGTTCATGTTTTCTTCAGACGAGCCAGGCCAATGAGCGGCTAGTTGTAAAGCTATTCGCGGTGTCCGGCAAGTCGTGCCCCATGGGGGTTCGGGGATTTTCACAAGTGCGCCATCAGGGTGCGAAATGGCTCCTGACTGTTCAGACCAGTAAGACCGAACAACACCAGCAAAACCGTGGCCTGCGTCCCCCAAAACCTAATCTTGGCATGGCCCGTGCTCTGTCGATCCGCAGAAATCACTTCCCGCCGATCCGGAGATTTGCCATGACCCAGCGTTACAGCGTCCTCCTCGCCGCTCTGTTTGCCAGCCTGATGCTGAGCCAGGCACCCGCCCACGCCGACGGCCTGGAGGATGTGGTCAAACGCGGCACCCTCAAAGTCGCCGTGCCCCAGGACTTTCCGCCGTTCGGCTCGGTCGGCCCGGACATGAAACCCCGCGGCCTCGACATCGACACCGCCAAACTGCTGGCCGACCAACTCAAGGTCAAACTCGAACTGACCCCGGTCAATAGCACCAACCGCATCCCGTTCCTGACTACCGGCAAAGTCGACCTGGTGATTTCCAGCCTCGGTAAGAACCCCGAACGCGAGAAAGTGATCGATTTCTCCCGTGCCTACGCGCCGTTCTATCTCGCCGTATTCGGCCCGCCAGACGCCGCCATCAAGGGCCTGGACGACCTCAAGGGCAAAACCATCAGCGTCACCCGTGGCGCCATCGAAGACATCGAGCTGACCAAAGTCGCCCCCGAAGGCGCGACCATCAAGCGCTTCGAAGACAACAACTCGACCATCGCCGCCTACCTCGCCGGCCAAGTCGACCTGATCGCCAGCGGTAACGTGGTGATGGTGGCGATCAGCGAAAAAAACCCGAAACGCGTGCCCGCCCTGAAAGTGAAACTCAAGGATTCGCCGGTTTACGTCGGCGTGAACAAGAACGAGCCGGCGCTGCTGGGCAAGGTCAACGACATCCTCGCCACGGCCAAGGCTGATGGCGCCCTGGAGAAGAATTCCCAGACCTGGCTCAAAGAACCGCTGCCGGCCGATCTCTGATCGATCGCGCGGGAGACGATTTATGGCTTATCAGTTCGATTTCTTGCCGGTGGTGGAAAACACCGACCTGCTGCTGCGTGGTGCGCTGTTCACCCTTGAGCTGACGGCCATCGGTGCGTTACTCGGGGTGGGTGTAGGCATCGTCGGCGCGTTGGTGCGGGCGTGGAACATCCGCCCGTTCGCCGGCATTTTCGGGGTCTACGTCGAGTTGATCCGCAACACACCGTTTCTGGTGCAGTTGTTTTTCATCTTCTTCGGTTTGCCGTCGCTGGGCCTGCAGATTTCCGAATGGCAGGCGGCGGTGCTGGCGATGGTGATCAACCTTGGCGCCTATTCGACCGAGATCATCCGCGCCGGCATTCAAGCGATCCCCCGCGGGCAGCTGGAAGCCGCAGCCGCTTTGGCGATGACCCGCTTCGAAGCCTTCCGTCACGTGGTGCTGTTGCCGGCGCTGGGCAAGGTCTGGCCGGCCCTGAGCAGCCAGATCATCATCGTGATGCTCGGTTCGGCGGTCTGTTCGCAGATCGCCACCGAAGAGCTGAGCTTCGCCGCCAACTTCATTCAATCGCGCAACTTCCGCGCCTTTGAAACCTATGCCCTGACCACACTGATTTACCTGTGCATGGCGCTGCTGATCCGCCAATTGCTGAACTGGATCGGCCGGCGCTACATAGCAAGGAGCAGCAGCCAATGAGCGATTTCACCTTCTGGGACATCCTGCGCAACCTGCTCACGGGCTTGCAATGGACCCTGGCATTGTCGCTGGTGGCGTTTATCGGCGGCGGGCTGATCGGCTTGCTGATCATGGTGATGCGGATTTCAAAAAAATCCCTGCCCAGCCACTTCGCCCGCACCTACATCGAACTGTTCCAGGGCACGCCGTTGTTGATGCAGCTGTTTCTGGTGTTCTTCGGTGTGGCGTTGGCCGGTATGGAGATTTCACCGTGGATGGCGGCGGCGATTGCCCTGACGCTATTCACCAGCGCCTACCTGGCGGAGATCTGGCGCGGTTGCGTCGATTCGATCCCCAACGGCCAGTGGGAAGCCTCGTCGAGCCTGGCGCTCAATCCGCTGGAGCAATTGCGCTATGTGATCCTGCCGCAAGCCCTGCGCATTGCCGTGGCGCCAACCGTGGGCTTCTCGGTGCAAGTGGTCAAAGGCACCGCCGTCACCTCGATCATCGGCTTCACCGAACTGACCAAGACCGGCGGCATGCTCGCCAACGCGACCTTCGAGCCCTTCATGGTCTACGGCCTGGTGGCGCTCGGTTACTTCCTGCTCTGCTACCCCTTGTCCCTCAGTGCGCGCTACCTGGAAAGGAGACTGCATGCCTCTGCTTAGAATTTCCGCCCTGCATAAATATTACGGCGACCACCATGTGCTCAAAGGCATCGACCTGAGTGTCGACGAAGGCCAGGTGGTGGCAATCATTGGCCGCAGTGGCTCGGGTAAATCCACCTTGTTGCGCACCCTCAATGGTCTGGAATCGATCAATGATGGCGTGATTGAAGTCGACGGCGAATACCTCGACGCCGCCCGCGCCGACCTGCGCAGCCTGCGGCAGAAAGTCGGGATGGTGTTCCAGCAGTTCAATCTGTTCCCGCACCTGACCGTGGGCGAAAACGTCATGCTCGCGCCGCAAGTGGTGCAGAAAGTGCCGAAAGCCAAAGCCGCGGAACTGGCGCAGGAGATGCTGAAACGAGTCGGGCTGGGGGAGAAATTTGATGCGTTCCCGGATCGACTGTCTGGCGGCCAGCAACAGCGGGTGGCGATTGCCCGCGCGTTGGCCATGTCACCGAAAGTGCTGCTGTGCGACGAAATCACCTCGGCGCTGGACCCGGAACTGGTCAACGAAGTGCTGAGCGTGGTTCGGCAACTGGCCAAGGAAGGCATGACGCTGATCATGGTCACCCATGAAATGCGCTTTGCCCGCGAGGTGGGGGATAAATTGGTGTTCATGCACCATGGCAAGGTGCATGAGGTGGGTGATCCGAAGATTCTGTTTGCTAACCCGCAGACGGCGGAGCTGGCGAATTTCATCGGGACGGTGGAAGCGGCAGGCTGAAGGATATTTAGTGCCTTTGAGGCCGCTTTCGCGGGCAAGCCCGCTCCCACAGGGTTCTCTGTTGGGACGCGATCATGTGTTCGACGCAAAAACCTGTGGGAGCGGGCTTGCCCGCGAAGAGGCCATTCGCAACACCACGGAATGCCCCGTGGTGAAAGATCGCAGCCTTCGACAACTCCTGCGCGTTGGCGGCAGCGTTTGATCGTGGCAGGATGTCGAGGTTATCGACCGAGACCCCCTGACCATGCCGCTATCCCAAGCCAAGAATCTGTCCCTGATCGCCGCAATCGACCTGGGCTCCAACAGCTTTCACATGGTCGTGGCCAAGGCCCAGAACGGCGAAATCCGGATTCTCGAACGTCTCGGGGAGAAGGTTCAGCTGGCCGCCGGCATCGACGAAGAGCGTCAACTCAGCGAAGAATCCATGCAGCGCGGGCTCGATTGCCTGAAGCGTTTCGCCCAACTGATCAGCGGTATGCCGCCCGGCACCGTGCGGATCGTCGGCACCAACGCCCTGCGCGAAGCCCGTAACCGCGCCGAATTCATCCGTCGCGCCGAAGAAATTCTTGGCCATCCGGTAGAAGTCATCTCCGGCCGTGAAGAAGCGCGCCTGATTTACCTCGGCGTCTCCCACACCCTCGCCGACACCCCGGGCAAGCGCCTGGTGGCCGACATCGGCGGCGGCAGTACCGAGTTCATCATCGGGCAGAGATTCGAGCCATTGTTGCGCGAAAGCCTGCAAATGGGCTGCGTCAGCTTCACCCAGCGCTATTTCAAGGATGGCAAGATCACCCCGGCCCGCTACGCCCAGGCGTACACCGCGGCGCGGCTGGAGATCATGAGCATCGAACACGCCCTGCACCGCCTGACCTGGGATGAAGCCATCGGCTCCTCGGGCACCATTCGCGCCATCGGCCTGGCGCTGAAGGCCGGCGGGCATGGCACTGGCGAAGTGAATGCCGAAGGCCTGGCCTGGCTCAAGCGCAAGCTGTTCAAACTCGGCGATGTCGAGAAAATCGATTTCGAAGGCATCAAGCCCGACCGCCGGGCGATCTTCCCCGCCGGGTTGGCGATTCTCGAAGCGATCTTCGACTCCCTCGAACTGCAACGCATGGATCACTGTGAAGGCGCCCTGCGCGAAGGCGTGCTCTATGACCTGCTGGGCCGTCATCATCACGAAGACGTCCGTGAGCGCACCCTCAGCTCGCTGATGGATCGTTATCATGTTGACCTGGAACAAGCCGCGCGGGTCGAACGCAAGGCGCTGCATGCCTTCGATCAGGTGGCCGAGGATTGGCAGCTGGATGACGGTGTCTGGCGCGAACTCCTGAGCTGGGCGGCCAAGGTCCATGAAGTGGGCCTGGACATCGCGCACTATCAGTACCACAAGCACGGCGCCTACCTGATCGAGCACTCGGACCTGGCCGGATTCTCCCGCGAAGACCAGCAAATGCTCGCGCTGCTGGTGCGGGGCCACCGACGCAACATTCCCAAGGACAAGTTCGCCGAGTTCGGCGACGACGGCATCAAGCTGATTCGCCTGTGCGTGCTGCTGCGCTTTGCAATTCTGTTCCATCACATCCGCGGCACCCAGCAAATGCCACAAGTCGTGCTGCACGCCAATGGCGACAGCCTGGATGTGTTGTTCCCGGAACACTGGCTGGACGACAACCAGTTGACCCAGGCCGACTTCGCCCTGGAAGCGGAGTGGCTGACCCGCGTCAACTTCGTACTGAACGTCCGCTAAACCCTGTGGCGAGGGAGCTTGCTCCCTCGCCACAGGTCATTCACCGCTCGGGCGGACGGGGATAAAAAAGGGCGATCCACATGGATCGCCCTTTTTTGTATCAACCGAATCTACGTTAACGGACAGCCAGAATCGGGCTGCCCAAACGCTCAAGCAAGGTTGCCTGGGCACTGCGCGGGTTCTGGTTGCCGGTCGGCGTGTTGCGGATGTAACGACCGTCCGCCTGCAAACTCCAGCTGTGGGTGTTGTCGGTGAGATAAAGCTCCAGCTCTTTCTTGACCCGCAAAATCAGCTTCTTGCCTTCGACCGGGAAGCAAGTCTCGACGCGCTTGTCGAGGTTGCGCTCCATCCAGTCGGCGCTGGACAGGAACATCTGCTCTTCACCGCCGTTGAGGAAGTAGAAGACCCGGGTGTGCTCCAGGAAGCGACCGATGATCGAGCGCACGTGGATGTTGTGGGATACGCCGGCAATGCCCGGGCGCAGGCAGCACATGCCGCGCACCACCAGATCGATACGCACCCCGGACTGACTGGCCTTGTACAACGCGCGGATGACCTTCGGATCGGTCAGCGAGTTGAACTTGGCGATGATGTGTGCCGGTTTGCCATCGAGCGCGAATTGCGTCTCCCGGGCAATCATGTCGAGCATGCCCTTCTTCAACGTGAACGGCGCGTGCAGCAGTTTCTTCATGCGCAGGGTTTTACCCATGCCGATCAACTGGCTGAACAGTTTGCCGACGTCTTCGCACAAGGCGTCGTCAGAGGTCAGCAGACTGTAGTCGGTATACAGACGGGCGTTGGCCGCGTGGTAGTTGCCGGTACCCAAGTGGGCATAGCGGACAATCTCGCCAGCCTCACGGCGCAAAATCAGCATCATCTTGGCGTGGGTCTTGAAGCCGACCACGCCATAAATCACCACCGCACCGGCCGCTTGCAGACGGCTGGCCAGTTGCAGGTTGGACTCTTCGTCGAACCGCGCACGCAATTCGATCACCGCCGTCACTTCCTTGCCGTTACGCGCAGCGTCCACCAGCGCATCGACGATCTCGGAGTTGGCGCCACTGCGATACAACGTCTGACGAACCGCCAGTACATGCGGATCCTTGGCCGCCTGGCGCAGCAAGTCGACCACCGGGGTGAACGATTCGAACGGGTGCAGCAGCAGGATGTCCTGCTTGCTGATCACGCTGAAAATGTTCTCGCTGTTTTGCAGCAGTTTCGGGATCTGCGGGGTGAACGGCGTGTATTGCAGCTCCGGATGACTGTCCAGGCCGGTGATGCTGAACAACCGGGTCAGGTTGACCGGGCCGTTGACCTGATACAGCTCGGTCTCGTGCAGGTTGAACTGCTTGAGCAGGTAATCGGACAGGTGTTTCGGGCAGGTGTCGGCTACCTCAAGCCGCACCGCGTCACCGTAGCGACGGGAGAACAACTCGCCGCGCAGGGCGCGGGCCAGGTCTTCTACGTCTTCGGTATCGACCGCGAGGTCGGCGTTTCGGGTCAGGCGGAACTGGTAGCAGCCCTTGACCTTCATGCCCTGGAACAGGTCATCGGCGTGGGCGTGGATCATCGACGACAAGAACACGTAGTTGTCGCCTGGGCCGCCGACTTCTTCCGGCACCTTGATGATCCGCGGTAACAGACGCGGCGCCGGGATGATCGCCAGACCGGAGTCGCGACCGAAGGCATCAATGCCTTCGAGCTCGACGATGAAGTTCAGGCTCTTGTTCACCAGCAACGGAAACGGGTGCGTCGGGTCGAGGCCGATCGGGGTGATGATCGGCGCAATCTCGTCGCGGAAATAACGGCGAACCCAGGTCTTGAGCTTGGTGGTCCAGTAGCGACGACGGATGAAGCGGACCTGATGTTTTTCCAGTTCCGGCAACAGAATATCGTTGAGGATCGCGTATTGGCGGTCGACGTGACCGTGCACCAATTCGCTGATGCGGGCCAGGGCCTGATGCGGTTGCAGACCATCGGCGCCGGCCTGTTCACGGGCGAAGGTGATCTGCTTCTTCAGGCCGGCCACACGAATCTCGAAGAACTCGTCCAGGTTGCTGGAGAAAATCAGCAAAAACTTCAGCCGCTCCAGCAATGGGTAGGACTCATCCAGCGCCTGCTCCAGCACGCGGATGTTGAACTGCAGTTGCGAGAGCTCGCGATGGATGTACAGGCTGCTGTCATCCAGGCCGGGAATGGCAATCGCAGGCACCGCCACAACGGGCTCGGCCACCACTGCGGGTGGAGCTGGCTCCAGTTCCGGCGGGGTTTCGGCGATTTGCTCCACCACAGGTTGAGCGTCTTTTACGGCAACTTCAGTGAGTCCTTCGGTATTCATCGAATGTTCCTGGGAGGGCTATTTTTGCTCTCGTAACAATTGAGCAGCACGGACGGCAAAGTAAGTCAGGATGCCATCAGCGCCTGCACGTTTAAAAGCGGTCAGGGATTCGAGGATAACCCCTTCGCTCAACCAGCCATTCTGGATCGCGGCCATGTGCATGGCGTATTCACCGCTGACCTGATACACAAAGGTCGGCACTTTGAACTCTTCCTTGACCCTATAGAGAATATCCAGATACGGCATGCCTGGCTTGACCATGACCATGTCTGCGCCTTCTGACAAGTCCGCCGCCACTTCGTGCAGGGCTTCGTTGCTGTTGGCCGGGTCCATCTGATAGGAGGCCTTGTTGGCCTTGCCCAGGTTCAACGCCGAACCCACCGCATCGCGGAACGGGCCGTAATAGGCACTGGCGTACTTGGCCGAGTAGGCCATGATCCGCACATTGACGTGGCCGGCCAGCTCCAGCGCTTCGCGGATCGCCTGAATGCGACCGTCCATCATGTCCGACGGGGCTACTACCTGAGCGCCGGCTTCGGCGTGGGACAAGGCCTGTTTAACCAGTGCGTCGACGGTAATGTCGTTCTGCACGTAGCCTTCTTCGTCGAGGATGCCGTCCTGACCGTGGGTGGTGAACGGATCCAGGGCGACGTCGGTGATCACACCCAACTCCGGGAACCGGTCACGCAGGGCTCGGGTGGCGCGCTGAGCGATGCCGTTGGGGTTCCAGGCTTCGGCGGCGTCCAGGGATTTGAGCTCTGGTGGCGTCACCGGGAACAATGCCAGTGCCGGAATCCCCAGCTCGACCCACTTGGCCGCTTCTTCCAGCAACAGGTCGATGGTCAGGCGTTCGACACCCGGCATCGAGGCCACCGCTTCGCGACGGTTTTCACCGTCCAGCACGAACACCGGCAGGATCAGGTCGTCGACGGTCAACACGTTTTCACGGACCAGTCGACGCGAGAAATCATCACGACGGTTGCGACGCAGGCGGGTTGCAGGAAACAAACGGTTGGCGGGGGTAAAGCTCACGGCAGACTCCTGAGCCCGCGCTGGCGGGCGAGCGTGACAGTTATAAGCGGCCATTATGACGAACGAATGACAGTTGTGCTTAGCCCTGTGACAGGTAGTCGCATCCATTGTCCTTGTAGGAAATGTTCACGTCGAGACACATTTTGACACTTTCCTGAATGTGTCCGAGGGGTTAGGCTGCGCGTTCATTTCGCCAGCACCCAGACAATGCTCCAACAATTCCTGCATGACTTCGGCTACTTTGCCCTGTTCCTCGGCACGTTTTTCGAAGGCGAAACCATTCTCGTGCTCGCGGGTTTTCTCGCGTTCCGCGGATACATGGACATCAATCTGGTGGTGGTCGTAGCGTTCTTCGGCAGTTATGCCGGCGATCAGCTGTGGTACTTCCTGGGGCGCAAGCACGGGCGCAAATTGCTGGCGCGCAAACCGCGCTGGCAACTGATGGGTGATCGGGCGCTGGAACATATCCGCAAGCACCCGGACATCTGGGTGCTGAGCTTCCGCTTTGTCTACGGGTTGCGCACCGTAATGCCGGTGGCAATCGGTCTGTCGGGCTATCCGCCGGGACGTTATTTGCTGCTCAACGGGATTGGCGCAGCTATTTGGGCCACTGCGCTGGCCGCAGCCTCTTATCATTTCGGCGCGGTGCTCGAAGGCATGCTGGGCAGTATCAAGAAGTACGAGCTATGGGTGCTGGGCGCCTTGCTGGTGCTGGGCTTTGGCCTGTGGCTGCGGCGGCGCTTCAAGAATGCCCGCCTGGCGAAGAAGATCTACGCCGACGAGCAAGCGCTGAAAGCCGCACAGGCCAAGTCCAGCGAACCTACGACGCCCACCGAGTGAAGCGGTTTCTACAACAGTAGAGACCGATGCCACTGAGCAGGCTGTAACTGAGCAGCCCCACCCAGCCCACCGCGCTGACCGGCCATAGCCCGACCATTGGCGCCAGCCACACCAGCGGCAGGTTCGACGCCAGCCGCAACAGCTCCAGCCTCAATGCCTGCGGGCGATTTTCCAGGGCCACGCCCAACACAAACAGCCCCCACGCCACAGCCCCCCAGCCCAACACCAGGGCTGAAGTCGGCAGGCTCTGTTCCAGGCTCATCAAGTAACTGCCCAAAGCGATGTAGACGCAAAATTGCAGCGCCACATACCACTGTTGGCGCCCATCCAGCGGTACCTCGAATTTGCGGAACTGGCTCAGGTCCGGTTTGTTCATCGGGTATTTCGCCGCTACATCCGCCGGCCGCCAACCGGTGCGCATGAACCAGATCCGCAGCTTGTCCCACCAGCGTTCGGCGCGCCGTGCGTCATCCCACAGCTGCGCATAGAACTGCACGTTCGCCCATAAGGGATTCCAGCTCGCCAACGGTGTGGTCACGCCGAAAATCACCGGTTCGTTGTCGTCCTCTTCCTGGAACGAGCCAAATAGACGGTCCCAAATAATGAACACCCCGCCGTAGTTGCGATCCATGTAGAGAGCATTCTGTGCATGGTGAGCCCGATGATTGGACGGCGTGACGAAGAACCATTCGAACCAGCCGAGCTTGGGAATGTGCCGGGTATGCACCCAGAACTGGTACAGCAGATTCAGCGCCGCCACGCTGACGAACACCAGCAGCGGCACGCCGAGCACGGCCATGGGCAGGTAGAAGATCCAGCTCAACAGAAACCCGGTGCTGGTCTGGCGCAACGCCGTGGAGAGGTTGTAGTCCTCGCTCTGGTGATGCACCGAGTGGGCGGCCCAGAGAATATTGCGCTCGTGGCCCATGCGGTGCAGCCAGTAATAGCAGAAGTCGTAGAAGACGAAAGCAAACACCCAGACCCAGACGCTGTCGGCCGACAACTCAATCACGGCCAGATGCTTCAGGGCGAAGGCATAAGTCACCAGGCCGACGCCTTTGGTCAACAGGCCCGTGGTAGTCGACAGCACGCCGGTACTGACGCTGTTGATCGCGTCTGCCACGCGGTAATTGCTCACCCCGCGCCAACGGTCGGCCAGCAACTCGACTGCAATCAGCACAAAGAAAAACGGCACCGCATACAGAATGAAGTCCATGACGCGCCCTGATCAGAATCGTTCAGCAGAGATTAGGTGTAGCCGCGTATTAACCCTATGGCAACGAGTGACAAATTAGTGGACATTTAACGCCATGAATCTGGAGAAAAGCCCATGAGCAAAAAAATTGCAGTGATCCTTTCCGGCTGCGGCGTGTACGACGGCGCCGAGATCCACGAAAGCGTGATCACCCTGCTGCGGCTGGACCAGCGCGGCGCCCAGGTGCAGTGTTTCGCACCCAATATCGCGCAATTGCATGTGATCAACCACCTGACCGGTGAAGAAATGCCCGAGTCGCGCAACGTGCTGGTGGAATCGGCGCGGATCGCCCGGGGCAACATCAAGGATATCCGTGAAGCCAGCGTCGAAGACTTCGATGCGCTGATCGTTCCTGGCGGATTCGGATCGGCCAAGAACCTGTCGAACTTTGCCGTCGAAGGCGCCGGATGCAGCGTTCAGCCTGACGTCCTGGCGTTGACCGAAGCGTTCGCCGAGGCTGGCAAACCGGTGGGGCTGATCTGCATCTCGCCAGCCCTGGCGGCCAAGATCTACGGCCCGGGTGTGACCTGCACCATCGGCAACGATGCCGATACCGCCGCCGCGATGAACAAAATGGGCGCCACCCATGCCGAATGCGCAGTGACCGACATCGTCGAAGACAAGGCGCGCAAGCTGGTGAGCACTCCGGCGTACATGCTCGCGCAATCGATCAGCGAGGCCGCTTCCGGCATCAACAAACTGGTCGACCGCGTGTTGGAACTGACCCACGAAAACGACGCTTGAGACCTGATCGTTCCCACGCTCCGCGTGGGAATGCCTCAATGGACGCTCTGCGTCCGCTTTGGGACGCAGAGCGTCCCGGGCTGCATTCCCACGCAGAGCGTGGGAACGATCATTACCTACGCGACAACCGGGTGAGGATCCGGTCCAGCGCATTGGCAAACGCCTGCTTCTCACGATCGCCGAACGGCGCCGGTCCGCCGCTCATCTGACCCTGTTCACGCAGATCGGTGAACAGGTTACGCACCGCCAGCCGATCGCCCATGTTCTGCGCATCGAACTCCTTGCCTCGTGGGTCCAGCGCCGCGACGCCCTTCTTCACCAGCCGGTCCGCCAGCGGCACATCGCTGCAAATTACCAGTTCACCTGGCACGGCGTGTTCCACCAGGTAATCGTCGGCGGCATCCGGACCGCTGGGCACCACGATCAGCTTCACCAGAGCGAGGCCCGGTTTGATCTGCGGCTGACCGGCCACCAGCACCACTTCGAACTGGCGCTTGAGGGCGAACTTCACTACCAGATCCTTGGCTGCCCGTGGGCAAGCGTCGGCATCGATCCATACGCGCATTGGGTTTCCTCTGTTGAAAAGCATCGCGGGCAAGCCCGCTCCCACAAGGCTAGCGCTGAACCTGTGGGAGCGGGCTTGCCCGCGATTATGAGCGCAGCGAATGCTTCAGGAAACCGACACCCGCCGCTTCTCGGCCATCCGGCTACGGCTGTACAGCACGATGATCGCAATGATCGCCACGGCCTGAGCACTCAGCGAATACGCATCTGCGTGGATCCCCAGCCAGTCGAAGTCAAAGAACGGCACCGGCCGCGTGCCGAAGATCCCGGCTTCCTGCAACGCCTTCACACCATGGCCGGCAAACACCACCGACAATGCGCACAGTAGTCCGGCATTGATGCCGAAGAACAACGCCAGCGGCAGTTTCGCCGAGCCGCGCAGAATCACCCAAGCCAGGCCGATCAACAATACCAACGCCGTCGCCCCGCCCGCCATTACGGCGTTGTGCCCTGCCGGCCCGGCCTGCAGCCACAGGGTTTCGTAAAACAGGATCACTTCGAACAGCTCGCGATACACCGAGAAGAATGCCAGGATCGCAAACCCGAAACGCCCGCCGCCGCTCACCAGGCTGCTCTTGATGTAATCCTGCCAGGCCGCTGCGTGGCGACGGTCGTGCATCCACACGCCGAGCCAGAGCACCATGACACTGGCAAACAACGCCGTCGCGCCTTCCAGCAGTTCACGCTGGGCACCGCTGACGTCGATCACATACGCCGCCACCGCCCAGGTCGCCAACCCGGCCAGCAGTGCCAGGCCCCACCCGATATTGACGCTGCGCACCGCCGATTGCTGACCGGTATTGCGCAGGAACGCGAGGATCGCCGCGAGCACCAGAATCGCTTCCAGACCTTCTCGCAACAGAATCAACAGACCGGAAATGTAGCTCAGCGACCAGCTCAAGCCATCACTGCCGAGCAGGCCAGCAGACTCTTTCAACTTGGCTTTGGCCGCCTCCAGACGCTGCTCGGCCTGGGCCACTGGCAAGCCGTCCTGCAACGACTGACGGTACGCCATCAGGGACTTCTCGGTGTCTTTGCGCACGTTGGCGTCGACGTTGTCCAGAGAGCTTTCGACCAGCTCGAAGCCTTCCAGGTACGCCGCCACCGACAGGTCGTAGGCCTGATCGTGATCGCCGGCGCGGTAGGCTGCGATGCTCTTGTCCAAGGTAGCCGCCGTGTAATCCAGCAACTGTCCCGGGCCACGCTTGACCTGCGGCGGTTGCGCCCGTTGCGCGCGGAAGATCGCGGCTGCTTGCGGACCTTCGGCGGCCTGCACTTCGGCTGGCGTCTGACGTGCGAGGTCGGCGATGTTGTAGGTTTTCCCGGATTTTGCCGCGCCCGGGTCGGCGCTGAAGCTGGCGATGTAGGTCGCCAGGTCCCAACGTTGACGATCATCCAGTTGATCGGCGAAGGCCGGCATGTCAGTGCCTTCGACGCCCATGCCCAGCGTGTTGTAGATCGCGTAGAGGCTCAGACGGTCCAGTCGCACGGCATCGCGCAGATTGGCTGGCGGTGGCGTCATGCCGACGCCTGCCGGGCCATCACCAGCGCCCGCATCGCCATGGCATACCGAGCATTGCTGGGCATACAGCGGCGCGCCGCGAGTCGGGTCCGGGGTGATGACCGGGGCCTGGCTGACCTCATAGGTCACCGCCAGTTTCGCGCCCAGTTGCCGGGCCTGACGGGCGACATCCACCCCGTCCTTGCGAGCGGCGATTGCAGCGCCAAGGCTGCTGACGCCTTGCTCCAGCTCTGCGCGTTCGGGTTTGGCCGGCAAATCGGCGATCAAACCTTGCAGCACCTTCAGGAATTCCTGCTGTTCGCGGTATTCAGACTCATCGATGACTTTGCCCGCCTCGACCGTCGCCGGGTAATCGGCGCCAATGTAATCGAGCAAATGCAGAGCCTTGGGCGCACCTTCTGCGGTTTCGGCCAGCGCATTGAAGCTGCAGAACGCGATCATCGGCAGCACGAGCCACGCCAGAAAACGAGAGGAGGCAGTCATGAATAAATCTCAAATGGAAATACGAAGTAACACATTGTTCACTCCCAATGAGTTTCACTCAAGCTTTGTTGGTATTTCCTGCGCAGCTGCGTATACATTCAGCGGCCAATTGCCACCCTCCGTCGGTTTCGTTCAGGGAAGAATCAACGTCCATGCATTCACGCCTGTTTTTCTCGCTGCTGTTAAGCCTTGCCCTGCAACTGACTGGTTGCGCCGCTTACCGCAACTACGACCTGGAACTGGAGCAAACGACCGCCCAGTTGAAAGCGGGAAATCCGCAGGGCGCTCTCCAACTCCTGGAGCTGCACAATCCGTCAGAAGAACGGGACCTGCTCTACTACTTCGAAAAAGGTGCAGTCCTGAGTGCCGGCGGTGCGCTGCCGCAAAGCCAGGTTGCCTGGCGCAGTGCAGAGCAACTGGTGATCCAGCGCCAGGACACCGTCGAGTCTGCCGGCACACAGCTCTTGTCCGCCATGGGCGATCACTGGGGCAGCATCATCAACGACAAACTGCGGCGCTACGATGGCTACGACTACGAAGAAGTCATGCTGACCACGCAAATGGCCCTGAACCAGTTAGCCGTGAATGACTTCGACGGTGCTCGCGCCGACATCAAGAAAACCCACGAACGTGAAGCACTGATCGCCCGTCAGCGGGAAAAGGAATACGAGCGACTTGAAGAAGAAGCCAAGGCCCAGGGCGTTCGCATGCACTACAAGGATCTCCAGGGCTACCCCGTGATGACCCTGGATGCGCCCGCCGTGATCGCGCTGAAAAACGGCTATCAGAGTGCATTCAGTCACTACCTGGCCGGGTTTACGTATGAAGCGCTGGGTGAGCGTGATCTTGCCGCCCCGGGTTATCGCCAGGCCATCGAGTTGCGACCCGACCTGCCCTTCTTCGAGCAGGCATTGCGTGAACTCGACAAACCGGCCACCAAGGCCAATGAAAGTGATGTGCTGATCATCGTGCAAAGTGGCCTGGCGCCGGCACGCAGCTCGGTTCGTGTTCCCTACCCGGTGCGCCTGGAAGACAATCAGGTGATCGTCGCCAATGTGTCGTTTCCGGTGATGGTTCCCGACACGTCGACCCCGGCGTTCACGCAGATGACGATCGACGGTCGCAAACAGCAACTGATCCTTGTTAACAGCATCACCGACATGTCTTTGCGCACGTTGCGCGACGATATGCCGGGCATCATTCAGCGCACCGCGCATCGTGCCTACCTGGCTGCTTCTGTTCAGGCTACGGACAACCGACGCGACCCGAGCAAAGCCTCGTACGTGACGCAGCACGATGGCTTTGAGCACGCGGACACCCGAACCTGGCGTACCTTGCCCAACATCACCCTGGTGGCGCGCCTGCGCCTGAAAAAAGGCGAGCACCTGATCAGCCTGCCCAACACGCCGGGCACCGCGCCCCTGAAAGTCCGCATCGAGCAGAACCATCAGGTCATAGGCCTGCGAGCGTTGGGAGAGCGGATTTACAGCAACGGGGTGGCTTTCGAACCTGCCGCTGCGCCTGAAAGCAGTGTGGTATCAGGCCTGAAATAAGTAGTGGCACGTTGTGAAATGATGTAATTAAAAAGCCATTACATAGCCAGCATCCCTGTTTATAATGCCGCGCCGTCGTTATAGCGATACGGCATTTAAGCTCCTCTTTTTATGAGGAATTGGCAGGAGGCCAACAGCCCTGCCGATGGGTCCCAACAGCCCGACCAGCACGCGGCTGCTTATATTCAGGGAAGACGTCCCCTTATGGCATTCCGTGCCCCCACCTTGATCGCGCTCAGCGCTGCCACGCTGCTTTCCGGCTGCTCGGCCTTTCGTAACTACGATTCGGAACTTGCACAAACCAACCAGCAATTGGCTTCCGGCAACGTCGACGGCGCATTGACCCTGCTGGAAAAGAACAACACCAGCAAAGACAAAGACCTGCTCTATTACTTCGAGAAAGGCGAACTGCTGCGCGCCAAGGGCGACTTGTCCGGCAGCCAGAACGCCTGGACCAGCGCCGATCAGGTGGTGGGCAAGTGGGAAGACGCGGTCAAACTCGACACCGACAAATACCTGGCCCAGTTCGGCAGCTTCCTGGTCAACGACAAGGTGCGTCGCTACGAAGGCTACGACTACGAGAAAGTCATGCTGACCACGCAGATGGCCCTCAACCTGCTGGCGGTGAACGACTTCGACGGCGCGCGCACCGCGATCAAGAAGACTCACGAACGTGAAGCGGTGATCGCCGATCTGCGCGACAAGGAATACCTCAAGAGCGAAGAGCAGGCCGAGAAAGAAGGCGTCAAAACCCAGTACAAGGATCTTCAGGGTTATCCGGTGGCCAGCCTCGACGCGCCGGAAGTGGTCAGCCTGAAAAACAGCTACCAGAGTGCGTTCAGCCATTACCTGGCCGGTTTCGTCTATGAAGCCCTGGGCGAGAAAGATCTGGCGGCGCCGGGTTATCGCAAGGCCGCCGAACTGCGTCCGAACACGCCGCTGCTGGAACAGGCGCTGGTGAATCTCGACAAACCCGCCAAGAACGATGACAGCGACATCCTGATCGTTGTGCAAGGCGGCCTGGCGCCGTCCCGCGACTCGATCCGCATTCCGCTGCCATTGCCGATCAGCAACAACGTGGTGATCACGCCGCTGTCGTTCCCGATCATCAAACCGGACACCTCCACCGCTACCTTCGCCCAGATCGGCGTGGACGGTCAGCAGCTGGACCTGACGCAACTCAACAGCACCACCGCCATGTCCCGCCGCGCGCTGCGCGATGACATGCCGGGCATCATCCTGCGCACCACCGTCCGTGCCATAACCAAAGGCGTGGCACAGAAACAGATCAACGAAACCAACCCGCTGGCGGGTCTTGCGGTCGGTATCTCTTCAGCCGTGCTAGAAGGTGCCGATACCCGTACATGGCGCACCCTGCCAGACACCACTCAAGTAGTGCGTCTGCGCTTGAAGAAAGGCGAGCATCACGTCTCGCTGCCGAGCGCCGTCGGTGGTTCGGTGGTCAAGATCACTGTCGATCAGCGCTATCAGGTCATTAGCCTGCGCGCAGTGGGTAATCAGGTGTTCGCCAGCGGCCTGGCCGCTCATGTGATTCCGAGCGCTAATCCGACCGCCGTGGCCAGCCTCAAACAACCTTAAGAACGGAGTCTTTGCATGCGTTTCAAATTCATCGTCGTCGCGGCCCTGGCCTTGCTGGCCGGCTGCGCCACCCCGCCGCCACCGGAGCCAGGCAGCGCGGCCAGCAAGGTTGTGGCCATGGGCCCGCAGAAACACATCGTGGTCGGCGCCATGCGCGTCGCCCGCGAGAACGGTTTCATGACCGTTAATGTGCAGTTGAGCAACACCCTCAACAGCAACAAGACGTTCTACTACCGCTTTGCCTGGCTCGGCCCGGAAGGCTTCCCGGTGGCCGAGGAAGAAGTCTGGAAAAGCCAGATGATGTACGGCGCGCAGACCAGCTTCATTCAGGCCATTGCGCCAACCGCCAAAGCCGTGGATTTCCGTCTCGAAATCAAAACGCCTTAAGCCCGACACCCTATTCGTTCAGTTCTAGAGAGCATTCCCATGTTTGCACGCTTTTCGTTCATCGCCATCGTCGCCCTCCTGGCCAGCGGTTGCGCCAATACTTCGCCGACGCTGGGCAGCAAAAACATCAGCTACGGCGATACCAAAGCCGTGGAAACCGTGACCAACGAGTTCGGCTCCACCGACCTGCAGATGATCGCCGAATCCATGACCCGCTCCCTGGCCCAGTCCGGCATCCTGCAAGGCCGTCCGGTGGTTCAGGTCTACGACGTGAAGAACAAGACCAGCGAGTACATCGATACCCGCGAAATCACCACCAGCATCAAGACCCAGCTGATGAAGACCGGCGTCGCCCGCTTCGCCAGCGACAACACTGCGATGCAAAGCCAGGTCGACCAGCTCAAGCTGCAAAACCAGAGTGGTCTGTACAAGAAGAGCACCGTGGCCAAGACTGGCAACATGATCGCTGCCAAGTATCGTATCGAAGGCTCGATCAGCTCGATCGTCAAACGCAGCAGCGACTACAAGGACGTCTTCTACAAATTCAGCCTGCAGTTGATCGACGTTGAAAGCGGTCTGGCCGAGTGGATGGACGAAAAAGAGATCCGCAAAACCACGGAGCGTTAATCGATGCGCGCATGGATTGGCATGATGGCCCTGGTTTGCGCGTTCAGCGTGCAAGCGGCCCCGAAAGTCGCAGTAGCCGACCTGGCATATCAGGAACGGGTGGAGCAATACGTACACACTGTTTCGGCCCAGAGCAACCACAGCCAGAGCTATTACGGCGCCAGTGGTTCGTCCAGCTATGAAGAGTACGAAGCAACCAGCAGCTACATCGAGCAAGGTGAACTGCGAAAATTCACCGGCGACATCAAGGGCGAGATTCTGCGCACCGGCATGTTTCAGCTGGTGCAGGGCACGCCTTACACAGCATCGTCCAAAGGTGACGTGTATGACGTGATCAAGCGGATCAAGGCTGGTAGCTTCAAGGGTGCCGACTACGTGCTGTTTGGCACCGTGTCAGACATCGATTTCACCCGTGACATGAACGAGCTGGCCAACACCGACAGCTATTCGGCGGTGCTGGGGCTGACGCTGGTGGCGGACTTCAGCCTGATCAACACCAGGACCTTTGAGATTACCTCGGCCTTCACGGCGATGGGCGAAGGTCAGGACACCAAATTGGTGAATGGTCGGGATATCAAGATTTCGCTGAACCGCCCACGGGTGGTGCGCGATGTGTCCAAGGCATTGGGTGAGGATGTGGCTGCGCAACTGAGCCAACAGCTCGGTGGCGGTGGCTATGAGCAGCCGGGGCAGCCGCCGCTGCGCAATAACCTGCCGCGGGATACGGCGCCGGTGATTCTGCACTGATCCAAGGCTGGTCATTCTGTGGCGAGGGGGCTTGCCTGTGGCGAGGGAGCTTGCTCCCGTTGGGCCGCGCAGCGGCCCCCAAACCATTCAAACCGCATCAGCCGGTTTTACGACTGCTGCGCAGCCGAGCGGGAGCAAGCTCCCTCGCCACATAAGCCCCCTCGCCACAAATGAAAAAGGCGACCCTCGATGGGTCGCCTTTTTTGTACCTGAAGGTTTTACACCGCCGCTTTGCGAAGGGTCGCCATGAACGCCGCCGCGCCAATGAACAGCCCGGCAAAGGTGCGGTTCATGCGTTTTTGCTGCTTGGGTGTGCGCAGCAAACGCAGCACCTTCGCCGCCAGCCCGGTGTAGCCGGCCATGACGATCAGGTCGACACAGATCATGGTCACGCCGAGGATCAGGTACTGGGCCACCAGCGGCGCGTGGGGGTCGATGAATTGCGGCAGCACCGCGAGCATGAACACCAAGGCCTTGGGGTTGCTGACGTTGACCAGAAAACCGCGGAACATCAGCGCCATCGGCTTGCCGATCTGCCGGATGGCCGCGTCGTCGTTAATATCATTGGGCAACGCGCGCCATTGCTTGACCGCGAGGTAGACCAGGTAGGCCACGCCAAACCATTTGATCGCATAGAAAGCCGTGGCGGAGGCCGCGAGGATCGCACCGACACCGGCAGCGACAATCGCAATCTGCAACGCCAGGCCCAGTTGCAAGCCCAAGGCGTTCCAGTAACCGCGCCAGAAACCGTAGCGCAAACCGCTGGACATCGACGCAATGGCGCCGGCACCGGGAGAAAGGCTGATCACCCAGCAGGCGGCAAAAAAAGCCAGCCATGTTTGAAGCACCATCGCACACCTCGACTCAGACTCGTGACAGACGTCTAAGCTAATGCGCCTTTGGGCCGATGACTACCGATTTTTTGTAGGACAGAGCGACTGTCGACCAGCGTTTATGGCTTGAAGGGCCCATCGTCTGACGAACCGCCATCGCGGGCAAGCCCGCTCCCACAGAGTTTTGGACTGATCACAAACCTCAATCCACCCCAAAAACCTGTGGGAGCGGGCTTGCCCGCGAAAGCGGTGTGTCAGGCAACAGAAGGCTTACTTTTCGAACCCGTTCGAAGGGAACACATCCGTGCCGCGCCAGCGTCGAACCGAACGCTGGAAGAACAGGCTATTGGGCACTTGCACCATGGCGCTGCCGGTACCGAGTTCTTCGGCTTCGATCAGCGTGGTGTAGAGCAGATTGATCGCCACCACCCGGCCTTTGACGCCGGGCTTGTCGGTGGTATCCACCAACTCGACCACATCGCCGATACGGAATGGGCCGACGGTGAAGATCAGGATCGCGCACAGCAGGTTGGAGAGCACGCTCCACATGGCGAAAAACGCCACGGCGGCCACCGCAACGAAACCGGACAACGCCGTCCAGAGCACCGTGGCCGACACGCCAAGGCGTTCCAGCACGAAAATCAGCGCACTGCCCATGATCAGCCAGCGCAAACCGCCACGCAGCGGCATGAAAAACTGCGGCGGAAACGGATAGCGCTCGCCCAGGCGAGTCAGGCATTTAGCGACAATACGCTGGGCGATATAACCAGCCAGCAGGATCAGCAGAATTTGCACGACCAGCCAGAGCGGCTCGCCCCACCCAGCCGGTAAAGGCAGTTTGAAGGCTTCCATCAGGACAGCGCCTCCAGCTCCGCCTGCATGCTTTCCAGCAGTTCCAGCGCTTCCATCCAGGCTTCTTCCAGCTCGGCTTCACGCACCTTCAGCTTGGCTTGTTCAGCCAGCAGATCACGCAAATCGTTCTTGCGCATCGGCTCGTAAATGTCGATGTCGCCAAGGCTGGAATCGATCTTCGCCAGCTTCTCGTGCAGCTTGCCCAGCTCGGCTTCAAGCTTGTCGGCCTCACGCTTGTGCGGTGCCAGTTGCTGACGCAACGCAGCAGCGGCCTGGCGCTGGGCCTTCTTGTCGGTCTTGTCCGGATTGACCGGGGTATTGCTGACCGGGGCATTGCGTTGACGGTATTCGACCAGCCAACGGGCGTAGTCCTCCAGGTCGCCATCGAACTCCTCGACTTTGCCGTCTGCCACCAGATAGAAATTGTCAGTGGTGCTTTTGAGCAGATGGCGATCGTGTGAGACCACCAGTACCGCGCCACTGAATTCCTGCAGGGCCATGGTCAGCGCCAGACGCATTTCCAGGTCCAGGTGGTTGGTCGGTTCGTCGAGCAGCAACAAGTTCGGTCGATCCCAAGCGATCAATGCCAAGGCCAGACGCGCCTTCTCACCGCCGGAGAAATTCAGTACCGGCTCATCGATACGCGCGCCGCGGAAATCGAACCCGCCGAGGAAATCGCGCAGGGTCTGCTCACGCTCGGTCGGTGCCAGGCGCTGCAAGTGCAGCAACGGGCTGGCCTTGGAGTCGAGGGAATCAAGCTGATGCTGGGCGAAGTAGCCAACGACGGTGTTTTCACCGCGCGTCAGGCGACCGGCCAACGGCTCAAGCTCACCGGCGAGGTTTTTGATCAGGGTCGATTTACCCGCACCGTTCGGGCCGAGCAAGCCGATCCGCGCGCCGGGGGTCAGTTGCAGCTTGACCTTCTCCAGCACGGCTTTATCGCCGTAACCCAGTCGAGCATCCGACAGGTCGATCAGCGGGCTGGAAATTTTCGTCGACTCGCGGAAGACGAAGTCGAACGGCGAATCGACGTGCGCGGCAGACAGCTCTTCCATCCGCTCCAGCGCCTTGATCCGGCTCTGGGCCTGACGGGCCTTGGTAGCCTGGGCCTTGAAGCGGGCGATGTAGCTTTCCATGTGCGCACGTTGCGCCTGCTGCTTCTCGTAGGCTTGTTGTTGCTGGGCCAGACGTTCGGCACGGGCGCGTTCGAAGGCGCTATAACCACCGCGATACAGGGTGATCTTGCGTTGATCGACGTGGGCTACGTGATCGACCACGGCATCGAGGAAGTCCCGGTCGTGGGAAATCAGCATCAAGGTACCGGGGTAGCTTTTAAGCCACTCTTCGAGCCAGATGATGGCGTCGAGGTCCAAGTGGTTGGTCGGTTCGTCGAGCAGCAACAGGTCCGAAGGGCACATCAAAGCCTGCGCCAGGTTCAGACGCATCCGCCAGCCACCAGAGAAATCTCCTACTTGCCGATCCATCTGCTCGTTGGTGAACCCAAGGCCGGCCAGCAGCTTTCGAGCCCGAGCGTCGGCGGTGTAGCCGTCGGCGCTGTCGAGTTCCGAGTGCAGGCGGGCCTGAGCGGCACCGTCATGGGCCGCTTCGGCTGCGGCGAGGTCGCGTTGCACCTCGCGCAGGCGCAGGTCACCATCGAGCACGTAGTCGACCGCGATGCGTTCGAGCGTCTCGATTTCCTGGCGCATGTGGGCGATGCGCCAGTCGGCCGGCAGGAAGCAGTCACCCGAGTCCGGGTGCAGTTCGCCCCGGATCAAGGCGAACAGGCTCGATTTGCCGGCGCCGTTGGCACCGATGAGGCCGGCTTTGTGGCCGGCGTGCAGGGTCAGCTCGGCGTCTTCTAGCAGACGTTGCGGGCCACGCTGTAAAGTCAGGTTCTGAAGTCGAATCATAATGGCGGCGGAGTCTACCAGCTTCGCTCGCAACTGGCGCGAGTAGCACTATGTCCTCTGACCTGTGGAGCTTTTCCCTTGGCACTTACGCCCGTCCCGGCGTTGAAGCTGCCTGCCTGCAATTGCAGTCGGCCGGGGTGAACGTGTGTCTGTTGCTCTGTGGTCTGTGGCTGGGACAGCGGGGTGTCGCCTGCAACGAGCAACGAATAAAGCAGCTTCGCGATGTAGCCGAGCCCTGGGACGCGGATATCGTGCAACCGCTACGGGCGTTGCGTAGGCAATGGAAGGCCAGCGCGGCCGAAGACGTCGAACTGCATACGTTGCGCGAACAAGTCAAAACCCTGGAACTGAAAGCCGAGCGACAGCTGTTGTTGCGACTGGAGCGATCGGCAAAGAGCTGGCCGCAGGATGAGGCGACCGATCTCTCGGCCTGGCTGGAAGGTGTGGCGGCAGGCGCCGCCAACCTGGACCGCGACGCGCTGCATCAGCTGCGCGTCGCGGTAACCGGCACTTAGGAAGCGCTGGTTGGGGTGGTGCTGGTGCTCGACGACGCGGCTGGCGTTGGCGCAGACGTGGTGATCGAGGTGGTTGCTGCAGGCGCGGGCGACGCCGAGGCCGAAGAAGCAGGGGCCGAAGTTGCTGGCTTGATCGCTGGCGCAGCAGCCGGTTTGGCAGCGGCGACCGGCTTTTTCACGGCCGGTTTTGCTGCTGGCTTGGCCGCGGGTTTGGTTGCTGGTTTTGCAGCGGCTGGCTTGGCTGCAGTGGCTGGCTTGGCAGCGGCAGCAGGTTTCGCAGCAGCAGTTTTGGCAGCCGGTTTCGCGGCAGGTTTGGCCGCAGCTTTTACAGCGGGTTTCGCAGCGGGTTTTGCAGCAGGCTTGACTGCAGCGGTTTTAGCCGCGACAGGTTTGGCGGCTGGTTTGGCAGCAGGTTTCGCGGCGGCAGTTCTAGCGGCTGGCTTGGCAGCAGATTTAGCCGCTGGTTTTGCCGCTGCAGTTTTTGCCACGGCGGGTTTGGCAGCCGTGGTTTTTGCAGCTGGTTTAGCGGCGGCTGTTTTGGCAGCAGCTGGCTTGGCGGCAGGTTTGGCAGCCGTCGTTTTAGCTGCGGGTTTCGCAGCACTGGCAGCGACTGGTTTTTTCGCCGCAGGTTTTGCAGCTGGCTTGGCTACGGTTTTCACCGGAGCTTTGGCAGCAGGCTTGGCCGATGCTTTTGCAGCAGCCGGTTTGGCAGCGGCTTTCTTCGCAGGTGCCGCAGCTGGCTTGGCCGAACGCAGGGACAACGCCTTGACGACAGCCTCTTGGACACGACCGACACCCTGGGCCAATTTCAGGCTTTCTTGAGCGTCGCGCTTGAGTTGCAGGATGTAGCTGCGCGTATCGGACTGACGATCCTTGAGAGCGTCGAGCAAGTCCTCAAGTTCTTTCACCGCACCTTTGGCCTTGGCTTGCGCCTTGGCTTTGCCGGCCGCCGCAGCGTCCTGCAATTTGGTGCGGGATTTGTGCAGTTTTTCCTGCGCTTTTCCGCGCTGCTTCTCCAGTTTGGCGAGCAGTTTTTCAGCATCAGCCAAGGCTTGGGAACAAGCGTTTTCCAAATGCTCGAGCAGGCTGCCCGAGAGTTGTTGGAGTAAGTGCAACGGAGTATTTACTGGCTTCTTGGTGGCCGACATGGTTTACCTCCTGGCTGACGTGAATGCGGCTCATACTAGACCTCTGCTGCAACCGCCGCTAGGGCATCTTGACAGTATCGAAAGCGCTACGTTGCAACGAAGTAAAAATGTTCTGCGCTGGCGCAAAACCAGTTTACCTTCGAGCGCATTCACACTGGCATAATCCTGCGCATCTCAGATCGGAGAGTGCCCATGTCGCGCTACCTTTTTTTATCGCTGTGCGTGTTTTTTTCCGTGGCCCAGGCCTCCGAAAAAATCGCCGCAAATGACGCTCACGATCTTGCTTACAGCTTGGGCGCAAGCCTTGGCGAACGCTTGCGCCAGGAAGTTCCGGATCTGCAACTTCAGGCACTGCTCGAAGGTTTGCAGCAAGCCTATCAAGGCAAGCCGCTGGCACTGAAAGACGAGCGGATCGAACAGATTCTTGCCGAGCACGAAGCCCGGGTCGCTGAGCAACCCGTCGTCCCGCAAAGCGAAGTCGCCCTCGAAAAAGAGCAGCGTTTTCTCGCCGAAGAAAAAGCCAGGCCTGGGGTTCGCGAATTGACGGATGGAATATTGCTGACGGAGCTGACGCCGGGCAACGGCGCCAAGGCCGGCCCGAACGGCAAGGTTCAAGTGCTGTATATCGGACGCCTGCCTGACGGCACAGTGTTCGACCAGAACAACCAGCCGCAGTGGTTCAATCTTGATAGCGTGATCGCGGGGTGGCGCAGTGCGCTGCAAGACATGCCGGTCGGCGCGAAATGGCGCCTGGTGATTCCATCGGCGCAAGCCTATGGCGCCGACGGTGCTGGCGACTTGATCGCGCCGTTTACACCGCTGGTATTCGAAGTCGAATTGCGGGGTGCCACAAGCTGAATGCCGGAAACGAAAACGGCGCGCATTGCGCACCGTTTTCAGTGACCAGCCGGGAAGGGTTCAGGCCTGAACCGAACTCTCTTCCTTGTGGGCCGTGTGCAGCACTTCGATCAGGCAATCTTCCAGTTCGAAACGCTCACGCAGTTGGCTGCCCAGTTTTTCCAGCGCTTCGGCGAAACGCTCGGTATCGTTGCAATCACCTTTGTGACAATGATCATTGAACGACAGAGCCATCTCGGTGCTCACATCGATACGCGGGTTGATCTGCTTCACCAGTTCAAGGCCGCCATCGTCGCCAAAGGCCTTGGCCTCATTGACCAGATGCTCACTCACTTCGAAATGCCAGGCCGAAACGTAATCGACAAGAATCTCGCAAAACCGACCGTTCAAGGACTTGTCGGCGAAAGCCGGTTTGGCATTTCGCAAGTCGTGGAATGCCTTTACCAACTCTTCACGCTCTTGTAGCCAGCGGTCAATGAGCTTATGAACCCCACCCCAGCGTTCCTGAGCATTCTGACAACTATCTAACATGGCGATCTCTCTTCCCTAATGGGTCATGCCGTTCTACGCCTGCCCCCAACACACGGCACATCCGGTCTTGGTCAGGCAGAACAGCAACGAGCAACATAATTCCAATGACACGTGCGGGCCAGATTATGCCCGCGCGCCTATGGCTTCAAGGTACGCAGGAGATAAAGTTCATACAAGTGTTTAATCGCCCGCCAAGACCCGGTGCGACGACTCGCCGCTGAGCGGTCGCTGACACGCGATCCAGACAAGGCGCAGCAACTGATACCCGCCCAGGATCATCATTGCGACGAAGAACAGCAGGCTCCACTCCGGGATGCTCAGGTCGAATAGCGTCCAGGAAATTTCCGCGCAATCGGCGGTGCCCTGGAACATTCGCTGCACGACACACACCCACGGCGTACTGGCGAACAGATCGGCCAGATTGGGCGAGCATGCCGACAGCTGATGCACCGGGTCGCTCTGCAACACGACCTGTCGCCACGCTGTGACGGTACCGGCCAGACTGCAGAGCAAACCCAGCAGCCAATACAAGAATGACCCGAAGCGGCCAGGCCCCTGCACCGAAGCCGTCAGGCAGACACCCGTGAGCACCGCCAGACAAACCCGTTGCAACAGGCACAACCCGCAAGGCTTGAGACCGACCGCATATTCCAGGTAATAGGAAACGCCCAACGCCAGGGCACCTGCGATGAAAACCATGAAAAACAAGGAGCGTGAGCAGGCCAAAGACATGGCTTTTCCGTAACAGTAGAGACAGGCGGTTACGGTAGAGGAAAGCGCGGCAGCCTTTCAAGGCAGACCACCACGGACACTTCACCAGAAGTGTAGGGAATTCCCGACAGGGTCGAGAGGATTTGATGTAGTCCTCTGTAGGACGTTGCCGGCGAAGGATTACAACGCTGAAACAGTGGCGGATTCGAAGCGATTCCCGCCCCTTGTAGCAGCTGGCGCAGCCTGCGTTCGGCTGCGCAGCAGTCGTAAAACAGGCACCGCGGTTTAACAGAGGAACCGCATAACCTTTATGACGACGGCTTCGCCGCCGAACGCAGCCTTCGGCAGCGGCTACAAGTCGGCATCAAGCGTGAGCCGGCACTGGCAGCGGTGCCGCCAGCAAGCGCTCATCCAATAGACCCAAGCCCTCCTGGAACAGCTGATTACTGCGTTCGGTGTCACCCAGTTGCGCCAGCAACCGCGCCAGTTCGGCGCAGGCTTCAGGGTTGCGCTGCACACGCAGGCTGCTCTCCAGATAATCCCTGGCCTTGCCCCACAGACTGCTTTGCAGACACAAACGGCCCAACGTCAGCAACAGGCTGGGGTCGGCAGGATGATCCTTGAGCCAACCCTCGGCGATGTGCAGTTGCCTGGCCGGATCGCTGCCGCGAACCAGCCCGTACAGGCGTGCCAGATGACTGTCGTATTTGCGCTTGAGGGCTGTACGCAGGACCTCTTCGGCCTCGACCTGCGCCCCCAGCTGCCGTAACTGATCAGCATAGGCCAGCACCAGTTGCGGTTCCTGGCGCTGAGCAGCGGTGAGTTGCTGCCAGGCGCGATTGAGCGATTGCAAACCAACCGTTCCGTCCTCTTCCCGGTGCGCCGCCAACGAAAGATTTTCACCCCAGGCCCGGCGCTCCAGCTCAGCCAGTTCGGCTGGTGGCAATACCTTGTCCTTGCGTAACTCCGGCAACAAGCGAATCACGGCCGACCAGTCGCCCCGCTGCTGATGCAGGCGCTGCAACTGGCGCAGAGTCTGGACGTTATGTGGATGACGCTCGTGCATGGCTTGCAGGGTTACCAGCGCGCCGTCAGTGTCGCCGCGGTCGGTCTGCAATTGGGCATGACTCAAGGCAATCGCCAGCTCGGCCTGGGGCTGCCGCTCCAGAGCGCGCTCCAGCAGGTTGTCGCTTTCCTCGTAGTGACCTTGTTCGTTCGCGGCGCGGGCAGCACCGAGGTAGTAGAGCAGCGGTTGGCGCTCGGCTTCCGCTGCGCGATACAGATGACGCTGTGCACTGGCCCAACGGCCCTCGGCCAAATCCAGCTGACCATGTTCGATCGCTACTTGCACCCGCCGACTGCGATTGCGCCGCGACCATGGATTGACCACTCCACCGGAAGTCGTCACCAGCTCGATCAACACCTTGATGCCCCAGAACACCAGCCACAGCACGACTACCAGGGCCAGGGTTGCCCACAGGCTCGATTCGTAACGGAAAGTTTTGTAGGCGATCAGCACGTAGCCGGAATGCTCGGCAATCGCCAGCCCTAGCGCGGCGGCAGCGGCGATGACCACGAACACAATCACATAGAGGCGCTTCATGGCGTGGCCTCCTGCATAGTGCTCGCGGCAGGTTTGGCCAGAGGTTTCACCGATTCCTCGGCATTGACGTTACGACGCTCGAGATAGGCCTGAACCGAACTCAACGTGCCCGTCAGATCTGGCGTGACCACCGTGACTGGCTGCTTGCTCAACTCGGACACTTGCTCGAGCATGATTTTGCTCTGAGGGTTGTCCGGGTTGAAGTTGCCTTTGAGCACGTCCCGCGCTTCGGCCAGCGCCTGGGTGTAAACCGCGGCTTGGCCATTAAGCGCGGCCCACTGTGCTTGCTCCAGCGCCAGGCTAAGAGCCAGGCGCACCTGGCTCAGGCTCTGCCCTGCCAGCAACGGCCGGACATTCTTGTCGGCGTTGAAGTCGATGCGGATATAACGCGAGATCTGATCCCACCATTGCGCCCAGCGACTGGCACCGTCGCCATCGGCAGTCAGGCCCAGCAGGGATTCGCCACGGTCCTTGTATTCCGGTGCCAGCTCGGTGAGGTTGATCACTTGATCGCGCAACGCCCCCAAGCGCAGGAACAACCCGGTGCGATCCGGCTGTTCGGTACTGCGCAGGGCTACCAGGGTTTTGGCCACTTGCTCACGAGCGGCAAAAGCCCCGGGGTCATTCTGTTCACGGAGAATTTCATCGGCGCCTTGCACCAGGGCCTGGGCGCTGCTGATGTCCTGCAACGCCGACAGGCGCAGGCTGGCCAGACGCAGCAAATGCTCGGCTTCGGCCAGACGCCAGTCCTTGCGGCTCGCGCCGAGGACGGTTTCCAGACGTTGATTCAAGCGTTGCTGATCGCCTTGGAGTTGAGTGACCAAGCGACTGCGCGCGTCGAGTTCTTCGGCGGCCGGCATTTGCTCGAGGCGAGCCGTCAGGCGTTGCTCGTTGAGCTTCAGGCTCTGGGCCTGATCATTCAGCGCCTGAACCTGACTCAACTGTTGCTGGTTAGTGGCTTGCAGGTGACGCACCTGCCAGACTCCCCAACCGCCCACGGCAACACCGGCCGCACCCAACAGCAGCGCAACGATTGCCAACCCATTGCCTCGGCGCTGCTCAACGGCAGGTGGCGCAGTTTCAACCGGTGCATCAGCCGGTGCATCAAGCACGGGCCGGACGTCATCTTTAGGCAAGGCTGTTTCGCTCACGTATCCATCCTTTGCATTAGAAAACGGGCACGGGGTGTTCCCGTAACGCCGCCAGCAAGGCCGCGGCACTGGCGCCACGACAATCCACAACTGTTTGGGCCCCGGCGGCGCGCGCCAGCTCGGCGACCCTGGGGCTTGGAACAAACAACGGCAACCGCACCATGCTCGGCCAGGCATCGCCAGCCAATCGGTGCAGGTGCTCAAAACCCTGTCCACTGCTGACCACCAGCCCGTTCAAGCGTTCCGCCTTGATCCGGTCAGGCAGCGTTGCCGGCGGGTACTGCGGCAAACCGCGTCGATACAACTCCAGATACTCGACACTAGCACCAAGCTCGCGTAAACGCTCAGCCAGCAGCTCGCGCCCACCCTCCCCGCGCATGATCAGCACTCGCGGATCGGGTCGAGTGACAGCCTCGCGCAACGGCGCAAGCTCAAGCAAGGCTTCGCTGTCGTCACCGTCGACCGGGAAACTTACATCCAGCCCGTTATGCTCGAGGATCTGCGCCGTCGCCGCGCCCACGCTGAACCATCTCGGAACCGGTGGCTGTGGCCGGTATTGGGTGAGCAGATCGACAGCGATTCTGGCGGCCGGCTTGCTGACCACGATCACCGCGCAATAGCTATCCAGGTTCTGAATGACTTCGCGCATTGTGTCAGAGGCGGGAATCGGCTCGATATCTAAAAGCGGCAAACTGCTGCTGAAAACCCCCGCATCAGCCAGCACACCGGCAAGCGCCGCCGACTCATCCGCAGGGCGCGTCAGCAACAAGCGCCAGCCAGTCACTCGTGCCCTGCCTCGCCATAGACTGCTTTCAGAATGTCGGCGGCGCCTTGGCTCAGCAGGTCTTCGGCCACTTGTACGCCCAAGGCCTCGGCATCGCCGCGTGGCGCTCGGGCCTCGGCACTGAGCAGCAGACCGCCGTTCGGATCGCCGACCAGACCACGCAACCAGATCTGCTCGCCTTCAAGCACGGCGTAGCAGGCGATCGGGACCTGGCAGCCGCC
Organism: Pseudomonas wuhanensis; assembly: GCF_030687395.1. Classification (GTDB taxonomy): domain Bacteria; phylum Pseudomonadota; class Gammaproteobacteria; order Pseudomonadales; family Pseudomonadaceae; genus Aquipseudomonas; species Aquipseudomonas wuhanensis. The sequence continues at coordinate 266,958 of NZ_CP117430.1, read as the reverse complement.
ATTCAGATGTTTGTTGAGGGCACGTTCGGCAGTGACACGGGTGGCCGTGTCCTGGTGATGCAGCGGCGCCAGCAGCGCATGAATTTCAGTGTCGGCGCTACGGCACTCGATACCGACCGCGCCCTGGCCACCGGCCGGCAGACTGTCGTCGACACTGATCGCCGAGGTGATGCGGTCTTCGAAGCCCAGGCGAATCAAACCCGCCGCGGCGAGGATGATAGCGTCGTATTCGCCGGCATCGAGCTTGGCCAGACGGGTGTTGACGTTACCGCGCAGGAAGCGGATTTCCAGGTCCGGGCGGCGGGTCAACAACTGCGCCTGACGACGCAGGCTGGAGGTGCCGACGATGCTGCCTTTTGGCAACTCATCCAGGCTGGCGTAGGTGTTGGAAACGAAGGCGTCGCGCGGGTCTTCGCGCTCGCAAATGCAGAACAGACCGAGGCCATCGGGGAAGTCCATCGGCACGTCTTTCATGGAATGCACGGCGATGTCGGCTTCATTTTCCAGCAGCGCGGTTTCCAGTTCCTTGACGAACAGGCCCTTGCCGCCGATTTTCGACAGCGGCGAATCGAGCAGCTTGTCGCCGCGGCTGACCATGGGTACCAGCGTCACGAGCAGGCCCGGATGGGCCTGTTCCAGACGAGCCTTGACATATTCGGCCTGCCACAGGGCGAGAGCACTTTTGCGGGTGGCGATGCGGATTTCGCGAGAGGACATGGATCAATCAATCCGTACTGAATAGATACGGCGGATAATAACAGCTCAGCCAAATCCACTTTGACTTGTATCAGAAACCGCATGGCCTCCCTGGCCCTCAATGTCCGGTAATAGGGTAGAAATCCGCCCTTAAAGCTGTTGCATCATTTTGCGCACGCCGGCCACATGACGTCGGCTGACGATCAGGGCATCGCCGTTCAGGCCTTTGAGAAACAGCTGAAAATGCCCCAGGGGCGTGCGCTGCAGCCGCTCGATGCGTTCGCGAGCAACCAGGGCGTTGCGGTGGATCCGCACGAAACGGTCGCCAAATTCGTCTTCGAGGGCCTTGAGTGGTTCGTCGAGCAGCACTTCACCGCCTTCATGACGCAAGGTGACGTACTTGTGGTCGGCAATGAAGTAGACCACCTGACCCAACGGAATCAGTTCGATGCCTTTTCGGGTGCGGGCGCTGATGTGGCTGCGCGGACCGCTACCGGTTTCGGCCGCCGGACGAGTCAAGGCCGCGAGCTGGACGCGATTGGGTCGCTCGGCTTTCTTTAATGCTTCATGTAACTGTTCTGTGCGCACTGGCTTCACCAGATAGCCCACGGCGCTGGCCTGTAGGGCTTCCACGGCAAATTCATCGGGCCCGGTGCAAAACACCACGGCGGGCGGGGTTTCGCGTTCGCACAATCGTGCAGCCACTTGCAGGCCATCGAGGCCCGGCATGCGAATATCGAGCAGCACGATATCCGGTTTGTGACTGTCGATCAGTGCCAACGCCTCTTCGCCGTTCGTGGCGCTGGGCTCCAGGACATTGTATCCCTCGAGTTCGCCGACCATTCGGCTCAGGCGCTCGCGGGCCAGGGGTTCGTCATCAACGATCAGGACATTCATATTGCGCTGGATTCCTGCGTGAGTCTCGCACAAGGATAGCGTAGACAGGTGAAGTGACGTCCGTCACCGCGATCCACGCTAAGACTAGCGCGAGGGCCAAAAAGTGCCGCGAGACCGGCGGCTAAATTTTCATCTGCCGCGTGACTGGCGGCCCAGGCCCGCACTGGCGAGGCATCGCCGTAGGGTTTGCTGATACACAATATGAACACCCCTCTTCTCTCTATAGTCAGCTGCAGCATCGAGAAGTGCGCTGATCCTCTGTCCAACTGTAGACGGTTGCCGGGACGTTATTGCTCAATTGAAAAATATCGTTGCGCAATTTCTGTATCGCTTGCTTCGAGCAGGGGCGGCGCGATGAGAAAAAACCTGTCGACCAGTGTCAGCGACAGGATTGGCAACCCTGTTATTATCCGCGTCAGCGTTCCACGCCATCTTTCTTCAAGCCGATACGAGCGAATTCATGAGCACTGACAAGACCAATCAGTCCTGGGGCGGCCGCTTCAGTGAACCCGTCGACGCCTTCGTCGCCCGCTTCACCGCCTCCGTCACCTTCGACCAGCGCCTGTATCGCCACGACATCATGGGCTCGATCGCCCACGCCAGCATGCTGGCCAAGGTCGGCGTGCTGACCGATGCCGAGCGCGACAGCATCATCGATGGCCTGAAAACCATCCAGGGTGAAATCGAGGCCGGCCAGTTCGACTGGCGCATCGACCTTGAAGACGTGCACATGAACATCGAGGCGCGTCTGACCGACCGCATCGGCGTCACCGGTAAAAAGCTGCATACCGGTCGCAGCCGTAACGACCAGGTCGCCACTGACATCCGCCTGTGGCTGCGTGACGAGATCGACCTGATCCTCAGCGAAATCACTCGCCTGCAACAAGGCTTGCTGGAGCAGGCCGAGCGCGAAGCCGCCAGCATCATGCCGGGCTTCACTCACCTGCAAACCGCGCAGCCGGTGACCTTCGGGCACCACATGCTGGCCTGGTTCGAAATGCTCAGCCGCGACTACGAGCGTCTGGTGGACTGCCGCAAGCGCACCAATCGCATGCCGCTGGGCAGTGCCGCGCTGGCCGGCACCACTTACCCGATCGACCGCGAATACACCGCTCAACTGCTGGGCTTCGACGCCGTCGGCGGTAATTCCCTGGACAACGTGTCCGATCGCGACTTCGCCATCGAGTTCTGCTCGGCCGCGAGCATCGCGATGATGCACTTGTCGCGGTTCTCCGAAGAGCTGGTGCTGTGGACCAGCGCACAGTTCCAGTTCATCGATCTGCCGGACCGTTTCTGCACCGGCAGCTCGATCATGCCGCAAAAGAAAAACCCGGACGTCCCAGAGCTGGTTCGCGGCAAGACTGGCCGGGTATTCGGCGCGCTGATGGGCCTGCTGACCCTGATGAAAGGCCAGCCGCTGGCCTACAACAAGGACAACCAGGAAGACAAGGAACCGCTGTTCGACGCCGCCGACACTCTGCGCGATTCGCTGCGGGCCTTTGCCGACATGATCCCGGCGATCAAGCCGAAACACGCGATGATGCGCGAAGCGGCTCTGCGCGGTTTCTCCACCGCCACCGACCTGGCTGACTATCTGGTTCGCCGTGGCCTGCCGTTCCGTGATTGCCACGAAATCGTTGGCCACGCGGTGAAGTACGGCGTGGAAAGCGGCAAGGACCTGGCGGAAATGAGCCTGGAAGAACTGCGCAAGTTCAGCGATCAGATCGAGCAGGACGTATTTGCCGTGCTGACCCTGGAAGGCTCGGTGAATGCCCGTGACCATATCGGCGGGACTGCGCCAGCGCAGGTCAAAAAGGCTGTTGTACGCGGTCAGGCACTGCTCGCCAGCCGCTAAAAGCATCGCGGGCAAGCCCGCTCCCACAAGGATCTCCGACTGGCCAAAATCTATGGCAGACAGAGAAACCTGTGGGAGCGGGCTTGCCCGCGATGACTGACTTCAGAGCACTACAAAACCTACTTTTTGGACGCGATCATCTGCAGAAACGCAGGCATCGCCGCGTTCTTGTCCTTTGCGATCCGCTGCACATGCAGATTCTGCTCCAAACGTTCCAGCAGCGCCCTTGCCGCTGGCATCTTGGCCAGCAGATCAATATCGAGCAGCTTCTGCGCCACAGCACACGCCATCGGCACGCTGTACAGGAAATACAAATCCGCAATGCTGAGACTGTCACCCGCTACGTAAGGGGCAAATTTGCCGTGCCTGCCCAGCGAGGCGAACCCCAGCAGTAACTCAGCCTTGGTCTTTTCCTGGATAGCCTCCGGCACGGACATGCCGAAAAACGCTGCGGGGTAGCAGGCGCGCGCCGGCAGCTCGATGTACAACTCGATTTCCTTGGCCAAAGCCAGCGCCTGCGCTCGCTCGAAGGGGTCGCTCGACAACAGCGGCGTGCCTTTCTGGCTCTGCTCGAGGTACTCGAGAATCACGCTGGTTTCATTGATGAAACCTTGTTCGACGCCCAACACAGGAACCTTGCCGCGCGGGCTGATCGCCAGCGCCTCGGGGCTGGTGCCTGGGTAAAACGGCACCTCTTCAAATGGCAGTCCCTTCTCCAGCAACGCCAGCTTGACCATGTTGTAGTAGTTGCTGACGCAAAATCCATAAAGCTTGAGCATTACATAGCCTCCAGGCCGTGCAGGGGGTTGGCAGCGCCAGTTATAGAACGCCCGGGCACTTCTTGCCAGAAGCATCACAGCGCTGAATGCAGGTAAACTGGCCGCCTTTCCTTGAGGAGCCTGCCATGAGCGAGCAAAACGACATCGACAACGACGAAGAAGAATTCGCTGAAACGACGCTGATCGAAGCGATCGAGAACCAGATCGAAAGCGATAACCCGCCAGCGGCCAAGGCGACCTTCAACAAACTGACCCTGGTGGGTTACGAGCGTGAAGAAATCCTCAACCTGATGGCCCACGTGCTGGCTGTGGAAATCGACGCGATCCTCGAAGAAGACCGCGCGTTCAACACCGAATGGTACGAAACCGCACTGCGCGCGCTGCCAGAGTTGCCGCCGGAAAAAAAATAACCCAGCGCTGTCACGGGGCTTTTGTGGCGAGGTAGCTTGCTCCCGTTCGGCTGCGCAGCAGTCGCAAAGCTTTGGGGCCGCTTCGCGACCCAACGGGAGCAAGCTCCCTCGCCACAGCGGCCCGCCTCCACACAGATTGTCACCAATCAATACCGCCTTGCCCCAGACGCTGACTAAACTGGAAACCACCCCGAGGCAAAAAACCCTGTTACGAGCGCTGGACATGCTGCGCGAGTGGGATCACCTTAGGAGCGCTATCGTCCAATTCCTAGAAAGTCTGGAGTCCTTATGTCGCTTACCCCTGAGTTGGTTGCCGAACTGGAAATCCTCGCCCTCTTCAACCTGGACAGTTCCCAGGAAGGTTTGAAAATTCATCAGACCGCTGCCCCGAAAGCCATTGCCGCCGCCCAAAGACTGTTCGACAAAGAATTGATCACCCAGCCCGATGGCGGTTATCTGACCAGCCTGGGGCGTGACGCTGCACAAAATGTGCAAACCGTTCTAACCATTCTGTCCGTGCGCGAAACAGCCTGAGCATCGCCGCATCGCCCACGGAAACCTCTGTCACGGGATTTCCGCGGGCACACTTGGGTGCCCGCTGTCGCCGCGCGATAGAAATCTGACGCCAGAAACACAAAATCAGCTGAAAAGTCCCGAGGCCGAGGCGCTAAACTGCCCCTCATCCCGAGCCCTCCCACGTCCGAGCCCCGCGAGCCGGATTGAGCTGACATGACCCGTACCCATGAAATCCGCCCCGATCTGGACGAGGGAATCGACCGCAAGGTTCTCAGCCAACTGCGCGCCCGCTTTCTGAAGCTCAACGAGGGCCGGATGGCCCGTGCCATGGAAGGGTTGTCGACCCGCCAGCAAACGGTTCTGACCCTGCTGCCGCTGTTTTTCCATGTCAATCATCCGCTGTTGCCGGGTTATGTTTCGGGTAGCACCCCGGCCGGGCTGTCGAATTACGAACCGGACGCCAACGCCCTCGCCGAAGCCCAGCGCCTGACTCGCTCGTTTTCCTATAAGCCGCGCCACGGCAGCAATCCGCCGCGACCGATTCACGGTCTGTTCCTGATGGGCAGCCTCGGCACCCTGGCCCAGGCCGATCAGAGCGACATGGACGTATGGGTCTGTCACGGACCGGACTTGAGCGAAAGCGAGCTCACAGAGCTGCGCAAGAAATGCCAGCTGCTTGAGATATGGGCCGCCAGCCAGGGTGCCGAGGCGCATTTCTTTCTGATCGACCCGGCTCGCTTCGTGCTCGGCGAGCGCGATACCCAACTGAGTTCGGAAGACTGCGGCACCACCCAGCACTACCTGCTGCTGGACGAGTTCTACCGCACCGCGATCTGGCTGGCCGGCCGTACACCCATCTGGTGGCTGGTGCCGGTTTATGAAGAGGCAGCGTACGACCGGTATACCCATACGCTGTTATCCAAGCGTTTCATCCGTGCCGACGAAACCCTGGACCTGGGGCATCTGGCGTACATCCCGCCCGGAGAATTCATCGGGGCCGGGCTCTGGCAGTTATTCAAAGGCATCGAGTCACCGTACAAATCAGTGCTCAAACTGCTGCTGACCGAGGTCTACGCCAGCGAACACCCCAAGGTCCACTGCCTGAGCCTGCGTTTCAAGCAGGCGGTGTTTGCCAATCGACTGGACCTCGACGAACTGGATCCATACGTCGTGGTTTACCGGCGCATCGAGGAATACCTCACGGCCCGGGGCGAACTGGAACGGCTGGAGCTGGTACGCCGCGCGCTGTACTTGAAGGTCAACCGCAAGCTCACCGGCAGCAGCGGTCGCAACCAGAGCTGGCAGCGTTCATTGCTCGAACGCCTGGCCCACGAATGGCATTGGGATCAGCGTCAGCTCGCATTGCTCGACAGCCGCAGCCAGTGGAAAGTCCGCCAGGTCAGTGCCGAACGCAGAGCCTTGGTCGGCGAGCTGAATTACAGCTACCGCTTCCTGACGCAGTTTGCCCGCAACGAGCAGACCGTCAGCCTGATCAACAAACGCGACCTCAATGTGCTGGGCCGGCGGCTGTATGCCGCCTTCGAGCGCAAGGCCGACAAGGTCGAATTCATCAACCCGGGCATCGCTCCCGATCTGGCCGAAGACACCCTGACGCTGGTGGAGGCACCCAACAAGAAGGAACCGGGGCAAACCCAATGGGGTTTGTACAACGGCAGCCTGACCGCCCACGAGTGGGAGCATTTCGCACCGATCAAGCGCAGTCGTCAGTTACTGGAACTGCTCACCTGGTGCCACCGTAACGGCGTGATCGACAGCAGCACCCGCCTGGCCCTGCACCCAGGCACCAGCGACTTGAGCGAGTTCGAACTGTTCAACCTGCTCGGCAGCCTGCAACAAAGCATCGCCCTGCCTTTGACCACTGTCGCCGAAGAGCCTTTGCTGCGCGCCAGTGTGCCGAGCGAAGTACTGATTCTGGTGAACGTCGGCATCGACCCGCTCAAGCACCATCGCGACCTGAACATCCTGATGACCACCGAGCGCACTGACTCCCTGAGCTATGCCGGTGTGCGGGAAAACCTGGTGCTGACCCTGGATCAGGTCACGCTCAATAGCTGGAACGAGGTGCTGGTCAGCCGCTTTGACGGCCCCCACGCCCTGCTCGACTGCCTGCGCGATTACCTCAACAATCTGCCGGACGGGCCACAACAGCCCAAGCTGCGGGTGCGGTGCTTCTGCCACAACCGCGCGCAATTCATTGCCCGGCGGGTCGAAGAAATCCTCGACACCGCGCAGAACCTGCTGCTGAGCAAACTCAATCATCGTTACCTGATTCAGGTCCAGCAGCATTACCACGTGCTGGAACTGGTGCCCGGCCAAGTCAATCACGTCGCCCTCGCCACGCTGCCGGCACTGCTTGACTACCTCGGCGAAGAACTGGCGAGCTACAGCCCGTTGCATCTGGACCCGATGGCACTGGAAGACCACGACCTGGCGCTGATCCTGCCCATGGGGCAACCCGACTGCATTCAGGTGTTCTACCGGATCAACGAACACCAGGCCGATCTGTACGTACTGGATGAGTTCAATGCCTTGTGGCAACAACGCTTGCCCTATCACGACGAACAAAGCCTGCTGGTGCCGCTGCAACGTTTCCTGCAATCGATCCAGTATCGGCGCGACGCCTTGCTGCCGATGGACGCCGCCCAGCCGCTGAGCCTGGAGACTTTGTATTACCAGTTGTTGCCTTCAGGTACCGCACGGGCGCGTCGGGCCGAAGCCCGGCCGGCGCCGCAAACGCCGGTCAACAAACCGTTTTATGATGTGCAGGCGATCATCGGCAAGGCCGCACCAGGGCAGGTGCAGGTCACGTTGTATTGCAAACAGCGGGAATTTTCGGAGCTGGAATATGGCGACCAACTGTTCAGTGTGGTCGCCGGGGAAATCGTCGAGCAGCGCCGCGAGACTGAACGCTATCGCTGCTACATCACCGACCTGGACCTGTCGGGCCTGCTCGGTGATGGTCAGGGTTCAACTCAGCTGTATCTGCGCTACAAGGCCGACCTGGAACGCGCACTGAACGAGGCGCTCGAGCAGGTCTGAAGGGATGTTATTCCGGGAAGTCGCCGCCATGGGCAGGCTGCGATTCAACTTCCAGCAGGGTCAGCTTCAAGGTCTTGCCGCCCGGAGCTGGCCAGTCAATGTGCTGACCGACTTTCAAACCCAGCAACGCACTGCCCACTGGCGCCAGAATGGAGATCTTGCCTTCGTCGGCGTTGGCATCCTTGGGGTAAACCAGGGTCAGGTGATAGTCCTTGCCGCTGCTTTCTTCACGGCAATGCACACGGGAGTTCATGGTCACGACATCGGCTGGCACCTCTTCGTGACCGACCAGGGTATCGGCGCGATCCAGTTCGGTTTGCAGCGCGATAACGCCCGGCAGCGTGTCATCCAGGCTGTCGATCAGGCGCTCCAGACGCTGTACGTCCAGACGGGTAAGGGTGATGGAAGGTGCGGTCATGATCAGGGCAGACTCCTTTCTTCTGCACGAAAAAAGCAAAACCCCGCCAGAAAAAAGGCGGGGTTTTCACGAGCCTCGATGGGTTGAGGCGTATCTGGACACTATCACAGCTCAATAAATATACAAGCCAGGAGGCGACCACGGCCCTGCGCTGACCATTGTGGCGAGGGAGCTTGCTCCCGCTGGGGCGCGGAGCGGCCCTCAAAATCTTGCGGCCGCTTCGCAACCGAGCGGGAGCAAGCTCCCTCGCCACAAAAGCCCTTAAGCCAAGACTTTGCGTTGTGCAGCCTGCGCACAAATCACTCGCCGCCGCTCATCATCCGCCGAGCGCCATTCACGAATATCTTCGACATGACGGAAACACCCCAGGCAGACCTTCTGTTCATCCAGCCGACACACACCACTGCACGGCGACGGCACCGCCGGGCTGACATTGCTGTAAAGCGGTTTGGGCGGACGAACGGGCGCAGGCTGGGTCACGATCTCACAGCCCTTCGAAATCGAGTTCGACGTCGGCTTGCTGCTTGACGATGCGCTCAAGCATCTCACCGAGCTGCTCCTCACTCTTGTCACACATCCAGCGCTCGCTTTCTGCGTCGTAATCAAAGTGGAAGCCGCCGGATACCGCCGCCAGCCACAGCTGACGCAGCGGTTCCTGACGACTGAAGATCAATTGGCTGCCGTTTTCGAACTTGACGGTGAGTACACCCGCCGAACTCTCCAGATCGATATCCAGGCCACTCTCGTCGAAAATATCCTCCAGCGACTGCTGGGTTGCATCGACCAGGTCGTGGAAACGGGCTTCGGTCAAACTCATTGCGGGAACCTCAAAAAGTGTCTACTCACGCTCAAGCGCCGCAAGATACGGCCGAGCCCCGGTGATTGCAAAGGATAACGTCCAAGCACCGATCTGTGGGAGCGGGCTTGCCCGCGAAGGGGTCAGTACATTCAATATCTTTGCTGACTGAACCAACGCCTTCGCGGGCAAGCCCGCTCCCACAGGGATTGCATTAAACCGACGCACATCAGGCCAAGCCCCGCTGGACGGGAGCCCCGTCGCATAGGCAAGCTGCCGGGTGGCCGGTATACTCCGGCGCAATTAATGCATTTTCAAGGATTTCGCCATGAAGCGCCTGATCTCTTCCCTTGCTGCGCTCGTCGCGGTTGCCTGCCTGGTGTCGGCCTGTGGTCAAAAAGGCCCGCTGTACCTGCCTGATGAGAACCAGGATCCTGCCGAGCAGGCCAAGTCCTCGCAACAGCAGCCTGCCTCCAAAGCACACAAGCACGACGTCTACTAAGGGAACGCTATGGACGCTTTTAACTACCGTGACGGTGAGCTGTTCGCGGAAGGTGTTGCCCTGTCCGCCATCGCCGAACGCTTTGGTACACCGACCTACGTCTACTCCCGTGCCCACATCGAAGCCCAATACCTGGCTTACGCCGATGCGCTGGCCGGCACGCCTCACCTGGTCTGTTTTGCGGTCAAGGCCAACTCCAACCTGGGTGTACTGAATGTCCTGGCGCGTATTGGCGCCGGTTTCGACATCGTTTCCCGTGGCGAGCTGGAGCGCGTACTGGCCGCTGGCGGCAGCGCCGACAAGATCGTGTTCTCCGGTGTCGGCAAGACCCGTGACGACATGCGTCGCGCCCTGGAAGTCGGCGTGCACTGCTTCAACGTCGAGTCCACCGATGAGCTCGAACGCCTGCAAGTGGTGGCCGCCGAGCTGGGCGTTCGCGCGCCGATCTCGCTGCGCGTCAACCCGGACGTCGATGCCGGCACTCACCCGTACATCTCCACCGGTCTCAAAGAGAACAAGTTCGGCATCGCCATCGCCGACGCCGAAGACGTGTACATCCGCGCCGCGCAACTGCCTAACCTGGAAGTCGTCGGCGTCGATTGCCACATCGGTTCGCAACTGACCACCCTGCCGCCATTCATCGACGCCCTCGACCGCCTGCTGGGCCTGGTCGACCGCCTCGGCGATTGCGGCATCTACCTGCGCCACATCGATCTCGGTGGTGGTTTGGGCGTGCGTTATCGCGATGAAGAGCCGCCATTGGCTGCCGACTACATCAAGGCCGTGCGCGAGCGTCTCGACGGTCGTGACCTGGCGCTGGTGTTCGAGCCGGGTCGTTTCGTCGTCGCCAACGCCGGCGTACTACTGACCCAGGTCGAGTACCTCAAGCACACCGAACACAAAGACTTCGCCATCGTCGACGCGGCCATGAACGACCTGATCCGCCCGGCGCTGTATCAAGCCTGGATGGACGTCACCGCCGTGCGCCCGCGTAACAGCGCCGCTCGCGCCTACGACATCGTCGGCCCGATCTGCGAAACCGGTGACTTCCTGGCCAAGGATCGTCAACTGGCGCTGGAAGAAGGCGACCTGCTGGCCGTGCATTCGGCCGGTGCCTATGGGTTTGTCATGAGTTCCAACTACAACACCCGCGGCCGTGCCGCTGAAGTGTTGGTGGACGGTGATCAGGCATTTGAAGTGCGTCGCCGTGAGACGGTAGCCGAGTTGTTTGCTGGCGAAAGCCTGCTGCCGGAGTAAACCCATGCTGCTGCGTTTTACCAAGATGCACGGCCTGGGCAACGACTTCATGGTTCTCGACCTGGTCAGCCAGCACGCGCACATCCTGCCCAAGCATGCCAAGCAGTGGGGCGATCGGCACACCGGCATCGGGTTCGACCAGTTGCTGATCGTCGAGGCGCCCAGCAACCCGGATGTGGATTTCCGCTATCGGATCTTCAACGCCGACGGCTCCGAGGTGGAACAGTGCGGCAACGGTGCGCGCTGCTTCGCCCGCTTCGTGCTCGACAAGCGCCTGACCGCCAAGCGGCAGATTCGCGTCGAGACTAAAAGCGGCATCATCGAACTGGACGTGCGCAACGATGGCCAGATCAGCGTCAACATGGGCGCCCCACGCCTGGTCCCGGCCGAGATTCCGTTCGAAGCGCCGAGCCAGGCCCTGAGCTATCAGGTCGACGTCGACGGCACCATGGTCGAACTGGCTGCGGTGTCCATGGGCAACCCCCATGCCGTGTTGCGGGTCAGCGACATCAACAAAGCACCGGTGCATGAACTGGGGCCGAAAATCGAACATCACCCGCGCTTCCCGGCACGGGTCAATGTCGGTTTTCTCCAGGTCATCGACCGGAACCGCGCGCAGTTGCGCGTCTGGGAACGTGGCGCCGGAGAAACCCAGGCCTGCGGTACCGGCGCTTGCGCAGCTGCAGTGGCTGCGATCAGCCAGGGGTGGATGGATTCGCCGCTATTGATCGACCTGCCCGGCGGGCGTCTGTCCATTGAATGGGCAGGCCCTGGCCAACCGGTCATGATGACCGGCCCGGCAGTGCGCGTATACGAAGGACAAGTGCGTCTTTGAGTGAGCCAAATCCATGACCGACAAGCCCCAGGTTCCCGCCCTACAGCCCGACGAATCCCCTTCCGAAAGCCTTGAGGCGGCGGCGATTGCCGCGTACCTGGAGGCTCATCCGGATTTCTTCATCGAGCATGAAGAACTGCTCCCGGCCCTGCGCATTCCGCACCAGCGCGGCGACACCATTTCGCTGGTCGAACGCCAGATGACGATTCTGCGCGACCGCAACATCGAGTTGCGTCATCGCCTCTCGCATTTGATGGACGTGGCCCGGGACAACGATCGACTCTTCGACAAGACCCGCCGCCTGATCCTCACGCTGATGGACGCCACCAGCCTGGAAGATGTGGTGATCAGCGTTGAAGACAGTCTTCGCCAGGATTTCCAGGTGCCCTTCGTCAGCCTGATCCTGCTGGGCGACAACCCGATGCCGGTAGGCCGCTGGGTGACGCATGCCGACGCGCAAACGGCCATCGGCGGCTTGCTCTCGGAAGATAAAAGCGTCAGCGGCAGCCTGCGGGAACACGAACTGGACTTCCTGTTCGGCGAAGAACAGCGCAAGCAGATCGGCTCCACCGCCGTCGTCGCCATCAGCTACCAGGGCATCCATGGTGTTCTGGCCATCGCCAGCCGCGATCCGCAGCACTACAAGAGCTCGGTGGGCACGCTGTTTTTGAGTTACATCGCCGAAGTCATGGGCCGCGTGCTGCCACGGGTCAATAACTCCCTGCGCTCGGTACGCTGATCGTGGAACGACAACTGGACGCTTACTGCGAACACCTGCGCAGTGAGCGACAGGTGTCGCCGCACACGCTGTACGCCTACCGCCGCGACCTCGACAAAGTGCTGGGCTGGTGCGTCAAACAGAACATCGACAGCTGGGCCGCGCTGGACATCCAGCGCCTGCGCAGCCTGATCGCTCGCCTGCATTCCCAGGGTCAATCGTCCCGCAGCCTGGCGCGGCTGTTGTCGGCAGTGCGCGGGCTCTATCATTATCTGAACCGCGAAGGTCTGTGCGACCACGACCCGGCCAATGGCCTGGCACCGCCCAAGGGTGAGCGCCGCCTGCCGAAAACCCTCGACACTGACCGCGCGCTGCAACTGCTTGAAGGCGCCGTGGAGGATGATTTTCTGGCGCGTCGGGACCAGGCGATTCTGGAACTGTTCTACTCCTCCGGCCTGCGGCTTTCTGAATTGACGGGGCTCAATCTTGATCAGCTGGATCTGGCTGACGGTATGGTTCAGGTGCTAGGTAAGGGCAGTAAAACCCGCCTGTTGCCGGTCGGTAAAAAGGCTCGCGAAGCGCTGGAGTTGTGGCTGCCGCTACGAGCCATGACCAACCCGGCGGACGACGCGGTGTTTGTCAGCCAGCAAGGCCGGCGCCTCGGCCCTCGGGCGATTCAGGTACGGGTCAAGGCCGCCGGCGAGCGCGAACTAGGGCAGAACCTGCACCCACATATGTTGCGACACTCCTTCGCCAGCCATTTGCTGGAGTCCTCCCAGGACTTGCGGGCGGTACAGGAACTGCTCGGCCACTCGGACATCAAGACCACCCAGATCTACACCCACCTGGACTTCCAGCACCTGGCGACGGTCTACGACAGTGCCCATCCACGGGCCAAACGCATTAAAGGCGATGATTCATGACCATCCAATTGATCACCTTCGACCTCGACGACACCCTGTGGAACACCGCACCAGTGATCGCCAGCGCCGAAGCCATATTGCGTGAATGGCTGACCGAGCATGCGCCGAGCCTGGGCGCGGTGCCGGTGGAGCATTTGTGGTCGATTCGCGAGCGGGTATTGAGCAACGAACCGAGCCTCAAGCACCGCATCAGCGCCCTGCGGCGGCGGGTGTTGTTCCATGCGCTGGAAGAAGCCGGTTACGGATATACCGTAGCTTGCGACTTGGCCGATCAGGGTTTCGAAGTGTTTCTGCATGCGCGGCATCAGATCGAAGTGTTTCCTGAAGTTGAGCCGACGCTGGAGACGCTGGCCAAGCATTACGCCTTAGGCGTGGTTACCAACGGCAATGCCGATGTGCGTCGGCTGGGGCTGGCGGACTACTTCAAGTTTGCCCTGTGCGCCGAAGACATCGGTATCGCCAAGCCCGATGCGCGACTGTTTCATGAAGCACTGCAGCGTGGCGGCGCAACCGCCGAAACAGCGGTGCATATCGGCGATCATCCTGGCGATGACATTGCCGGTGCCCAGCAGGCGGGGTTGCGGGCAATCTGGTTTAACCCGGCAGGCAAGGTGTGGGAAGCCGAGAAGGCGCCGGATGCCGAGATTCGTAGCCTGAAGGAATTGCCGGGGTTGTTGGCGCGGTGGAATTCGGCTTCCGCCTGACACATAACCTGTGGGAGCGGCGGTGCGACGATTCGACTTGCCCGCGATAGCGGCGTGTCAGGCGACATCAATTTCGAATGTGACGCCCCCATCGCGGGCAAGCCCGCTCCCACAGGGATCAGGGCGGACTTTGAATTTATGCGCCCATGAAAAAGCCCGCAGCGACGGCGGGCTTGTTCAGCAAGCAAGAAGCAGGCGCTTAGATAGGCCGGCTGCCGTACTTGTTATCAGGCTTCTTGGGAGGATCGGCGACCACATTGGCCTCCACTTCCTGCACCTTGCCGCCCCGTGCCAGAAACTCTTCCATGGCCTTGGCCAGGGCGTCGCGTTCCTTGTTCTTGGCTTCGACGCTCGGCAGCTCATCGACCGACACCGCAGCCTTGGCCTTGCCTTTGGCAGTCGGAACGGGCGTATCACCGCCGTCATCTTCAGCGACGTCTTCTGCCGCCGCTTCCAGGCCTTCTTCGGTTTCGTCTTCGTCGCCTACTTCGAGGTCGTCGTTTTCCAGATCATCGTCGCTCATGTTCTACCTCATGACTTGCGAAAAGCAGATTAGTTATAGCCCAGCTTTGCCGTCTGTCGACGGCTGCCGGAAAAAAATCAACCACCGCTGGTAACCAGCGGTTTTCATGCCCCTTCACCGTGCACGGTGGCGAGGACTTTACGGGCACCGCCGTGATCACGGTGCTCGCCCAGATAAACACCTTGCCAGGTCCCCAACGCCAGTCGGCCTGCCGAGATCGGCAAACTGAGCTGACAGCCAAGTACGCTGGCCTTGAAGTGCGCCGGGAGGTCGTCCAGGCCTTCGTCGTTATGCTCATAGCCGTCTGTTCCTTGTGGGATCAGACGATTGAAAAATCGTTCGAAGTCGCGACGTACCGCCGGATCGGCGTTCTCGTTGATGGTCAACGACGCCGAGGTATGCTGTAGCCACAAATGCAACAGACCGACTCGACACGCCTTGAGTTCAGGCAAGCCGGCGAGTAATTCGTCCGTTACCAGATGAAAGCCTCGGGGCCGTGCTCGCAGGGTAATCAGAGTCTGTTGCCACATACAGTTCTCCGCACGTTCGGGGCGCATTCTAGCGCGCTCTGGAAAAAAACAAAGGCCCTAATAATCCTTCAATCGTGTAAGCCATTGGCCGCAGAAAAACGCCCGTCGTAAACGCGACCGAACGTGTAAGAAAAAACCTTTCAGCCCTTCCTTCACTGACAAATCCCGGACAAAAAAATGCCCGGCAAGCCGGGCAAATTTTTCATGCGCGTGCTTACAAGTTGTAGCCGCGTTCGTTGTGAAGCGCCAGATCGATGCCGACAGCTTCTTCTTCCTCGGTCACACGCAGCCCCATGACAGCGTCCAGGACCTTGAGGATGATGAACGTGACGATCGCGGTGTAGATCACCGTGAAGCCCACGCCTTTGCACTGAATCCAGACTTGTGCACCAATGTCGGTGACGGTACCGAAGCCACCGAGGGCCGGTGCCGCGAACACACCGGTCAGGATCGCACCGAGGATACCGCCGATGCCATGCACGCCGAAGGCATCCAGGGAGTCGTCATAACCGAGTTTGCGTTTCAGGGTGGTTGCGCAGAAGAAGCACACCACGCCCGCCGCCAAACCGATCACCAGAGCGCCCATCGGGCCCACGGTGCCTGCCGCCGGAGTGATTGCAACCAGACCGGCCACAACACCCGACGCGATACCCAGTGCGCTTGGTTTGCCGTGGGTGATCCACTCGGCAAACATCCAGCCCAGCGCCGCAGCAGCGGTGGCGATCTGGGTGACCAGCATCGCCATGCCGGCAGTGCCGTTAGCGGCGGCAGCGGAACCGGCGTTGAAGCCGAACCAGCCAATCCACAGCATCGCGGCGCCCATCAAGGTGTAGCCGAGGTTGTGTGGGGCCATCGGGGTGGTCGGGAAGCCTTTACGCTTGCCCAATACCAGGCAGGCAATCAGACCGGCCACACCGGCGTTGATGTGCACCACGGTGCCGCCGGCGAAGTCGAGCACGCCCCAGTCCCACATCAGGCCGCCGTTGCCGGACCAGACCATGTGCGCAATCGGTGCGTAAACCAGGGTGAACCAGATGCCCATGAAGATCAGCATGGCGGAGAACTTCATCCGCTCGGCGAAAGCACCGACGATCAACGCTGGGGTGATGATGGCGAAAGTCATCTGGAAGGTAATGAAGACCGCCTCGGGGAACAGCGCCGCGGGACCGGTCAGGCTCGAAGGCGTGACACCGGCGAGGAACGCCTTGCCCATGCCGCCAAAGAACGAGTTGAAGTTGACGACGCCCTGCTCCATGCCGGTGGTGTCGAACGCAATGCTGTAGCCATAAATGACCCACAGAATGCTGATCAGACCGGTAATGGCGAAGCACTGCATCATCACGGAAAGAATGTTTTTCGAGCGAACCATGCCGCCGTAGAACAGCGCGAGACCGGGAATGGTCATGAACAGCACAAGGGCTGTCGAGGTCATCATCCAGGCGGTATCGCCGGAATTGAGGACTGGGGCCGCCACTTCGTCTGCCGCCATGGCCAGGCCGGGCATTACGAGGGACAACAGGGCTCCTAGCCCTGCGATTTTACGCAGAGTCATATTGTTTTCTCCTGGGGCGTTGGGTTTGTGGCGGCTTAGATTGCGTCGGTATCGGTTTCGCCGGTACGGATGCGAATCGCCTGTTCCAGATTGACCACGAAGATCTTGCCGTCACCGATCTTGCCGGTGTTGGCGGCCTTGGTTATCGCCTCGATAACCCGGTCCAGATCCTTGTCGTCAATGGCGACATCGATCTTCACCTTGGGCAGAAAATCGACCACGTACTCCGCGCCGCGATACAGCTCGGTGTGACCCTTCTGCCGACCGAAGCCTTTGACCTCAGTAACGGTAATGCCCTGCACGCCGATCTCGGACAGCGACTCGCGCACGTCGTCCAGTTTGAACGGCTTGATGATGGCAGTGACTAGCTTCATGAAAACTCTCTCCCGAATTGGTGGACTTGCCCCAGGAAAACAAACCCGACTCAAGTCTAAGCGCAGTGCCTGGCTTTGTAACGCATCGTCGGCCTTACCTGCCCGTCCGACGCCAGCGAACCACTCCGCACGAAACTTCCCCCGTTCCGCTTGGCGCACTGCATTCGTCACAGCGACTGCATCAGTGCATGGGTCACCAGCGACTAAGCAGAAAGCTTGCCATCTATCCAAAACCCATTGATTTCAAGCCCTTGGCCGCTACCGCAGGCCGTTCCAGCCGATTGACGCAACGGTTACGCACAACAACAGTGCGCAGCCGCCCATCCACATGCGCGAAAAGCGTGCATCCGTTGCCGCCGAGATTGACTATAGACACTGCGTGGTACACTGCCCGCCATTGTTGACAGGAACATTTCCCATGCTCGCGCCCAAAGACTTCCTCGACGCCCTGAGCGGCACCGCCTCCCGCCTCTTCAGCGGCGACACCCCACTGCCGAAAAGCGAAATCGAAAGCCAGTTCAAGGCTCTGTTGCAGAGCGGCTTCAGCAAGCTGGACCTGGTGAGCCGGGAAGAGTTTGATAGCCAGATGGTCGTACTGGCACGGACCCGGGCTCGGTTGGAGAGCCTTGAAGCGAAAGTGGCGGAGCTTGAAGCGAAGCTCAACCCACCTGCTGACGCCGAGTAAGCTGATCATTCCCGCGCTCTGCGTGGGAATGCCGCCAGGGACGCTCCGCGTTCCGCTCCAGATGTGACGCAGAGCGTCACGGGATGCATTCCCACGCAGAGCGTGGGAACGATCATTCAATGTTTTCTGTAGGAGCTGCCGAAGGCTGCGATCTTTTGATCTTAAGCCCCGCAAACATCCCAGCAACTTCCTACAAAGAACACCACCGCCGTCCGATTGCGTCGTAAGGCCTCCAGTTTCTATGCTCATCCCCAGCTGAATGTTCAGCTCTGGGTTTGGCGACCTGGAAGACCCCGACGCACCGCGACCACATTCGACCGAGGAATTTGTTCCCATCTCGAATTATGGCGGCTATGCGTGGGAGACCTTCGGGTCTGCCGGTTTTCGGGCGTCACCGGTTCGCCAACCCGCGCATGGCTGCCACCTTTTTCGTTTGGCGACGATCAGAGGCAGTTTTCTTCATTTGATCCCGAGAACTGCACCATGGACGAAAACTATCTAATCCCCCACATCTTCACCCGCCACAAACTCCACCTCCACGCCCGCCTCCTGGAAAACCAGCCCTGGTTCAGCGCCCGCGACCTCGGCCGATTGCTAAGGCTTTTCCTCGACGAACGAGCGTTACGAAAACTCGACCCCGACCAACACCAGTCCGTGCGAATGCTCATCCACGGCACAGTAGAGAACACACTGCTGATCAGCGAATCCGGCGTCTACGCGTTACTGATCTACCACTACTGCCCCGAATACCGAGGCCTGCGCGAATGGCTGACCCACGATGTCGTGCCAGCCCTCAGAGACGCCCAGCAACCCACCTCAACAGAGCGCCCGATCCTGAGTTTGCTGAACTGGCCGGAGATGTCATTGAGTTTGCTGCACTGGAATAACCAGCCGTGGATTCGGTTGCAGGATGTTCCGCAACTGCTGCCAAATGAGAAACGACCGCGAGGTAGGGTCAATGCGCCGTGGTGGAAGCGTGCTTCGCGGGTGCTGCAGTCTTTTTAAGCTCCCGAAGCTCAACCACGCTCGATTTCGGTTCTGCGCTGATCGTAGGCCGATTGCAGGTTTAGCCAGAACTCGGGGGTGGTTTTCAGGCAGAGCGAGAGCTTCTTTGCGAGCTCAGGACTGATACCACCCTCCTGCATCACAAGAGCTCTCACATCACCCGCGACCTCATTCAACGACCTAGCCAAAGCATCCGCTGTAATACCCAGCGGCTCAAGAAACTCCTTTTCAAGGATTTCGCCAGGATGAATCGGCCGCATTCCAGAATTGCTCATATCCCCTCCTGAGGGCTTGATCAGCTTTGATCATAAGCAGCCACCCCGATCCGACAAGAGCGTCCAAGCTCTTTCACCGAAGTCCTTCATCTATTCAGGCCCGGTCCTACAAAGAAATCTAGCTCCTCTGTTGATTACGCCCAAATACCAGCCGCGACGTGACCTTTGTAGCAGCCTTCGGCAGCTGCTACAGATCGCGTTACGGCTTAACTGACTGGAATCAGCTTGCCCCCCAGCAACATCCTGCGAAAGTTTGGTTACTCCGCCGCCACGCTAAATCATCTGCCCACGACTACCCTTCAAAAACCGCAGGAAGCGGTTCCCTGTCAGCTCAAGGAACGACCATGTCCCTCTCCATCGTCCACAGCCGCGCCCAGGTTGGCGTGGAAGCGCCCGCCGTTACCGTAGAAGTGCATCTGGCCAACGGCTTGCCGTCACTGACGATGGTCGGTTTGCCCGAAGCCGCCGTGAAGGAAAGCAAGGACCGAGTACGCAGCGCGATCATCAATTCGGGGCTGCAATTTCCGGCGCGGCGTATCACCTTGAATCTCGCTCCCGCCGATCTGCCGAAGGACGGCGGGCGATTCGATCTGGCGATTGCCTTGGGGATTCTGTCGGCCAGTGTGCAAGTGCCAACGTTGACGCTGGATGACGTGGAGTGCCTGGGAGAGCTGGCGTTGTCGGGCGCTGTGCGGGCGGTTCGGGGTGTGTTGCCGGCGGCGCTGGCTGCGCGCAAGGCCGGGCGCACGCTGGTGGTGCCGCGGGCGAATGCCGAGGAGGCCTGCCTGGCTTCGGGGTTGAAAGTGATTGCAGTGGATCACTTGCTGGAGGCGGTCGCGCATTTCAATGGCCATACGCCCATCGCACCCTACGCTTCCAATGGTTTGCTCTACGCCAGCAAACCCTATCCCGACTTGAACGAAGTGCAGGGGCAAATCGCGGCCAAGCGCGCGTTGCTGATTGCAGCGGCAGGAGCTCATAACTTGCTGTTCAGTGGGCCACCAGGGACGGGGAAAACGTTGTTGGCGAGTCGTCTGCCGGGACTGTTACCGCCATTGGCCGAGAGTGAAGCGCTGGAAGTTGCGGCGATTCAATCTGTCGCCAGTTGCGTGCCATTGAGTCATTGGCCGCAGCGCCCTTTCCGACAGCCACACCACTCCGCTTCAGGCCCGGCACTGGTGGGCGGTGGTTCAAAACCGCAACCCGGCGAAATCACCCTCGCCCACCATGGCGTGTTGTTCCTCGATGAACTCCCGGAATTTGATCGCAAGGTATTGGAGGTATTGAGAGAGCCACTGGAATCCGGCCACATCGTGATCTCCCGCGCCAAGGACCGGGTACGCTTCCCGGCGCGCTTTCAACTGGTCGCCGCGATGAATCCCTGCCCCTGTGGATATCTTGGCGAGCCCAGTGGTAAATGCAGTTGTACACCGGACATGGTCCAGCGTTACCGCAACAAACTGTCGGGGCCCCTGCTGGACCGCATCGATCTGCACCTGACGGTTGCTCGCGAAGCCACGGCGTTAAATCCTGCGCTGAAACCCGGCGACGATACTGCCACCGCCGCCGAGTTGGTTGCCGATGCCCGAGAACGGCAGCAAAAGCGCCAAGGCTGTGCCAACGCATTCCTCGACTTACCGGGCCTGCGCAGGCACTGCAAGTTATCCACAGTTGACGAAACCTGGCTGGAAACGGCGTGTGAGCGGCTGACTTTGTCGCTGCGAGCGGCCCATCGACTGCTCAAAGTAGCGCGCACTCTGGCGGACCTTGAGCAAGTCGATGGCATCACCCGTGAACACTTGGCCGAGGCGCTGCAATATCGGCCGACAACACTCTAGTCAGCGTCAGCCCTTGGTGAGATCAACCAACGGCGTCTGCCGCACCTCGGTCTCCCGCCCACCCTGGATCTCGCTCACCTGCTTCAACGCCTTATCCACAGCCGCTTTATCCGACAACAAGCTATAGCTGATGCGGAACTGCTTCTGTTCCTTCGGCGCAATCGTCGGCACCAGGTTCAGTGGCCGCTGATACCGGCGGTTGTAGGAAAAGCTCGTCCCCGGCTCCAGCCCCGTGACATAGCCCTGCCCTTGGGTATCGGTGTTTTTCCACAGGGAGAACACGGGCAGTGTTTGAGTATTGAAGCCGACCGAAACCCCCAGGCTGCCGGCCTTGTTATGCAACACGGTCAACGTATCGCCCTTGGCATCGGCATAGGGCACCACGTTGTAAACCGTTTCGTCGTAGTCCTTGGTCGGTGCACGGTAGGTTTGCCAGTCGGGCAGATCGCCCTTGGCCTTGTCGTTGAACGGCGACACCTGTTTCACCGGCGCGACGAAGCGGGCGCCCTGCTCGAGGAACGGTGTACTGAAGTTGCTGTGATACAGCGCCTGGTATTCCTTCGGGTAGTCGCCGTTGTTGGTCAGGGTATCGTTGAGGGCGAACGCGACGCTGCCGGGTTCGGTGACCAGTTCGGTTGCGACGGAGAAGTCGACTTTCTTGAACGCCTGCTCTTTCAGCTCGCCGCGCAGGGTGATGGCGTACGGCGGTTTTTCGTCGATGTGCAGGGTGACTTTGTTCGCAGGGATATTAGCGGCGCGACCGTGCAGGGTCAGCAGTTCGCCGTTGTCGATGCCGGGGTGGCCGACCCATTCGTAGCCGCAGCGGGTGACCAATTCATTGAAGCCTTCCAGCCAGCCCAAACCACCACGACCGTTGAGTTCGATGAAGGACGGGTTGACCACTTCCTTGACCGGTGAATCCCAGCCCATGCGTACATTGCCTACCGAAGCTTGCAGCACGTTCATGCCGCGAGTCGGCACCACCGAGAGTTTCATCGTGCCGTTATCGATGTCGACGATACTCACGCCTTCCTGCCGACCGCCGTGCAAGGTGCGCAGGGTCACACTGAAGGGTTTATCGGTTTTTACCCCGAGTTGCTGGCTGGTGATTTGCCAGTTCTGGACGGCTTTGTCGGTATCGAGCAGGACGTAGTCCCAAGCCATGGCTTGGGAGGCAGCGGACAGTGCGCTGAGAGCAACAAAGAGTTTGAGCGGGGTCATGGCAGCAGCCTTTCTTGGAGTTGTGCCAATTTTATAAACTTGAAGAAACGTTTCAGCAAGCATAAAAATCAAGACACTGGTGCTAAATGCCAAGGAAAACCACTAGAGAGGAATTGATCCGCAGATTTGGGACAAATCCTGAATTGGGTCGATCCCTTCGCGAGCAAGCCCGCTTGTGTCTTGCGCAGGACTTAGACTGAAGATGAGAGCGGTGAGTGGCAAGCTGAACGCCCGGAGTGCTAGCAGCACGTGTGGGAGCCCATGCTGCCATTCACCTCTCCACTCTGGTTATTGAGCCCGAACAGTTGAACGAGCCGACCTCGAACATTACAAGCGTGGAGCCCAACCAGAGCGCTCTCATTTATGAGTGTAAGAGGGTTTAGCCATGTTTTCCTGCGCAGGCATTGATGTTTCCAAAGACAGTCTGGAAGTCTGGATTAATTCGCAAGGCATTGGTGCGAGTTTTCCGAACAGCGCCAGTGGTTTCCCGGTGCTGATTGATTGGTTAAAAGGCTTCGAAGTCACCCGCGTGTTACTGGAAGCCACCGGTGGCTACGAGCGGGGGCCCATGAAGGTGCTTCAAAGGGGCGGCTTTGACGTCTTACGAATCAATCCTCGTCGGGCGAAAGATTTTGCCAAGGCAATGGGTTATCGCGCTAAAACAGACGCGATAGATGCGCGGCTTCTCGCCGAATTTGCAACGATTATAAAGGACGCCGATAGCCGTATCACCAGCGCCGAACAGGACAATTTGCGTGCGCTGGTACAGCAACGCGAAAACTTTGTTCAGCAGCAAAGTGACGACAGGCGGCGTATCAAAACGGCTTCTGTCGACTCGATAAAACCCTTGTTGCAAAGCCATATCGACTATTTAGATCAGGCAATAAAGTCGATAGAACAGCTGATCTGCCAAAGCGCCAAAGACCTGGACAGTGAAAAAATTGCCCGCTTGCGCTCGGTTAAGGGACTAGGGCTCGTGACCGCAGCCAGCATCATGGCCTACCTGCCTGAGCTGGGAGAGGTTGGACGGCACGAGATCGCAGCACTGGCAGGGATCGCCCCTTACAACGACGACAGCGGCAACCACGAAGGGCCTCGTCATATAAGCGGTGGCCGATTTGCCGTGCGACGTGCGATGTACATGGCCAGTTGGGCTGTGATTTTGCGACAACCCGAGTTCAAAGCCCGATATGACGCGCTTCGCCTGAGAGGTAAATGCGCGAAAGTGGCGCTGATCGCCTGCATGCGGGTGTTGTTGATAAGGCTGAACGCGATGATCCGTGACCAAACTGAGTGGAGAGAGCAGGCAGCCTAAACAGACTGCTTGCTCATTTGGGAAATCACATGGTTTGAGACTGTGGAAGTTCGGCTGCCCTTTGATCAAACTTCAAAATAAAAGACATCAAGACAGTTGCTCCCACAGGTTCAGCATCGTGGCTGACCAGCATTACCTGCTCAGCCTGACTTATCCTTTAGGATTATTTTTTGCTGGCGCTGCCGAATGCCTCGGCCTTTTTGATCCCGGGCTTATTGGCTTTCTCCGGGTACGGATCAACAACGGCATCGCCCAGGCCGGTAAGAATTTTCCAGCCATGACGAGTGTGTGGGGTTTTCCGGAGTTGCGGGCACGGCGGCATCGAGGTCTTGGCCTGATTCGAGTATTCGTGACCGCAATCGACACAGGCATAGGTGCCGGGTGAAACATCGCTGCCGTAAGGGACGTAATCTTTTCGCATGGTAAATCTCCTGTGGGGACAGAGAAGATCCTATGCAGATTGCTTCCTTCACGATGTCGGACGTTTCGCTCGATTAGGTCAGGCATTTCCGGCACGCATAAAAAAGATCGCAGACTTCGTCAGCTCCTACAGGGTTTTCGTACATCCGAAAATCCGTAGGTGCTGCCAAAGGCTGCGATCCTTTTAAGGTTTGAATCAGTGACGCTTGCGATTGCTGATCAAGGTGCCCACACCGGTATCGGTGAAGATTTCCAGCAGAATCGCGTTCGGTACCCGACCGTCGATGATCAACGAACTGCCCACACCGCCCTGTACTGCTTCCAGCGCGCAACGAATCTTCGGCAGCATGCCGCCGTAGATAGTGCCGTCGGCGATCAGGTCGTCGACCTGTTGAGTCGTCAGGCCGGTCAGAACCGTGCCCGACTTGTCCATCAGGCCGGCGATGTTGGTCAGCAGCATCAGCTTCTCGGCTTTCAGTGCCTCGGCCACTTTACCGGCCACCAGATCGGCGTTGATGTTGTACGACTCGCCGTTGGCGCCGACGCCGATTGGCGCGATCACCGGGATGAAATCGCCTTTGACCAGCAGGTTCAGCAGGTCGGTGTTGATCCCGACCACTTCGCCGACGTGGCCGATGTCGATGATTTCCGGCTGGGTCATTTCCGGCGTCTGCCGGGTAACAGTGAGCTTTTTCGCACGAATCAACTCAGCGTCTTTACCGGTCAGGCCGATGGCGCTGCCGCCATGACGGTTGATCAGGTTGACGATGTCCTTGTTGACCTGGCCGCCAAGAACCATTTCCACCACGTCCATGGTCTGCGCGTCAGTCACGCGCATACCATCGATGAAGTGGCTCTCGATCGACAGACGCTTGAGCAGGTCGCCGATTTGCGGGCCGCCACCGTGAACCACCACCGGATTGATGCCAACGGCTTTCATCAGCACGATGTCGCGGGCGAAGCCGGTTTTCAGCTCCTCGCTTTCCATCGCGTTGCCGCCGTATTTGATCACCAGCGTCTTGCCGACATAGCGGCGAATGTAAGGCAGCGCTTCGGACAGGACCTTGGCGGTGTTGGCGGCGGCTTCGCGTTCGAGGGTCATTCAGGGCTCCGGGTGCTTCAGAAGATCAAAACGGTAATTGGAGATCAGGTGCAACGCGTTTCAGCTGGACGTGGAACACATCCTTGATGCGCTGCAATTCAGCCTCGTCATCGGCCTCGAAGCGCAGCACCAGCACCGGTGTGGTGTTGGAGGCGCGAACCAGGCCCCAGCCTTTGGCATAGTCGACTCGCACGCCGTCAATGGTGGTCAGGTCGGCGCCTTCACCCCATTGCGCATCGTGCAATGCATCAATGATGCTGAATTTGCTCTCTTCGGTCACATGGATATTGATCTCTGGCGTAGAAATATCGTTCGGGAAGGTTGCGAACAGCTCTTCCGCGGTGGATTTTTCCTTGCTGAGGATCTCCAGCAGCCGCGCGGCGCTGTAAATACCGTCGTCGAAACCGAACCAGCGCTCCTTGAAGAAGATGTGTCCGCTCATTTCGCCGGCCAACAGGGCGCCGGATTGTTTCATTTTCTTTTTGATCAGCGAGTGACCTGTTTTCCACATCAGCGGACGACCGCCATATTCCTTGATCAGCGGGATCAGGCGGCGTGTGCATTTGACGTCGAAGATGATTTCCGCATCGGGGTTGCGTGCTACTACATCCTTGGCGAACAGCATCAGCAGGCGGTCCGGGAACACGACGCTGCCGGTGTTGGTGACCACGCCCACGCGGTCGCCATCGCCGTCGAAGGCCAGGCCCAGGTCAGCGTTGGTTTCCTTGACCTTGGCGATCAGGTCGACCAGGTTTTCCAGCTTGCCCGGGTCCGGGTGATGGTTCGGGAAGTTGCCATCGACATCGCAGAACAGCGGGATGACTTCGCAGTTCAGGGCTTCGATCAGTTGCGGGGCAATCACGCCGGCCGCGCCGTTACCGCAATCGACCACGACTTTAAGGCGGCGGGCGAGTTTGATGTCCTGGACGATTTCGGTGTTGTAGCGGTCGAGAATCTCGACCTTGGTGATGCTGCCCTTGCCGCTGCTCAGGTTGTTGGTCTTGAGGCGGTCGTGCAGGGCCTGGATCTGTTCGTTGGCCAGGGTATCGCCGGCAATAACGATCTTGAAGCCGTTGTAGTTCGACGGGTTGTGGCTGCCGGTGAGCATCACTCCGGATTTGCCGGCCAGTACGTTGGCGGCGTAGTACAGCGCTGGCGTTGGCACCAGGCCGACGTCGCTGACGTGGCAACCGCTGTCGGCAAGGCCCTGGATCAGTTGTTCCACCAGCTCCGGGCCGGAGAGGCGACCGTCACGGCCGACGGACACGTTGGGTTCGTTCTGGGCCAGGCTCTGGGAGCCGATGGCGCGACCAAGCCAATATGCTGTTTCAGCGTTCAAGAATTCCGGGACGGTGCCGCGAATGTCGTAGGCGCGGAAGATGCTGTCGGGGAACTTGGGTGCGACTTGGGCTGGGGTGCTCATCTGTAGGAATGCTCCATTTTGAAAGTGGCTGGTCCTGTCGGCGAAAAACTCGCCGGCAGGCTCAAACTGAAGGGTATGACGGTGTTTTCCACCGAGAGTTCGTGGTGTGAAAAGGCCATGCCATCAGCATCGGCGAGCAATTGGCCGGCCAATGCCTTGATTTTCAGTGGTAAACCTTCCAGATGACGTCTGTGCAATTTTCATCCTTAAAATGCAGAGGGCAGGTCAGGTCGGGCAGTGCTCCCAGCCTGAATGCCGGTGATCAGTGGCTGCCGGAATGGCCGAAACCGCCGGTGCCGCGCTGGGTTTCGACGAACTCTTCGACCATTTCAAAATGCGCTTGAACCACCGGTACCAGCACCAATTGGGCCAGGCGTTCGCCTACCACCATGTTGAAATCGGTCTGGCCACGGTTCCAGCACGACACCATCAGCGGGCCCTGGTAATCGGAGTCGATCAAACCGACCAGATTGCCCAGCACGATGCCGTGTTTATGGCCCAGGCCCGAGCGCGGCAGGATCAGCGCCGCCAAACCCGGATCGCCAATGTAGACGGACAGGCCGGTAGGGATCAGCAGGGTTTCGCCCGGCTTGATAACGGTGTCTTTTTCCAGCATGGCGCGCAGGTCGAGGCCAGCGGAGCCGGGCGTGGCGTACTGCGGCAGCGGGAATTCGGTACCGATGCGTGGGTCGAGGATCTTGGCTTGCAAAGCGTGCATGTAAATTAAACCTGGTTCAGACGATCGGCGATAAAAGTGATCAGCTGGCGAGCGATTTTGCTCTTGCTGGTCTGGGCGAAAAGCGTGGCGTGCAGCTCACGGTCGATCACGCTGCAGGCGTTTTCTTCGCTGTTGAAGCCAATGCTCGGGTTCGCGACGTCGTTGGCGACGATCAGATCGAGGTTCTTGTCTTTCAACTTGCGGGCAGCGTAATCGAGCAGGTGTTCGGTTTCGGCGGCGAAGCCGACACTGAACGGACGATCGGGACGGGTGGCGATGGTGGCCAGGATGTCCGGGTTGCGGACCATCTGTAGCAACAAGCCGTCGCCGTTCGTAGGGTCTTTCTTGAGTTTCTGTGGGGCGACGACTTCCGGACGGTAGTCTGCGACCGCAGCAGAGGCGATGAACAGGTCGCAAGGGATCGCCGCTTCGCAGGCGGCGAGCATGTCGCGGGCACTGACCACATCGATACGGGTGACGCGATCCGGGGTCGGCAGGTGCACGGGACCGGTGATCAGGGTCACGCGGGCACCGGCTTCTACCGCGGCTTCGGCCAGGGCGAAGCCCATTTTGCCGGAGCTGTGGTTGGTGATGTAACGCACCGGGTCGATGTTTTCCTGGGTCGGGCCGGCGGTGATCAGCACGTGTTTGCCGGTCAGCGCCTGGCGCTGGAAGCAGTCTGCCGCGCACTGGGCGAGGTCGGTGGCTTCGAGCATGCGGCCCATGCCGACGTCGCCGCAGGCCTGGCTGCCGGAGGCTGGGCCGAAGACCTTGAGGTCACGGCTTTCGAGGGTTTGCAGGTTGGCCTGGGTCGCCGGGTCACGCCACATGGCCTGGTTCATCGCCGGGGCAACCGCGACCACCGCGTCGGTGGCCAGCACCAGCGTGGTCAGCAGGTCGTCGGCAATGCCTTGGGCCAGGCGGGCGATCAGGTCCGCGGTGGCAGGAGCGATCAGCACCAGGTCGGCCCATTTGGCCAGCTCGATGTGGCCCATGGCGGCTTCGGCTGCCGGGTCCAGCAAATCGAGATGGACCGGATGCCCGGACAAAGCCTGCATGGTCAGCGGGGTAATGAATTCGCTGCCGCCACGGGTCATGACCACGCGCACTTCAGCGCCCTGGTCGATCAGGCGGCGAACCAGATCGGCGCTCTTGTAGGCAGCAATGCCGCCGCCGACGCCCAGAACGATGCGTTTCCGATACAGCCGCTGCATAGGTCTGCCTTTCATTTCGTTGATGACTGCTTGGCGATACCCCCTCCCCAGGGATGAATTCGCCAGCAAAAAAGATGGGCTACGATATCACAGCGACCGCTATGGAACAGCGGCGCCCACATTCCAGGGAGGTGCTATGAGTATTCGCGATTGGCCGGCGGCCGAGCGGCCACGGGAGAGGTTACTTGAGTTGGGTTCGGGGAGTCTTTCCGACGCCGAACTGCTGGCGATTTTTTTAAGAACCGGCGTATCGGGTAAAAGCGCAGTTGATCTGGCGCGACATCTGCTGACTCAGTTTGGCAGCCTGCGCTCACTGCTAGAGGCCGATCAGGCTGCGTTCAGCAGGCAATTAGGACTTGGGCCAGCGAAGTTCGCTCAGTTGCAAGCGGCACAGGAAATGGGCAGGCGGCATTTGGCCGAACGTGCACGCCAAAAATCGGCACTGGAAAATCCGCAGGCGGTCCGTGAGTACCTGAAATCGATGCTGCGCCACGAGCCTCACGAGGTATTCGGGTGTCTGTTTTTGGATTCAAAACATCAAGTGCTGACCTTTGAAGTGCTGTTTCGCGGCTCCATCGACAGCACCAGTGTCTATCCAAGACAAGTGGTTAAACGCGCTTTGGCCCACAACGCCGCAGCGTTGATCCTCTGTCACAACCATCCGTCGGGTAACTCCAGCCCCAGTCAAGCCGACCGAATGCTGACCAAGCGCCTGCAAGAGGCGCTGGACCTGATCGATGTGCGGGTGCTCGACCATTTCATCGTCGGTGACGGCGATCCGCTGTCCATGGCCGAGTATGGGTGGATGTGAGCGAGGGATACGGAGCTAAGTAAGTCCCTGTGGGAGCGGGCTTGCCCGCGATGACGTCGGCAAATTCAACATGGTTGTCGCCTGAAAGTCCGCTATCGCGGGCAAGCCCGCTCCCACAGGTTTTTTTGTCGGGTCGGATTACTTGAGGTTAACCTTCGAGTAGTCCTGCCGGCCGAACGGACTGACCTGATAGCCCTGCACATCCTTGCGCGTCAGCGCAAAGGCAGTCGGGTGAGCCAGTGGCAGCCACAACGCCTGTTGCTGGATCTGCGCCTGGGCCTGTTCGTAGAGCTTGGTGCGTACACCTTGCTCGCCAGTGGTTTTGCCGGCGCTGATCAACTTATCCAGATCCTGGTTGCAGTAGCGGGCGAAGTTGGTGCCGGATTTGACCCCCGCGCAGGAAAACTGCGGCGTGAGGAAGTTGTCCGGGTCACCGTTGTCGCCGGCCCAGCCCATGAACAACAGGTCGTGCTCGCCGGCCTTGGCGCGGCGAATCAGCTCGCCCCACTCGATTACGCGAATTTCGGCCTGGATGCCGATTTCCGCCAGATCGGACTGCAGCAATTGCGCGCCGAGGCTCGGATTGGGATTCAGCAGGCTGCCGGAGGGGCGAGTCCAGATGGTGGTCTGGAAGCCACTCTTGAGCCCGGCCTTGGCCATCAATGCCCGGGCTTTCTCGACATCATGGGGATAGCCCGACAGGTTTTTGGCGTAGCTCCAGGTATTGGGCGGGTATGGGCCGTTGGCAGGCTCGGCGGTGTCTTCGAATACGGCCTTGATGTAGTTGGCCTTGTCGAACGCCAGGTTGATCGCCTGTCGCACTTCAGGTTTATCCAGCGGCGGATGCTGGCTGTTGATGCCGACGAATGCGGTCATGAAGGCGTCAGTCTTTTCCACCTTCAGGGTCGGTTCCTGCTTCGCAGCCTGTACGTCCAGCGGTTTGGGCGACAGGGCGATCTGGCACTCGTTGCGGCGCAATTTCTGCAAGCGCACGTTGGCGTCCGGAGTGATGGCGAAGATCAGCGGGTCTACCGATGGCTTACCACGGAAGTAATCCGGGTTGGCCTTGTAGCGAATCGAGGCGTCTTTCTGGAAGCGCGTGAAGATGAACGGGCCGCTGCCGATCGGCTGGCTGTTGAGTTTCTCCGGGGTGCCGGCCTTCAACAGTTTGTCCGCGTACTCGGCCGAATAGATCGAGGCGAACCCCATGCTCAGGGTGGGCAGGAAAGTCGAGTCCGGGTGATCGAGGGTGAAGCGGATGGTAAGCGGGTCCAATGCGTCGATCTTCTTGATCAGCGCCGGTAACTGCATCGACTGGGCGTGGGGGAAGCCGCTCTGGGCGACTTTGTGCCATGGGTTCGCGGGGTCGAGCATGCGGTCAAAGCTGAACTTCACGTCTTCGGCGGTCAGGTCACGCGTCGGGTTGAAGTATTCGGTACGGTGAAATTTTACCTGCGGGTGCAATTTGAAGACGTAGGTCAGGCCGTCGGGTGTGACTTCCCAGCTGTCCGCCAGGCTGGCGACCACTTTGCCGCTGGCGGTGTCGAAGTCCACCAGGCGGTCCATCAGCACGTCGGCCGAGGCGTTGGTGGTGGTCAGCGAGTTGTATTGCACCACATCGAACCCTTCCGGGCTGGCTTCGGTGCAGACGCTCAGGGCGGCAGCCATAGCCTGTGGGCTCAGTAGAAGCGGGGCGAGCAGCAGCGGTAGGGCAGCGAGGCGCATGGTCGGATTCCTTTACAGATCGAAGGCCCATCTGCAAGTGCAGTCTGGAAAAGGCTTACCCTAGTGGGCTCTTTTGCAAATGACTATCCCCTTTTTCGTTTTAAGGGGACTATGTGCGCTTGTTTTCGGTGATGCGGGCCGAGGAAAACCCGGAATCGGTCGGTTAGCCGATTCTCTGCGACGAGCGGTCTTAATCGACGACAGCCTTTATTCAAGGCGCCCGGCGCCCGGAAAAAGGGGATTTTATCAAGTTCGCGCACACGGAATGTTGTTGCTCTTCAGTCTTTCTGGTATAAAGCAGCGCTCTTTTCTAGGGGCCCGGTTCCTTCACTGTAGGTGTAGCCGGTAAGACCTCTAAAGAAACGCGGCGCCTGGCGCCAAATGACTGAGAGATTAAGCGGCCAACCCATGCCGGGTTGGGCATGTGGTTTTAGAGGGCTGAGGCATGTCGAGAGTATGTCAAGTTACCGGTAAGGGTCCGGTGACTGGGAATAACATTTCCCACGCAAACAACAAAACCCGTCGTCGTTTCCTGCCGAACCTGCAGCATCATCGCTTCTGGGTTGAAGAAGAGAAACGTTTCGTGCGTCTGCGCGTATCTGCCAAAGGCATGCGTATCATCGACAAGCGTGGCATCACTGTCGTGCTGGCCGAAATCCGCAAAGCTGGCAAGATCTAAGGGAGCTAATCATGCGTGAATTGATTCGTTTGATTTCGAGCGCCGGTACTGGTCACTTCTACACTACCGACAAGAACAAGCGCACTACTCCGGACAAAATCGAGATCAAGAAATTTGATCCGGTTGTTCGCAAGCACGTGATCTACAAAGAAGGCAAAATCAAGTAATTGATTTTTCCCTCTTACGAAAAAGGCCCGTATCGCGAGATACGGGCCTTTTTTGTTGCCTGTGGGTTTTGTGTTGTCTGTCAGGGCTCATCGCGGGCAAGCCATGCTCCCACAGGTTTTGTGATTGACACAGATCCCTGTGGGAGCGGGCTTGCCCGCGATGGGGCCGGTTCAAACAGCGCAAGTTTTCAGGCCTTCTGTTCAAACACCACATAAATCTTGCGGCACGGCTCCAGTACTTCCCAGGTGCCTTTGAAACCGGCCGGAATCACGAAGCGATCGCCCACGCGCAGGGTCTTGGCGTTGCCATCGCCGTCGCGCAGCACTGAAACCCCCTGAACAATTTCGCAGTATTCGTGCTCGGTATAGTTCACTAGCCACTGGCCGACTTCGCCTTCCCAAACACCTGCACTCATCTGGCCGCACGGGCTGTTGTAGTGGTTGTACACCGCTTGCTCGGGGTCGCCCTTGAGGACTTTCGCCGGGTCGGGCCGATAACGATCGGGCTGGGTGTTGGCCTGGCTGAAATCGACGATGTCCTGAATGCTCATGCTGGTATTCCCCCGTGATTGCGCTGGAAAATTGAAAGTCTATGTTTATTAAAATGAACATCGCAAGGCCGTTTGCCAGCCTTGTGTCAAATATATTGAAACTTCACCGGCCGCTGGTTTAGGGTAATGGTTGCCTTGAGCCGAAAAGCAGGCTGGCCGGGCAGAATTCCTGACAGCACCCGCATAGAACGCGGGGCACTCGTATTCAATAAGAGGAGGACACTCGAATGACCACCCTGACTCGTGCCGACTGGGAACAACGGGCTCGCGATCTGAAGATCGAAGGCCGCGCCTACATCAATGGTGAATACACCGATGCCGTCTCCGGTGAGACCTTCGAGTGCATCAGCCCGGTCGATGGCCGTCTGCTGGGCAAGATTGCCAGCTGTGACGCCGCCGACGCCCAACGCGCCGTGGACAACGCCCGCGCCACTTTCAATACCGGCGCCTGGTCGCGCCTGGCGCCGACCAAACGCAAAGCCACCATGATTCGTTTTGCCGGCCTGCTGAAACAGCACGCCGAAGAGCTGGCGCTGCTCGAAACCCTGGACATGGGCAAGCCGATCAGCGATTCCCTGTACATCGATGTTCCAGGCGCGGCGCAAGCCCTGAGCTGGAGCGGTGAAGCCATCGACAAGCTCTACGACGAAGTCGCTGCTACCCCGCACGATCAACTGGGGCTGGTGACTCGCGAGCCGGTCGGTGTGGTTGGTGCGATCGTGCCGTGGAACTTCCCGTTGATGATGGCTTGCTGGAAGCTCGGCCCGGCGCTGTCCACCGGTAACTCGGTGATCCTCAAGCCTTCCGAAAAATCGCCGCTGACTGCCATTCGCATTGCGGCTCTGGCCGTTGAAGCCGGTATTCCGAAAGGTGTGCTGAACGTGCTGCCGGGTTACGGTCACACCGTCGGCAAGGCCCTGGCCCTGCACAACGACGTCGACACCCTGGTGTTCACCGGGTCGACCAAGATCGCCAAGCAACTGCTGATCTACTCCGGCGAATCGAACATGAAGCGCGTCTGGCTCGAAGCCGGTGGCAAGAGCCCGAACATCGTGTTCGCCGATGCGCCGGACCTGCAAGCCGCCGCCGAAGCCGCTGCCGGCGCCATTGCCTTTAACCAGGGCGAAGTCTGCACCGCTGGTTCGCGTCTGCTGGTCGAGCGTTCGATCAAGGACAAGTTCCTGCCGCTGGTGATCGAGGCCCTGAAAACCTGGAAGCCGGGCAACCCGCTGGACCCGGCAACCAATGTCGGTGCGTTGGTGGATACCCAGCAGATGAACACTGTGCTGTCCTACATTGAGTCCGGTCACACCGATGGCGCCAAACTGGTGGTGGGCGGCAAGCGCATTCTTCAGGAAACCGGTGGCACTTACGTTGAGCCGACGATTTTCGATGGCGTGAGCAACGCGATGAAAATTGCTCAGGAAGAGATCTTCGGTCCGGTGTTGTCGGTCATCACCTTCGACAGCGCTGAAGAAGCCATCCAGATCGCCAACGACACACCTTACGGTCTGGCCGCTGCGGTCTGGACCGCCGACATTTCCAAGGCTCACCTGACTGCCAAGGCTTTGCGTGCCGGTAGCGTGTGGGTCAATCAATACGACGGCGGCGACATGACCGCACCGTTCGGTGGCTTCAAACAATCCGGCAACGGTCGCGACAAATCGCTGCACGCGTTCGACAAATACACTGAGCTGAAGGCGACCTGGATCAAGTTGTAAGTCAGTAAGGGAGCCCGATTGAACATCGGGCTCTGAAGGACACAGATCCCCTGTGGGAGCGGGCTTGCCCGTGATAGCAATCTGACAGCCAACCTCTATGTTGAATGTTAAGACGCCATCGCGGGCAAGCCCGCTCCCACAGTGTTTTGCGCTGCACATAAAATATCCACAGGAGCGTGGAACATGCGTTGGGCGACTTATTTCGCCGTGTTGGCGTCTGTCTTGAGTGTTGGCCTGGCCTTGGGTGTCAGCATGCCGTTGGTGTCGTTACGCCTGGAAGGCTGGGGCTACGGCTCGTTCGCGATCGGTGTGATGGCGGCAATGCCGGCCATTGGGGTATTGCTGGGGGCGAAAATCTCCAGCCACCTCGCGGCCCGTCTTGGAACGGCCAATCTGATGCGCCTGTGTCTGTGGGCCGGTGCGGTATCTATCGGCTTGCTGGCAGTGTGGCCGAGCTATCCGGTCTGGCTGGCGCTGCGGTTGATGATCGGGGTGATCCTGACCCTCGTCTTCATCCTCGGCGAAAGCTGGATCAACCAACTGGTGGTCGAGCAATGGCGCGGTCGGCTGGTGGCGTTGTATGGCAGTAGCTATGCGCTGAGTCAGCTGGCCGGGCCGTTACTGTTGGGTGTGTTGGGCACCGAGCACGATTACGGCTTCTGGGTCGGAGTCGGTTTGCTGATGACGTCACCGTTCCTGCTGCTGGGCCGCGGCGGCGCACCCTCCAGTGAAGCTTGTAGCGTAACCCTCGGTGATTTGTTGACCTTCTGCCGCGGCTTGCCGGCAATTGCCTGGGCAGTGTCGCTGTTCGCTGCGTTCGAAGCGATGATCCTGACTTTGCTGCCGGTCTATTGTCTGCGTCAGGGCTTCACCACGGAAATCGCCTTGGCGATGGTCAGCACGGTGGTGGTGGGTGATGCCTTGCTGCAATTGCCGATTGGCGCGCTGGCTGATCGCTTGTCGCGGCGTACGCTATTCACCGGCTGTGCGATGCTCTTGTTGCTGTCGAGCCTGGCGATTCCATTGCTGATCGACACGCTACTGATCTGGCCGCTTTGGGTGTTGTTTGGCGCCAGTGCCGGCGGTTTGTTCACCTTGTCGCTGATCCTGATCGGCGAGCGTTATCGCGACGATGCGCTGGTGCGGGCCAATGCCCACATCGCACAGCTATGGGGAATTGGTTGCCTGATCGGGCCCTTGGCAGCCGGTGCCGGAAGCCAGTGGATCAGCGGGCATGCCTTGCCGTTACTGATGGCGGCGGGCGCGTTGGGGCTGGTGATTCTGGTGTCGCGGCAAGGGGCGTTTGGCACGGTTGCCGAACCGGCCTGAGCGCTGCACAAACCTGTGGTGAGAGGGCTTGTCTGTGGTCAGAGAGCTCGCCACAATTGATCACCAGACTCCTGACTACAGCATCTTCTCTAGGCCAACCATGCTGCTGAGCCATGAATTGAAGTGTCGCCACCAACCTCCCGGTTCTTTGGTCAATGTGTGCTGCTTGCCGTCATCTTCGGTGACCCAGACGATCTGACCCTTCTCCAGCCGGGCCTGATAGCTGAGGGCGGGCGCCATGCCCTCCAGTGCCAGTTCGCGCACCCGCCCGGCGAGCTGTGGGTTGTCCACCAGTACCCCGACTTCGGTGTTCCACAGTACCGAGCGAGGGTCGAAATTGAACGAGCCGATGAAGGCTTTCTGTCGGTCGAAAATCATCGCCTTGCTGTGCAGGCTGGAGTCGGAGCTTTGGTAGGAGCTGCTCCTGCTGTGAAACAGTCTCGGTCCGCTGCCGCTGTCACCGTTGTCGCCGGGCTGGCGGCGTAATTCGAACAGTTGCACGCCGTGCTCCAGCAAGGCTTTGCGATAGGGTGCGTAACCACCATGTGTGGCCGGTACATCGGTGGCTTCCAGTGAGTTGGTCAGCAAACTCACCGACACGCCGGCATCGGCGCGACCGGTCAGGTACACCAGCCCCGGTTCGCCGGGCACGATGTAAGCCGAGACCATGATCAGCTCCTTGCTGACCCCATTGAGCTCGGGCGCCAACTGGGTGGTCAGTTGCAAGTGCGGAGCCGGCTCGCCCTTGGACAGTACCTTGCTCGGTGCGTCCCACAGCGCCTGGTTCCACGCCCAGATCAGTTCCCGGCGCCAGACATCCAGGCGCGGGTGAGTGGTGTAGGCCATCAGCTGTTGATAGAGCGCGTGATTCTGTTTGCGCGTTTCCTCCAGGGATTCGTCCAGTCGGGTCCGGGTGTTTTTCAGATCCCTGGCTGTCGGCTTGGTCGAGAGAAACTGCTCGATCGGCTTGCTCAAGGCGCTGTTCCAGTACTGGTCGAAGCTGTGCCCCAACTGCTCTGCAACCGGGCCGACACTGAGCATGTCGATGTCGGTGAAATTGAGGTTGGGTTCGGCATCGAAATATTCGTCCCCCAGGTTGCGCCCGCCAACGATCGCCGCGCTGTTGTCCGCGACCCACAGTTTGTTATGCATGCGCCGATGTTGCTGCGACAGGTTGAAGAACCGGCCCATGGTTCGCGTAACGACGGTGCTGCGGCCCAGGTGCAGCGGATTGAATACGCGGATCTGAATCTTCGGATGCGCGGCGAGAGTCGCGATGATCCGGTCCAGACCATCGCTGGTGGTGTCGTCGAGCAGAATCCGCACCCGCACGCCGCGGTCGGCGGCCTTGAGCAGCTCGCTCACCAGTATTCGTGTGCTGATGCCGTCATGGACGATGTAGTACTGCAGATCGAGGCTGCTTTGGGCGTTGCGAATCAGCTCGGCACGAACGGTGAAGGCCTCGGCGCTATCGGAGAGCAGGCGAAAGCCCGATTGGCCCTGATGGGGGGCAGCCTGTGCCTGGATCGAACGGCCGAACGCCGAATTGGCCGCCGGCAGGGCCTGACTCGGTTCGCGAGGGACATTGAGTGTTGTACAGCCACCCAGGAACGAGGCGAGTAACAGAAGAGCAAGCAGGGGCTGTCTGATTCTCACGGAGCGTATTCCGGGTGGTGGCGGTTAGCATATGGACGCCGCACCCCGAAGAAAGGTCAGTCGGTTTCCGCCAGCAGTTTGATCGCTGTCGCACCGACCTTTCGTACTGCTTCTTCGATCTGCGGGGTTGTTTTGGCAGCGTAGTTCATCCGCAGGCAATTGCGGTACTTGCCCGAGGCGGAAAAGATACTGCCGACAGCAATCTGTACGCCTTGATCATGCAGCGCCCGATTGAGTTTCAGGGTGTCGAAGCCCTCCGGCAGTTCAACCCACAGCATGAAGCTGCCTTGCGGACGGCTGGCTCGGGTGCCGACGGGGAAATAGCGGGTCACCCAGTCGATCATCGCGTCGCGATTGCGCTGGTATTGCGTGCGCATCCGCCGCAAATGTGGTTCGAAGTGCCCGGCCTTGAGAAATTCGGCAATCGCAATTTGCGGTTGCGGCGCGGTGGAGCCGGTGCTGATGTACTTCATGTGCAGCACCCGTTCCAGATAACGGCCCGGTGCGACCCAACCAATGCGCAGGCCCGGTGCCAGGGTCTTGGAAAAAGAACTGCAGAGCAGGACGCGGCCGTCTTCGTCGAAGGATTTGATCGTGCGCGGGCGCGGGTAGGTGTAGGCCAGCTCGCCATACACATCGTCCTCGATAATCGCCACGTCGAAACGCTGTGCGAGCGTCAACAGCGCACGTTTGCGCGACTCCGGCATGATGTAGCCCAGCGGGTTGTTGCAGTTGGGGGTCAACTGTATGGCTTTGATCGGCCATTGCTCCAACGCCAGTTCCAAAGCATCGAGGCTGATGCCGGTGAGCGGGTCGGTGGGGATTTCCAGGGCTTTCATGCCCAGGCCCTTGAGCGTCTGCATGGCGCCGTGAAAGCTTGGCGAATCCACGGCGACGATATCACCCGGCTCGCAGATGGCGCGGATGCTGGTGGACAGCGCTTCATGGCAACCGGTAGTGACCACCAGATCGTTGGCGCTCAACTGGCAGCCGGAATCGAGCATCAGGCGAGCGATTTGCTCACGCAATTCAAGGGTGCCGTAGATGTTGTCGTAATACAGGCCGGGCATGTCCTGACGACGGCTGATTCGCGCCAGGTTGCGCAGCAGCGGTTTCATGGTCGGCGTGGTGATGTCCGGCATGCCGCGACCCAGTTGCACGACGTCCTTGCGCGGTACGGCGCGGATCAGTTCCAGCACCTGATCCCACTGCGAAATATCCACCGGTCGCTGGGCCGGCCGGCCAACCACTGGCAACTCTGGCAGTTCGCGACTCACGGGCACGAAGTAGCCGGACTTGGGTTTGGGCATCGCCAGACCAACGTCTTCCAGCACTCGATAGGCCTGCTGCACTGTGCTCAGGCTGACCCCGTGTTCGACACTCAGCGCCCGCACCGAGGGCAACCGGTCGCCGGGGCGATAGAAGCCCTGTTCGATACGCGTGCCGAGCAATTCGGCGAGGTTGACGTAAAGGGTCATGACGCAGTCTCGGTATGGGTGATTGGGTTAACCAGTACAGATGGGGCAAAAATATGTGATTCAGAGGCTGAAACGGAAAATCTGTATGGAATTAATACACCATCGTTGAATCTGTAATGCTTTTTGCCGTCCGCGCATCATGAAAGCTCTGGCTACCCAAGTAAACAGGAGCGACGAAAATGAACGGCTTGAGCGATGTGCGGCTGACGTTACACAGTCAGGAACTGGCGGCAGGGCAAAAAAACGGCGCACGCGAGGCGGTCATGCGCAACGCACCGTCTGGCCTGGGTCGCTGGGGCCTGTTCTGGCATCGTCTGCACACGCGCAAGGCGTTGCTGACGCTGACACCGGAGCAGTTGAGGGATGTAGGGCTGAGTCGGGAGCAGGCGTTGGAGGAGGGGCTTAAATCGTTTTGGCGGATTTGAGTTCCAGGGCGCTCTTACGGGCCTCATCGCGGGCAAGCCCGCTCCCACAGGGATTGGCGGTGAACACAATTCTTGTGAATACCAGCGACCATTGTGGGAGCGGGCTTGCCCGCGATGAGGCCCGTAAGAACGCCAACTAACCGATCAGACCAACTCCTTCATCCGATGCCAAAGCATCCCCAACGCCAACAACGGCGAACGCAAATGTTTGCCGCCGGGGAACGTGATATGCGGCACCTTGGCAAACAGATCGAACCCTCCACTCTGCTGACCGCTGATGGCCTCAGCCAACAACTTGCCCGCCAGATGCGTGGCGTTCACCCCATGGCCGGAATAGGCCTGGGCGTAATACACATTCGGCTGTTCCTTGAGCCGGCCGATCTGCGGCAGGCGATTGGCGCCGATGCCAATCATCCCACCCCATTGATAGTCGATTTTCACCCCGGCCAGTTGTGGGAACACCGCCAGCATCTTCGGTCGCATGTACGTGGCGATGTCTTTCGGGTCGCGTCCTGAATAATGGCAGGCGCCGCCGAACAGCAAGCGTCGGTCCGCCGAGAGTCGGTAGTAATCCAGCGCCACCCGTTGATCGCAGACCGCCATGTTTTGCGGCAACAGCGCGTGGGCCTGTTCTTCGCTCAAGGGTTGCGTGGCGATGATGTAACTGCCGGCGGGCAGCACCTTGCCGCCGAGTTGCGGATTGAGATCGTTGAGGTAGGCGTTGCAACCCAGTACCAGCGTCTTCGCGCGAACCGAGCCCTGGGCGGTGTGTACCTTGACCTCGGGGCCGTAATCAATACGGGTCACTGCCGATTGCTCAAATAGCTTCGCGCCCAATTGCCGGGCGGCGGCCGCTTCGCCGAGTGCCAGGTTCAAGGGGTGCAGATGCCCGGAGCCCATGTCGATCAAGCCACCGACATAGCGATCGGAACCCACCACGCTGTGCATTTCATTGGCTTGCAGCAAACGGGTTTCGTAACGGTAACCGAGGCTGCGCAGCTCGGTGGCGTCTTCGGCGAAGCCTTCCAGGTCGTGAGCTTTGTTGGCGAGGTCGCAGTAGCCCCAGGTCAGGTCGCAAGGGATCTGAAAACGCTCGATCCGCTGTCGGACGATTTCCACCGCTTCCAGGCCCATCAGTTTCATCTGACGCACACCGTCGACGCCGATCACGTTGGCGAACTGGTCGAGGCCATGTCCGACGCCGCGAATCAATTGCCCGCCATTGCGTCCGCTGGCGCCCCAACCAATCTTGTGCGCTTCCAGCAACACCACGCGCAAGCCTCGCTCGGCCAATTCGAGGGCGGTGTTCAGCCCGGAGAACCCGCCTCCCACCACGCACACGTCCGCAACCAGCTCACCTGTGAGCACCGCAAGATCGGGCTGCGGCAGGCTGCTGGCGGCGTAATAAGAGGCCGCGTGTTGATGGCTCGGGGCAGGTTGCTGAACGGGGGCGTTCATGTGCGTCATCCTGAGTTCGTGTGTTTGAAAAAGTTGACGGAGCATAAGCCGCCGCTTCGGACCCGGGCAACACCGGTCGGTCGATGCTGTCTGGATCGGGGTTTTTGCGTCAGAATCCCGGTCTATTTCGCATTCGGTCACCGCTTCGATGAGTTGCAACAGTCAGAAAATTCGCACGCTGCGCCAGCAGATTCCCTCTTTCGAGTGCGTGCCCGGCTGCCATGACTGCTGTGGGCCGGTGACCACCTCGCCCGAAGAAATGTCCCGCCTGCCGCGCAAGACCCGGGCCGAGCAGGATGCGGCGATGGATGAACTCAACTGCGTCCATCTGGGCCCCAACGGCTGCACGGTATATGACGAACGACCGTTGATCTGTCGGCTGTTCGGCACCACCAAGACGTTGCCATGCCCCAACGGGCGGCGACCGGTGGAACTGATCCATCCGCGGGTCGAGAAGCAGATTCATGAGTACATGGCTTCTACCCGACAGGTGTTGGTCTGACTGTTGCGTAAGTCAGACTCACTGAGTCGACCCCATCGCGGGCAAGCCCGCTCCCACAAGATCGGCGCAACACCTGTGGGAGCGGGCTTGCCCGCGATGGGGCCCGGACATGCACCACAAAGCCTCAATCCGGAATCGGCAGGTTCAAGCTCTCTTTCACTTCTTCCATCACGATATAGCTCTTGGATTCGCGCACATGCGGCAGCTTGAGCAGGATGTCGCCCAGCAGCTTGCGGTACGAGGCCATCTCGGAAATCCGTGCTTTCACCAGGTAATCGAAGTCCCCTGACACCAAATGGCATTCCAGTACGTGGGGCAGTTTCAGCACCGCGCGTCGGAACTCTTCGAAAGTATCGCCGGATTTGTAGTCGAGGCTGATCTCGACGAACACCAGCAGGCTACCCTTGAGGTGCTGCGGGTTCAGGCGGGCGTTATAGCCCATGATGATCCCTTCGCGCTCCAGGCGCCGTACCCGCTCGGTGCAGGGCGTGGTGGAGAGGCCGACCTTTTCCCCCAGTTCGGTGAAGGAAATGCGCCCGTCCGCTTGCAGGATCCGCAGGATGTTGCGGTCGATCTTGTCCAGCTCACGTTTGGTCTGTGTGTTGGTCCGCATAGGGGATGCGCCTCCGTGAAAAGGGTTTTTGCCGAGAATTGTCGCCAAATATAGGCACTTATATAGTGAAAAGCACTGGCTAATCTTTTTTAAACTGCCCACATCTTCGGTCTGCACAATAAACGTCAGCGGTAAGCCGCGATGAGGGATATGAAAATGCGCGTTCTGGTCTTGGGTAGCGGCGTCATCGGTACCGCCAGTGCCTATTATCTGGCACGAGCCGGCTTTGAAGTGACGGTCGTGGACCGTCAGCCAGCGCCGGCCATGGAAACCAGTTTCGCCAACGCCGGGCAGGTTTCGCCGGGTTATGCCTCGCCGTGGGCCGCGCCGGGCGTGCCGCTCAAAGCCATCAAGTGGCTGTTGCAGCGTCACGCGCCATTGGCGATCAAGGCCACCGCCGACATCGACCAATACCTGTGGATGGCGCAGATGTTGCGCAACTGCACCGCCAGTCGTTACGCGGTGAACAAGGAGCGCATGGTGCGCCTGTCAGAGTACAGCCGTGACTGCCTCGACGAATTACGCGCCGAAACCGGCATTGCCTACGAAGGCCGCAGCCTCGGAACTACCCAACTGTTCCGCACCCAGGCGCAGCTCGATGGCGCCGCCAAAGACATCGCCGTGCTGAAAGAGTCCGGCGTGCCGTTCGAACTGCTCGATCGCGCCGGTATTGCCCGGGTCGAACCGGCCCTGGCCAGTGTCACCGACATCCTCGCCGGTGCCTTGCGCCTGCCAAACGACCAGACCGGCGACTGCCAGATATTCACCACCCGCCTGGCCGAAATGGCTACGAAACTGGGTGTGGAATTCCGTTTCGGCCAGGACATTCAGCGCCTCGACTTCGCCGGTGATCGCATCAACGGCGTGTGGATCGACGGCAAGCTGGAAACCGCCGACCGCTACGTGCTGGCGCTGGGCAGTTACTCGCCGCAATTGCTCAAGCCGTTGGGCATTAAGGCCCCGGTGTACCCACTCAAGGGTTACTCGCTGACCGTGCCGATCATCAACCCGGCGATGGCCCCGACGTCGACCATTCTCGACGAGACCTACAAGGTCGCGATCACTCGTTTCGACAACCGCATCCGCGTTGGTGGCATGGCGGAAATAGCCGGTTTTGACCTGTCGTTGAACCCGCGTCGACGCGAAACCCTGGAGATGATCGTCAACGACCTTTATCCTCAGGGCGGCAATCTCGCCGAGGCGAGTTTCTGGACCGGCCTGCGTCCGACCACCCCGGATGGCACGCCGATTGTCGGTGCCACGCCATTCAAAAACCTGTTCTTGAACACGGGCCACGGCACACTCGGCTGGACCATGGCCTGTGGCTCCGGTCGTTTGCTGGCTGACCTGATGGCGAAAAGAACGCCACAGATCAGCGCCGAAGGCCTCGATATTTCCCGTTATGGCAACAAATTTCAGGAGTCCGCAAAACATGTCAATCCAGCGCCAGCTCACCAATGAGCGTATGAGCCAGATCGTTGTCCACAACAGTACCGTGTATCTGGCAGGGCAGGTCGGCGATGACATGAGCGCCGGGATTGAACAGCAGACCCGTGAAACCCTCGCCAACATCGAGCGCTTGCTGGATCTGGCCGGGACCGACAAGAACCGTCTGCTGTCGGTGACGATTTACCTGAAAGACATCGATGCGCACTTCGCAGGCATGAATTCGGTGTGGGACCAGTGGCTGCCAAAAGGCGTCGCCCCGGCTCGCGCGACGGTCGAATCGAAGCTGTGCGAACCGCAAATCCTGGTCGAGCTGTCGGTTGTTGCCGCGCTGCCATAACGCTCAGCCAGAAAGATCCCTCTCCCGGCGCTGTTGGCGGTTCACGCTGTCAGCCAGCGCCGGTTTTTTTCAAATGACCGACTAGAAGTCTGCCGCCATGCGTCCAGCCCGTGCCCTGATCGACCTTCAAGCCCTGCGCCACAACTACCGGATCGCTCGTGAAGTCACGGGGGCCCGTGCCCTCGCGGTGATCAAGGCCGATGCCTATGGTCATGGCGCGGTACGCTGCGCCCAGGCGCTGGAAGCCGAGGCGGACGGGTTTGCCGTGGCGTGCATCGAAGAAGCGTTGGAGCTGCGCGCCGCCGGCATTCGTGCGCCGGTGTTGCTGCTGGAAGGTTTTTTCGAAGCCGATGAGCTGGCGCTGATCGTCGAGCACGACTTCTGGTGCGTGGTGCATTCGCTGTGGCAGCTCGAAGCCATCGAACAAGCCGCGCTGAGCAAACCGATCACGGTATGGCTCAAGCTCGACTCGGGCATGCATCGGGTTGGCTTGCACCCGGCGGATTATCAGGCGGCCTATCAACGGCTGCTGGCCAGCGGCAAAGTGGCGAAGATCGTGTTGATGAGTCACTTCGCCCGCGCCGATGAGCTGCATTGCCAGACCAGCACCGAGCAGGTCGCGGTGTTCGAGGCGGCGCGGCAGGGGTTGGCGGCCGAAATCAGCCTGCGTAACTCGCCGGCGGTGCTCGGTTGGCCGCAGATTCCGAGCGATTGGGTGCGCCCGGGCATCATGCTCTATGGCGCGACGCCGTTCGAAGAGGCCAATGCCGTGGCGTCCCGCCTGCAACCGGTGATGACCCTGGAATCGAAAGTGATTTGCGTGCGTGAACTGCCGGCCGGCGAGCCGATTGGTTATGGCGCGAAATTCATTACCCCCAAACCGATGCGTGTGGGCGTGGTGGCGATGGGGTACGCCGACGGTTATCCGCGTCAGGCACCGAGCGGCACGCCGGTGCTGGTGGCCGGGCAGCGCAGTCAGTTGCTGGGGCGG
The DNA here is from genome assembly GCF_030687395.1 of Pseudomonas wuhanensis. Taxonomy (GTDB): domain Bacteria; phylum Pseudomonadota; class Gammaproteobacteria; order Pseudomonadales; family Pseudomonadaceae; genus Aquipseudomonas; species Aquipseudomonas wuhanensis. Next base: position 222,505 of record NZ_CP117430.1, on the reverse strand, counting down.
GTATCGATGGACATGCTCTGCGTCGACCTGACCGACGTACCGCAAGCCGGCCTTGGTTCGCCCGTGGAGTTGTGGGGCAAAAATATCCTCGCCAGTGACGTCGCGACCGCCGCCGACACGATTCCTTATCAGATATTCTGCAACCTGCGTCGGGTACCGCTGCTCTATTCCGGGGCCTGACAAACAGCGCTCCCGACCGAAAGTCGCTTCGCCAGGCTGGATTCAGGCCCAAGTGTTGTAAATACTGAACGCTGTCGCCATGATAACGCTCAATATTCCTGCAACCTGAATCCCTGGAGGCGCAAGCATTGGACGTCGGTGAACGACTGCAATCGATCCGTAAGCTCAAAGGTCTTTCCCAGCGTGAGCTCGCCAAACGCGCGGGTGTTACCAACAGCACCATTTCGATGATCGAGAAGAACAGCGTCAGCCCCTCGATCAGTTCGCTGAGGAAGGTACTGGGCGGGATTCCCATGTCCATGGTCGAGTTCTTTTCCGAAGAAATCCTGCAGGAAAAACCGACTCAGATCGTCTACAAAGCCCACGAGCTGATCGATATTTCCGATGGGGCAGTGACCATGAAACTGGTCGGTCGGGCTCACCCGAGCCGGGCTATCGCGTTCCTCAACGAAATCTACCCGCCAGGCGCCGATACCGGTGACGAGATGCTCACCCATGAGGGTGAGGAAACCGGGATACTGGTGGAAGGGCGGCTGGAACTGGTGGTCGGGCTCGAAACATTTGTGCTCGAAGCCGGTGATAGCTACTACTTTGAAAGTACCAAGCCGCACCGCTTCCGTAATCCGTTCGATACCCCGGCGCGACTAATCAGCGCAGCTACCCCAGCGAATTTTTAAGAGAAGAGGCGTCCTGCCCGGATTGTGGAGACGCCCATGCCGTATTCCCATTCCACGACAAGACCCCTTCGACTTTGGGGTTGTTTCAGTGTGGCGGGCTTACCGCTATACTTGCGCCCGCCTGCGAACCGTGGCCGTGGGCGTGACTAGCCACCATTGAGGGTGAACGCGTGAATCTAATTATGAAAATGCTGGCCGTACCAGCAACCGTATTGGCCCTTTGGGCAGTCAGCGCACAAGCAGCGACCAACGACGATATTGCTAAACGTCTTGAACCTGTCGGCCAGGTCTGTGTGCAGGGCAAAGAGTGCAAGGGAATGGAAGTCGCTGCTTCTGCGGGTGGTGGTGATGCCAAAACCCCTGACTCGGTGATTGCAAAACATTGCGGCGCTTGCCACACCGCTGGTGTATTGGGCGCGCCGAAAATCGGTGATGCCGCGGCCTGGGGCGAGCGCGCCAAGAAAGAGGGCGGCCTTGACGGCTTGCTGGCCAAAGCAATCTCTGGCATCAATGCGATGCCACCAAAAGGCACCTGCGCCGACTGCTCTGATGACGATCTCAAGGGCGCCATCCAGAAGATGTCCGGCCTGAAATAAGCCCGTCTTCAACGAAAAGCCGCTTTCGAGCGGCTTTTTTGTGCCTGCGATTTTTCCCCGAGGCTATTCTTTGCGGCAAAGACCCGGCAAGCTCGGTCCAGGCCCAATTCACGGAATGTAAGGGAGAATCGGATGGTGCAGCTGTGTTCTATCGAGCAAGCGGTCGATGATGTGTTGGCCCGGTTACCTGCGCATATCCACATGGGTCTGCCGCTTGGGCTGGGCAAGCCCAATCATTTCGTCAACGCGCTGTATCAACGGATCGCGCAACTGCCCGAGCGGCAACTGACGATTTACACCGCCCTGTGCCTCGGACGCCCGCCATTGGGCGATGGCTTGCAAAAGCGCTTCCTCGAACCCTTCATTGAGCGGGTGTTCGGCGATTATCCGGAGCTGGAGTTCCTCGCCGACCTGCATCGCGACAGCCTGCCCGCTAACATTCACGTCCATCAATTCTTCCTGCAGCCAGGCAGCCTGCTTAACAGCGCATCGGCCCAACAGGATTACGTCAGCAGCAATTACAGCCATGCCGCCCGGGACATCAATGCCGCTGGCTTGAACCTGGTCGCGCAACTGGTGGCCAGCCATGCCGAGCATCCCGATCGCCTGAGCCTGAGCCTGAGCTGCAACCCGGACATCACCCTCGACCTGTTTCCGATGATCGCCAAACGCCGCGCCGCGGGGGAAACGATCCTGCTGGTGGGGCAAGTGCACAACGAGTTGCCGTACATGCCGGGGGACGCGGAAATCGGCATCGACACCTTCGATCTGCTGATTGACGCGAAGGACAGCACCACGCTGTTTTCCACGCCGAACATGCCGGTGGGTTTCCAGGATCACTTCATCGGCCTGCACGCCAGCACGCTGGTGTGCGATGGCGGCACCTTGCAGATTGGCATCGGCGCCATGGGTGATGCCCTGACGGCAGCGTTGCTGGCGCGGCAAGCTGACAGTGACGGTTACAAGGCGTTGCTGGCAGATCTGAATCTCAGCCAGTGGGCGCAGTTGATTGAGCGTGAAGGAGGTATCGAACCGTTCGCCAAGGGCCTTTACGGTTGCAGCGAAATGTTCGTCAACGGCTTGCTGGTGTTGGCCGACGCCGGGATCGTGCGGCGCAAGGTCTACCCGGACGTGCCAACCCAGCAGCAGGCGAATGCCGGGACACTGGACGAGGCCGCGCAGACTGACGGCATTTCGGTGCATGGCGGGTTTTTCCTCGGGCCGCGAAGTTTCTATGAACGCCTGCGGGAGATGCCCCAAGGCAAACGGCTCGAATTCAACATGACCCGCATCAGCTACATCAACGAGCTCTACGGTCAGGAAGAACTCAAACGCTTGCAGCGCCTCGATGCGCGCTTCATCAACACAGTCTTCACCATGACCCTGCTCGGCGCCGGCGTGGCCGATCAACTCGAAGACGGACGGGTGCTGAGCGGTGTCGGCGGGCAATACAACTTTGTCGTCCAGGGCCATGCGCTGGAAGGCGCGCGTTCGATTCTGCTGCTGCGCAGTTGGCGTGAGTCGGGCGGTGAAGTCAGTTCGAACATTGTCTGGGAATACGGTCACTGCACGATCCCACGGCACCTGCGAGACATCGTCGTCACCGAGTACGGCATCGCCGATTTGCGCGGTAAGACTGACGCTGCGGTGATCGAAGCGTTGCTCAATATCAGCGACTCACGTTTCCAGTCGGGGCTGATCGAGCAGGCGCAGAGCGTTGGCAAGTTGCCGAAGCATTTCCGACTCGATCCGCGTTTCGCCGACAACAGCCCACAGCGTTTGCAGGCCATTCAGGCGCGGCATTCGAATCTGTTTCCGGAATATCCGCTGGGCTGTGATTTCACCGCTGAGGAACGGGACTTATTGCGGGCGCTGAACTGGTTGAAGAGCAAGTTCAAGCTCACGGAGATTCTGGAACTGGGCAAGGCTGCGCTGGATGCGCCAGCGGCTTCGGAGTTTCCGGTGCATCTGGAGCGGATGCAGCTGACGAAGCCGGAGGGGTTGAAAGAGGATTTGTTTCAGCGGTTACTACTGACCGGCCTCAAAGCCACCACTTTGTAACGGCCAGCGGAGACCAAATGTGTGCGGGCTTGCTCGCTCCCACACCGGTTTTGCGGTGTGGCGGTTGATCGTTCCCACGCTCTGCGTGGGAATGCAGCCCGGGACGCTCTGCGTCCCATTCGAAAGCCGGAACGCGGAGCGTCCCTTGAAGCATTCCCACGCGGAGCGTGGGAACGATCATTGCGGGAGGTTTATTCGATGAAGGTCACGACACCGCCAGCCAGCGACTGAACGCGAGCCAACGATTCAACCCGATAACCCTGGGCATCCAGTTCCGCACGACCGCCCTGAAACGATTTCTCGATCACAATACCCAAGCCTGCAACGGTCGCGCCGGCCTGTTTGATGATCGAGATCAGCGCTTGAGAGGCCTTACCGTTAGCCAGGAAGTCGTCGATGATCAATACGCGGTCGCTGCTGGTCAGGTGGCGCGGGGAGATCGCCACCGTGCTTTCGGTCTGCTTGGTGAACGAGTAAACGGTCGCCGACAGCAGGTTTTCAGTCAGGGTCAGGGACTGATGCTTGCGGGCAAAAATCACCGGTACGCCAAGGTTCAGGCCGGTCATGATTGCCGGGGCAATGCCCGAGGCTTCGATGGTGACGATCTTGGTGATGCCCGAGTCCTTGAACAGCGTGGCGAATTCGTCGCCGATCAGCTTCATCAGGGCCGGGTCGATCTGGTGGTTCAGAAAGGCGTCGACTTTCAGGACCTGGTCGGAAAGCACGATGCCTTCTTCGCGAATTTTCTTGTGCAGTGCTTCCATGAAGCTTTCCTCTACTGGCGCCGTGTGCGCCTAGCTTGTAAAAAGTGTTCGGTTAAAAAATGCATCGACTAAAAAGTGCTCAATTCTAGCGCTTTAACATCGCGCGTATATCCGCCAATGCGCTGTTGCCGCGAACCGCTTTGACTTCGGTCGGGGTGTCGTCGTTGCCTTCCCAGGCCAGGTCGTCCGGCGGCAGTTCATCGAGGAAGCGGCTGGGCGCGCAGTCGATGATCTCGCCGTATTGCTTACGCTTGGCGGCGAAGGTGAACGCCAGCGTCTGACGCGCCCGGGTAATCCCGACGTAGGCCAGGCGGCGTTCCTCTTCGATGGTGTCGGCTTCGATGCTGGAGCGGTGCGGGAGAATTTCCTCTTCCATGCCCATGATGAACACGTAGGGAAATTCGAGACCCTTGGAGGCGTGCAAGGTCATCATCTGCACGCCTTCGGCGCCGTCTTCCTCTTCTTGCTGACGCTCCAGCATGTCGCGCAGGACGAGTTTGCCGATGGCGTCCTCGACGGTCATCTCGCCTTCTTCGTCTTTCTCCAGCGTGTTCTTCAACGCCTCGATCAGGAACCAGACGTTACCCATGCGGTAATCGGCGGCCTTGTCGCTGGAGCTGTTGGTGCGCAGCCAGTTCTCGTAGTCGATGTCCATGACCATGCTGCGCAGGGCGGAGATCGGGTCTTCGCCGGCGCACTGCTCGCGGACCTTGTCCATGAAGCGCTTGAAGCGCGACAGGCGATCGGTGAAGCGGCTGTCCAGATGCTCGCCCAGGCCGATTTCATCGGTGGCGGCGTACATCGAGATTTTTCGCTCGGTGGCGTAGTTGCCCAGCTTCTCCAGCGTGGTCGAACCGATCTCCCGGCGTGGGACGTTGATCACCCGCAGGAAGGCGTTGTCGTCGTCCGGGTTCACGATCAGCCGGAAGTAGGCCATCAGGTCTTTCACTTCCTGACGTCCGAAAAAGCTGTTGCCGCCGGAAAGCCGGTAAGGCACCTGGTGATGCTGCAGCTTCAGCTCGATCAGCTTGGCCTGGTAGTTGCCGCGATACAGAATCGCGAAATCGCTGTAGGGGCGGTCGGTGCGCAAGTGCAGGCTGAGGATTTCCACGGCCACGCGTTCGGCTTCGGCGTCTTCGTTGCGGCAACGGATCACGCGGATTTCGTCGCCGTGGCCCATCTCACTCCACAGTTGTTTTTCGAACTCGTGCGGGTTGTTGGAGATCAGCACGTTGGCGCAACGGAGGATACGGCTGGTGGAGCGGTAGTTTTGCTCCAGCATCACCACTTTCAGGGACGGATAGTCGTCCTTGAGCAGCATCAGGTTTTCCGGGCGAGCGCCGCGCCAGGCGTAGATCGACTGGTCGTCGTCGCCCACCACGGTGAACTGGTTGCGTTTGCCGATCAGCAGTTTTACCAGCAAATACTGGCTGGCGTTGGTGTCCTGGTATTCGTCCACCAACAGGTAGCGGACCTTGTTCTGCCATTTTTCCAGGATATCGTCGTGTTCCTGGAACAGTTTTACCGGCAGCAGGATCAGGTCGTCGAAGTCCACCGCGTTGAACGCCTTGAGCGTGCGCTGGTAATGGGTGTAGACGATGGCGGCGGTCTGTTCTTTGGGATTGCGCGCGTTTTCCAGGGCTTCGGGCGGCAGGATCAGGTCGTTTTTCCACGAGCCGATCATGTTCTTGATCTCGTCGACGCCGTCGTCGCCCGAGTATTCCTTCTGCATGATGTCGGTCATCAGGGCTTTTACATCGGTCTCGTCGAAGATCGAGAAGCCCGGTTTGTATCCCAGCCGCACATGTTCCTTGCGGATGATGTTCAGGCCCAGGTTGTGGAAGGTACAGACCGTCAGGCCGCGGCCTTCGCCGCCCTTGAGCAGCGTGCCGACCCGTTCCTTCATCTCCCGCGCGGCCTTGTTGGTAAAGGTCATGGCGACGATGTACTGGGCGCGGATGCCGCAGCTCTGGATCAGATGCGCAATTTTGCGGGTGATCACGCTGGTCTTGCCGGAGCCTGCGCCGGCGAGCACCAAAAGAGGGCCGCCGACGTAGCTCACGGCTTCTTGCTGCCGGGGATTGAGTCGGGACATACGAAATCAGGGAGTCATTAGCGAAATGGGCCGGCATTTTAACAGGCTCAGCGAATTGTGCTGCTCTCTCCGACTTGTGACGCAACACGCTATCTCTATTTGCCGGTTTTGCTACTTTCACGCAGGATGCGTAGTGAATTTGCGTCTAATGTTCGTATTCAAGACACAAAAGCCGTGTTTGATAACCGATGTCATTTGGTCATTGGTTATCTGCGCGGCATAATGCCCGCCGCCTACATCTTTGCAGAGTCTAGGGAGCTAGCTTGTCTACGCCTGTCGAACCCTTGCGTTTGCTGCTACTGGCTGAAGAGCCGGCGTGGGCAGCGTTGTTGCGCGAGTGTCTGGCTCCGATGGGGAGTTCGGCTGTGCTGCTCAGCGCGCCGAGCTGGGAGTCAGTCAGCAACCTGTTCGATGACAACCGCAGTGCGGTGTTGTTGACGATTCCTGCTCTGCAACCGGCGCCCGGCCGTTGCACTCTGCCGACGGTGTTGCTGCTCGAACACGAGCCGCTGGCGCCGCCCGATGGGGTGAGCGACTGGCTGGTGCGCAATTTGCTGGATCCCGGCATGTTGCGCCGCTGTCTGCGTCATGTGCGCGAGCGCGGCGTGCTGGAAAACACCTTGCAGCGCCTGGCCGAGCAGGACCCGTTGACCGGCATCGCCAACCGTCAGGGTTTCCAGACCTTGCTGGCGGCGCGTCTGGCGGAAAGCGACGGCCGCGGCCTGGCCCTCGGTCACCTCGACCTCGACAACTTTCGACACGCCAACGACGCCCTCGGCCATCAGGCCGGCGACCGGTTGATCCTGCAGGTGGTCTCACGGCTGAAAAGCCAGCTGGAGGCCAGCGATCAACTGGCGCGGCTGGGCAGCGATGAATTCGCCCTGCTGATCGACACCCGCCGCGCCCCTCAGCGCGCCGAATGGATGGCCGAACGCATTACTGAAGCCCTGTCCGAACCCTATTGGATCGATGGCGAAAGCCTGTTGATTGGTTCCAGCCTTGGCATCGCTCACGCACGAGCGCAGGCCGGTGCCGACCCGTTGATGTGGCACGCGCACATCGCCATGCAGCAGGCCAAGAGCACTCAAGGCTGCACCTTTCACATCTTCAACGAACGAATCAATCGCAATGCCCGTAGCATCGCCGACCTCGAAAGCGAGCTGCGCCGGGCCTTGCGCCGCGATGAGCTGGAATTGCATTACCAGCCACGCCTGAACCTTGAGGACGGCCAGATCGTTGGCCTCGAAGCCTTGGTGCGCTGGCGTCATGGCGAACGCGGTTTGCTGCCCCCCAGCGAATTCGTGCCGCTGGCCGAGCAAAGCGGCTTGATCGTGCCGCTGGGTTACTGGGTGATTTCCCGGGCTCTGCGAGACATGCAAGCGCTGCGCGAACGAGGTCTGCCGGCGCTGCACATGGCGATCAACCTGTCGTTCCGGCAGTTTCAGGACAGCCAGTTGCTGTCGACCCTGAGCCGGCTGATTGCCGAGCGTGGCGTCGAGGCGCAATGGCTGGAATTCGAACTGACCGAAACCGCAGTGATGCGTCGCAGCGATCTGGTCAAGCAGACCATGGACGCCCTCGGGCGTTTGGGTGTGCGCTTTTCGCTGGACGATTTCGGCACCGGGTTCTCTTCGTTTGTGCACCTCAACAGCCTGCCGATTGCGTTGTTGAAGGTCGACAAGAGCTTTGTCGGCGGCATGGAAGAGCGGGAAGAGAATCGCAAACTGGTGCACGCGATGATCAACCTGGCGCACAACCTCAACCTCGAGGTGGTTGCCGAAGGTGTGGAAACACCGGAGCAGCTGGATTTGTTGCGCGGGTTTGGTTGTGACCAAGTGCAGGGGTATCTGATCAGCAAGCCGTTGCCGTTGGCGGAGTTGGTTGAGTACTTGACGTTCGGCAGCAACCAGCAGCCTGCACTGGAAGTCGTGAGCTAACCACAAACAACTGTGGGTGCTTTTGTGGCGAGGGAGCTTGCTTCCGCTCGGCTGCGAAGCAGTCGCAAAGCTTTTGGGGCCGCTTCGCGACCCAGCGGGAGCAAGCTCCCTCGCCACACAGCCTCGCTCCTTGTATGTTGGCCGAACACCCGGCGAGAGCAGCTAAGCTCCTCGGTGTTGTCTCAAAGATGTGTTTCTGGGGGAGGCCGATCGCTCCTGAAGGCAGGATTTGCTCCTGACCTTGTCTGTAGAGAGGCCCCCCCGCCTCATTGCCCACCACGAAGAGTATCGAGAAGCCGACAAGTCGGACTTCGCATTACAAGGTTGCAGTGGCATGAAGTTCGAGGTCGGGGGAACCAGGAGCCATCTTCACCCAGTTTCCTTGGAGTGGAAAGCATGAGTGTACACGTCGGATTGGATGTTGGTTCTCGCACCACAGCAATGGGATGGCGTGACAAAGGCCGTGCAGCTGGCTCGTGGGATATCGCTCAAACGCCCAAGGGGCGCAAGGCTGCCGTGAAAAAGCTGATAGCACTCAAACCGCTTTCTGTGGTCATGGAAGCCACCGGGATTTATTACCTGATCTGGCCCTGGAGTTAAGCACTGCAGGCTTGCCGGTTTCTGTGATCAACCCGAAAAGCTCCCGCAATTTTGCAAGACTGATGCTTCAACACAGTAAAACGGACGCCATCGACGCCCAGTTGCTAGCGGAGTACGGCGAACGCATGACGCCTCGCTTGTGGACTCCTCCAAGCCCGCCCAGCTTGAGTTGCGTGCCATTGGCCGGCATATCAACCGTCTGACCTGCCACTGCACCCGAGCGAAGAATGAGCTGCATGCCCTTCAAGCGACCGAAACAACTTCAGCGATGCTGATTGAGGATGAGGAGAAGAAGCTATTGCGATGTTCGGCAGGCGCATCGAACGGTTTAGGCGAGCCGGGCGAGACATCATCGCTAGCTGTCCAATTTGCAGGAGCAGTTGATCACATGGTGGCTGCACCCGGAATGGGTGAGGTCTCGACATTTGCAGTGCTGGCTGAACTGACGACCCTGCCAGTGACACTCAAATCCCCGCAGATCAGTCGTTATGCAGGGCTGGACGTGCGACTGACCCAGTCTGGAACGAGCATCGACAAACCCGGGCGCCTGAGCAAGGGTGGCAACGCCTACCTGCGCTCGGCGATGTTCATGCCTGCCATGTCAGCGATCCGTTGCGATCCTTATGTGAAGGCTTTTTACGACGTGCTAGTCGGTCGTGGAAAACGAAAAATGCAGGCCATCTGCGCGGTTATGCGCAAATACCTGACAGGCTTGTGGGCCTGCATACGTGCTGGAGAGGATTTCGATACGGCCAAGCTTTTCAGCGAAAAACATCTGCTAAAAGCTTGACCGTGAACAGAGTATCTACAGGGATCTCAGTCAGGCTGAGCGACCTGGAAATTCTGCTCTGACGCCGGCTCACGCCGAATCATCCGCTTCATCTTCCACTCAAACGCCAGCGTCAGACTCACCGCTGCACACGCCAGCCCCAGCGCCAGGCCCCACCAGACCCCCGTCGGCCCCCAATCCAAATGGAAGGCCATCCACCAAGCGGCCGGTGCACCGATCAACCAGTAGCAACCCAAACCCACCAGGAACGTGGTCTTGGCATCCTTGAGCCCGCGGATGCAGCCCATGGCGATGGTTTGCGTGCCGTCGAACAGCTCGAACCACGCCGCCACCGCCAGCAAGCTCACGGCCAGGTTGATGACTTCGCGGAACGCCGGGTCGTTGTGGTCCAGGAACAAGCCGATCAACTGATTCGGCAACAGCCAGAAGACCATGGCAAACCCCAGCATCGACGCAGCGCCGAAGGCGATCCCGACCCGTCCGGCCCGACGTGCATCGAGCAATTGCCCGGCGCCGTAATGCTGGCCGATGCGCATGGTGATTGCGTAGGAAAGCCCTGCTGGAATCATGAACGCCACCGAGACGATTTGCAGGGCGATCTGGTGCGCCGCCAGTTGCGTACTGCCCATGGTGCCCATGCACAGCGCGGCGAAGGCAAACAGACCGACTTCCACCGCATAGGTCCCGCCAATCGGCAGGCCCAGGCGCCACAATTCCTTCAAATACTGACGGTTGGGCTGCGACAGACCCTGACGCAACGGATAGGCGTCGTAGGCCGGATGCCGACGAATATGCAACGCGAGCGCCAGTGCCATGAGGTTGGCCACGATCGCCGTGACCAGACCGATGCCCACGAGGCCCATTTTCGGCAGACCGAACAGGCCGGTGATCAACGCATAGTTGAGCAGGAAGTTGGCCACGGTGCCGGCGAGGCTGATGACCATCACCGGCGTCGCCCGGCCGATGGCGCTGGTGAAGCCGCGCAGCGCCATGAAGCTCAGGTAGCCGGGCAGGGCGAACGGCAGGATCAACAGAAACTGGCCGGCAGCCAGGACGTTGGTTTCGGTCTGGCCGAACAGCAGCAACACCGGTTTCAGGTTCCACAGCAACAAACCCGCCACCAGCGCCATCAACCAGGCCAGCCACAACCCGGCCTGGGTCAGCCGCGCCGCGCCAATGATATCGCCCGCGCCCTGACGGATCGCCACCAGGGTGCCGACGGCGGCGATCACGCCGATGCAGAAAATCGACACGAACGAATACGTCGCTGCGCCCAGACCGCCGCCGGCCAGTGCTTCGGGGCTCAGGCGCGCCATCATCAACGTGTCGGTGAGGACCATCAACATGTGCGCCAACTGCGAGGCTATCAACGGCCCCGCCAGCCGCAGGATGGCCCAGAGTTCAATACGCGCTGGATGCTGCATGGTCATCACGCTCGAGTGTCAGAGAGAACAGGAAGCGTCGATTCTCGGCGCTCTGCGGGGTTTTCACAAAGGGATAAAAAGGATGGGTGGCATGATTAAAACTCATGCTGTGGAGTTTCTGATAAGTTGGTGCAATCGCGTTATAGGAGCTTTCCTGATGTCTCGTCGTCTTCCTCCCTTGTATGCCCTTCGAGCATTCGAAGCGGCGGCGCGGCATAGCTCGTTTACCCGCGCCGCCGAAGAACTGTCGATCACGCAAAGTGCGGTCAGTCGGCACATTCGTACGCTCGAAGAGCATTTCGCCTGTCGGCTGTTTCATCGCAGCGGGCGCAATCTGCAACTGACCGAATCGGCGCGGCTGATCCTGCCGGGCATTCGCGAAGGCTTCACCGCCCTTGAGCGGGCCTGCAATACCTTGCGCGCCGAGGACGACATCCTGCGCATGAAAGCCCCGTCGACCCTGACCATGCGTTGGCTGTTGGCGCGGCTCAGTCGTTTTCGCCACCTGCGGCCGGGGAACGAGGTGCAACTGACCAGCGCCTGGATGGACATCGATACGGTGGACTTCAACCACGAACCCTTCGACTGCGCCGTCATCCTCAGCAACGGGCATTTTCCACCGGACTGGGAGGCGACTTTGCTGTTCCCCGAAGAGCTGATTCCGGTGGGCGCGCCGAATCTTCTGAAGGACCAACCGTGGGACGTTACGCGCCTGGCCAGCACCGAGCTGCTGCACCCGACGCCGGACCGTCGTGACTGGCGCAACTGGCTGGAGCGCATGGGCCTGACCGATCAAGTCTCGCTCAAGGGCGGGCAGGTGTTCGACACGCTGGAGCTGGGCATGATCGCCGCTGCCCGAGGTTACGGCGTGTCCATGGGCGACTTGCTGATGGTGGCGGAGGACGTTGCGCAGGGACGTCTGAGTTTGCCGTGGCCGACGGCCGTCGCCAGTGGTGAGCATTATTACCTGGTCTGGCCGAAAACCCGCCCCGGCGGTGAGCGTTTGCGCCGGCTCAGCGATTTCCTGCAAGGCGAAGTCCGGGCCATGGAATTACCGGATGTCGAACGCCTGGGCTGAATCGATGGAGCCGCCGCAATGGCGGCCTTGAGCCATATCCCCGTTAATTACTCAAGTATTCAGCTTTGCCGCCGAAAATCTGCTGATGGCACCGTCGTGCAGGTTCCATGTTTTCCCCACAATCAGAAATTTTGCCGAGTGTGCGATGCGATCAAAATGATCCGGCCACTGGGTCAGGAGCTGTCATGTCTCAACCTCGTGCTCGGATTGCTTCACAGCTGGGTCTTGCGCTTGCCGTGATTCTGGCGATTGTCATCAGTGGCAGTACAGTGTTTGCGTTGCGCTCGCTTGACTCGGCCAACCTCGCCACTCGCGAAGAACACTTGGCCAGCGAGGCCCGCTTGCTTGCCGATCAGCTGAGCACCTTTCACGGCACTTTGCGTGAAAGCACCCAGCGCCTGGCCGGCCTGTTCGAGAAGCGCTTCAGCGCCGGTTTGAGCGTGCATCCGGATGAGCCGGTGACCGTGGCGGGTGTGCAGACACCGGGCCTGCACTTGGGCAGTGAAGTGTTGAACAACAACTTCGCGGAAGTCGACGAGTTCAAGCAGATGACCGCAGGCGTCGCGACCGTGTTCGTGCGCAGTGGTGAGGAGTTCATTCGGGTCAGCACGAATGTCAGCAAACAAGATGGCAGCCGTGCCATCGGCACTCAGCTCGACCACGCGAACCCGGCTTACGCCCGTTTGATGGCGGGGCAGAGCTACGTGGGTCGAGCGTTGCTTTTCGAACGCTTCTACATGTCGCAGTACACCCCCGTACGCGACAGCAGCGGTAAGATCATTGCCGTGCTGTACGTAGGATTCGATTACACCGACGCGCAGAACGCGCAGTTCGCCAACCTCAAACGCTTCCGCATCGGCCAGACCGGCTCCCTGGCGTTGCTGGATGAACAAGGCAAATGGCTGGTGCCGATTGCCGGTGTGCAAGCGCTGGATCAGGCGGCCCCGAGCATCGTCGGTCTGGCCAAGACACCGGGCAAAGGCGAGTTCTGGAGCGACAAGTCGCAAGACTTTTACAGTGTTGCCGTGCCGTTCGAAGGCGGGCCGTGGTCGGTGGTGGCGAGCATGCCGAAAACCGAAATCCGCGCCGTGACCTGGAGCGTCGGCATTCAATTGGCGATCGGCAGTCTGCTGGCGATGTTGCTGGCAGTCGGTGCGGCGGTCTGGTTGCTGCGCAGCAAACTGGCGCCACTGGGTGACCTGGTACGCCAGGCCGAAGCCTTGGGCGCTGGTGATTTGAGTGTTCGCCTGAACGTGTCGAGCAATGACGAAATCGGCCAACTTGCCCGTGCCTTCAACCAGATGAGCCAGGCGCTGTCGACCATGGTCGAGCACATCCGTAAAGCCTCGGGAGAGGTCAACAGTCGGGCTCAGGCGTTGTCCGGTTTGTCTGGTGGCGCCTATGAAGGGATGGAGCAGCAGTCCGGCGAAATCACCAGCATGGCCGGCGCCGTGGAAGAATTCAGCGCTACTTCGCTGAACATCGCTGACAACATGGGCAACACCCAGCGTCTGGCGCAGGAAAACGCACAGCAAACCCAGATCGGTCGTACGTCGATGGACGAAGCGTCCTCGTCCTTGGAGCAAATCGCCGGTGCACTGAACAGCACCGCAACGGTGATCAATACCTTGGGGCAGCGCTCCCAGGAAATCGGCGGCATTGTCGGGGTGATTACCGCGATCGCCGAGCAAACCAACCTGCTGGCGCTCAACGCCGCCATCGAAGCCGCCCGCGCCGGTGAGCAGGGGCGTGGGTTTGCGGTGGTGGCCGATGAGGTGCGCAACCTGGCCTCACGTACTCGCCAAGCCACCGACGAAATTTCCGGGATGATCCAAAGCATCCAGCAGGAAACCGGCAACGCCATCAGCACCATGGAGCAGGGCAACGTGCTGATGCAGGAAGGCCTGTCGCGCAACGCCAACGTCGCTTCGGCGCTGGCGCGGATCGATGAACAAAGCCGCTCGGCTGGTCAGCAATTCGCGGCGATCACCACCGCGACCCAAGAGCAAAGCAGCACCGCGACCTTGCTCAGCAGCAATCTGCAAAGCATTGCTTTGGCGAACAGTGAGCAGCGCGAAGTGGTGTCGAACCTGGCTGTGACTGCCAAAGAGCTGGAGAAGCTGGCGGCGGATTTGCGGCAGGAGGTTGATCGGTTTCGCTGAGGCGTTGCCGAAATCGCCTTCGCGAGCAAGCCCGCTCCCACAGTAGATCTGCGGTGAACACAGTTATGTGTGAACACCCGAGATTAAATGTGGGAGCAACTGTCTTGATGTCTTTTATTTTGAAGTTTGATCAAAGGGCAGCCGAACTTCCACAGTCTCAAACCATGTGATTTCCCAAATGAGCAAGCAGTCTGTTTAGGCTGCCTGCTCTCTCCACTCAGTTTGGTCACGGATCATCGCGTTCAGCCTTATCAACAACACCCGCATGCAGGCGATCAGCGCCACTTTCGCGCATTTACCTCTCAGGCGAAGCGCGTCATATCGGGCTTTGAACTCGGGTTGTCGCAAAATCACAGCCCAACTGGCCATGTACATCGCACGTCGCACGGCAAATCGGCCACCGCTTATATGACGAGGCCCTTCGTGGTTGCCGCTGTCGTCGTTGTAAGGGGCGATCCCTGCCAGTGCTGCGATCTCGTGCCGTCCAACCTCTCCCAGCTCAGGCAGGTAGGCCATGATGCTGGCTGCGGTCACGAGCCCTAGTCCCTTAACCGAGCGCAAGCGGGCAATTTTTTCACTGTCCAGGTCTTTGGCGCTTTGGCAGATCAGCTGTTCTATCGACTTTATTGCCTGATCTAAATAGTCGATATGGCTTTGCAACAAGGGTTTTATCGAGTCGACAGAAGCCGTTTTGATACGCCGCCTGTCGTCACTTTGCTGCTGAACAAAGTTTTCGCGTTGCTGTACCAGCGCACGCAAATTGTCCTGTTCGGCGCTGGTGATACGGCTATCGGCGTCCTTTATAATCGTTGCAAATTCGGCGAGAAGCCGCGCATCTATCGCGTCTGTTTTAGCGCGATAACCCATTGCCTTGGCAAAATCTTTCGCCCGACGAGGATTGATTCGTAAGACGTCAAAGCCGCCCCTTTGAAGCACCTTCATGGGCCCCCGCTCGTAGCCACCGGTGGCTTCCAGTAACACGCGGGTGACTTCGAAGCCTTTTAACCAATCAATCAGCACCGGGAAACCACTGGCGCTGTTCGGAAAACTCGCACCAATGCCTTGCGAATTAATCCAGACTTCCAGACTGTCTTTGGAAACATCAATGCCTGCGCAGGAAAACATGGCTAAACCCTCTTACACTCATAAATGAGAGCGCTCTGGTTGGGCTCCACGCTTGTAATGTTCGAGGTCGGCTCGTTCAACTGTTCGGGCTCAATAACCAGAGTGGAGAGGTGAATGGCAGCATGGGCTCCCACACGTGCTGCTAGCACTCCGGGCGTTCAGCTTGCCACTCACCGCTCTCATCTTCAGTCTAAGTCCTGCGCAAGACACAAGCGGGCTTGCTCGCGAAAGCGGTGTATCAGGCGACATCAATGCTGATTGTGTCGCCGCCTTCGCGAGCAAGCCCGCTCCCACAGGGAATTGGCGTCAGACGCCGAACTGGGCGCGGTACGCTTCTACGGCAGGCAAATGCTGCTTGAGCTGCGGATCATCCGCCAGGAACTCGAGCACCTGATTCAACGAAACGATGCTGATCACCGGGATGCCGAAGTCACGCTCCACTTCCTGGATGGCCGACAATTCGCCGTTGCCACGCTCCTGACGGTTCAGGGCGATCAACACGCCCGCGGCCTTGGCGCCCTCCTGGGAAGCGATGATCTGCATCACCTCGCGGATCGCCGTGCCTGCGGTGATCACGTCGTCGATGATCAGCACGTCGCCGGTCAATGGCGCGCCGACCAGACTGCCGCCTTCGCCGTGGGCCTTGGCTTCCTTACGGTTGAAGCACCAAGGCAGATCACGACCATGATGTTCGGCCAGCGCCACGGCGGTAGTCGCCGCCAACGGGATGCCTTTGTAAGCCGGGCCGAACAGTACGTCGAACGAAATACCGCTCTCGACGATGGCCGCCGCGTAGAAACGCCCCAGCTGCGCCAGGGCAGAACCCGAGTTGAACAGGCCGGCATTGAAGAAGTAAGGACTGGTGCGCCCGGACTTCAGGGTGAACTCACCGAAGCGCAAAACGCCACGATCAATGGCAAAACGAATGAAGTCGCGCTGATACGCTTGCATGAAAAAAACCCCAAATACCACGGATTTAGCTAATTAGGTAGACGCCGTGTATCATACCCGCACGCGATTTTTGGGGCCACTTATGCGGATCATCAGTGTGAACGTCAATGGGATTCAGGCTGCAGTCGAGCGTGGTTTGCTCAGTTGGCTGCAAGCACAGAATGCCGACGTCATCTGCCTGCAGGACACCCGCGCCTCCGCCTTTGAACTGGACGATCCAGCCTTCCAACTGGATGGCTACTTCCTTTATGCCTGCGAAGCTGAAGTTCCCGCCCAAGGTGGCGTGGCTTTGTACTCGCGGTTGCAACCGAAGGCAGTCATCAGCGGTCTCGGCTTCGAGACGGCCGACCGCTACGGGCGTTACCTGCAAGCCGATTTCGACAAGGTCAGCATCGCGACCTTGCTGCTCCCTTCGGGGCAGAACGGCGATGAAGACTTGAACCAGAAGTTCAAGCTAATGGACGATTTCGGCCGTTATCTGGATAAACAGCGGCGCAAACGTCGCGAGTACATTTATTGTGGCTCGCTGTACGTGGCGCAACAGAAGCTGGATATCAAGAACTGGCGCGACAGCCAGCAATCCCCGGGCTTCCTGGCGCCTGAACGTGCCTGGATGGACGAGATTGTCGGCAACATGGGTTATGTCGATGCCCTGCGCGAAGTCAGCCGTGAAGGCGACCAGTACAGCTGGTGGCCGGACAACGAACAGGCCGAAATGCTCAACCTGGGCTGGCGTTTCGACTACCAGTTGCTGACCCCAGGCCTGCGCCGCTTCGTACGCAGCGCACGCCTGCCGCGTCAGCCACGATTCTCGCAGCATGCGCCGCTGATCGTGGACTACGACTGGACGCTGACGATCTAAGCGTGTTTTCGCAGATGCAAAAAAGCCGACATCACTGTCGGCTTTTTTGTGGGTGATGATTTACTTTCTGTGGGAGCGGGCTTGCCCGCGATGAGCATAGGTATCTACACATCTCCCGATCCTGGTCTATAAAGGGACGGCATGGATATCAAATGACCGGGCTAGATGCCCGACTGACAAAACGATACGACGAGTTGGTCATGGGACACAGTAATGGACTACCGGCGCTGGCCGCCGGGATGAAAGCCTTGCCGCGAAGCGACAAGGCTTTTGCACAGACGCAAGCCCTTTGGCGATTTTTGAGCAATGACCGGGTTCGGCCCGTTGACCTGGTTAAACCGCTGCTGGCGTTAGCCCACGAGGGTTGTCGGGATGACTGTGATGATTACGCGCTGGTCATGCACGATTGGTCTCGGCTCAATTACATGCACCACCACAGCAAGGCTGATCGCCTGCAAATGACCCACCGAGGCGATATCGGGTACGAACTGCAAAGCAGCCTGCTAGTCACCGACCGTGACGGTGCACCGATCTGTACTCCCGCTCAAAATCTGGCGACCAGGGACGGCGTGCTCAGCACGCGAGCCGAAGAAGTGCTGGTCCCTGAGAAGCATCTGCATGAACTGACACAACGTATCACTTGGCTGGAACAGCAGAATTTTGCCAAGCCGCTTGTCCATATCGTGGATCGAGAGGCTGATTCGGTCGCTCACCTGAGGCAATGGCAGGCCGAGGGTCGGCAATGGCTGGTGCGAGTCAAGGCCGGTTCCACGGCCAGTCATGCAGGTCAATCGAGGGCCCTGAGTCAAATTGCTCGCGAGATGACCTACCGCAAAACTCGCAAGGTGGACTACAAAGGAAAACCGGCCATTCAATGGGTGGGAGAAACCGCCGTCGTGCTGACTCGCCAAGCCCAGCCTTTCACCAAAGACAGGGCCGACCGCAAGACGCTGCGCAAGTCTGGTGAGCCGTTGCCGGCCCGGCTCGTCGTGAGCCGAATACTGGGAGCCGATGGTCACCTGCTGGCCGAATGGTATTTGCTGAGCAACCTTGAGCAAGAGGTCGCAGATGAACGATTGGCGCTCTGGTATTACTGGCGCTGGCGTATCGAGTCCTACTTCAAACTGCTTAAAGGGGGTGGGCATCAGCTGGAAAACTGGCAGCAAGAGAGCGGTGAAGCGGTGTTCAAACGGCTGTTGATCGCCAGTCAGGCATGTGCTGTCAGTTGGCGTCTGATGCGGGCTAAGGGGGAGTTTGCTGAGCAAACACGGGATTTTTTGGTCCGTCTGTCTGGTCGACAGATGAAGCGCTCGCAGCCGGTGACGGCTTCCGCGCTGCTGGCCGGTTTATACATGCTTTTGGCCATGTGCGAGACATTGGAACAATACACGCCCCAGGAACTGGCGGGTTTTGCTAAAGAGGCCATCGGCTGGGTGGCCAGCCGAAGACTTTAGAGATGTGTAGATACCTATGCCGCGATGAGGCCGTCACAGTCAACAGATGTGTTGCCTGCCAGATCGCTATCGCGGGCAAGCCCGCTCCCACAGGAAATCTTTGCTGGCTATTATTTGATCAGCCGCCAGGTGAACGGATACCGGTAAGGGAACCCTTCATTGGCTTTCACGCCGGCGATGATCGTCAACACCAGCGCACCGATCGCGACCAGACCAAACAGGAAAAACCCGATGATCACCACCATCAGCAAAAAGCAGATGGCCGAAGCAATGGCGACGGTGATCTGAAAGTTCAACGCCTCCTTGCCTTGCGCATCGATGAACGGGTCTGACTCGCGCTTCATCTGCCAGAGAATCAGCGGCCCGATCAGCGTACCGAACGGCAGCCAGATCCCCAGCAAGGCGGACAGGTGACAAAACATCGCCCACTGACGAACCTCTCGACTCGGTGTGGGTAGCGGCAGTTGCTCGTCACTCATTACGTCCTCCTTGCGTGGAGCAGATCCGATCAGTCGGCCAGTGCAGCCTTCTGCAGTTCGAAAATCTCGTTCATGCCTTTCTTCGCCAGCGCCAGCATCGCGTTCAGCTCTTCCGGCTGGAACGGCGCGCCTTCGGCAGTGCCCTGAACTTCGATGAAGCCGCCGGTGCTGGTCATCACCACGTTGAGGTCAGTCTCGGCAGCCGAATCTTCCAGGTAGTCGAGGTCAAGCACGGGCTCGCCTTGGTACATGCCCACCGAAACGGCAGCGATCATTTGCTTGAGCGGGTCGCCACCTTTCAGGCCGCCGCGCTTCTTGATCACTTTCAAGGCGTCGATCAGTGCAACCATGGCACCGGTGATGGACGCGGTGCGGGTGCCGCCGTCAGCCTGGATCACGTCGCAGTCGACGTACAGGGTGACGTCGCCCAGCTTGGTCATGTCCAGCGCAGCGCGCAGGGAACGACCGATCAAACGCTGGATTTCCAGAGTACGGCCGCCTTGCTTGCCGCGGCTCGCTTCACGCTGGTTACGCTCGCCAGTGGCGCGCGGCAGCATGCCGTATTCAGCGGTCAACCAGCCTTGGCCCTGACCTTTGAGGAAACGCGGCACACCATTCTCGACACTGACGGTGCAGATGACTTTGGTATCACCGAACTCGACCAGCACAGAACCCTCGGCGTGTTTGGTGTAGTTGCGGGTAATGCGGATCGAGCGGAGCTGATCGGCAGCGCGACCACTTGGACGTTTCATAGGGATTACCTGTACGGGGGACGGAAAACTGCCGAGCATTATAGAGCCGTGGGCCGCCAGTGGGCACTTCTAAAAAAATCGCCCGACGATTGAAGCCCCTGAATAGAGCTTAGCCGACGGCCTGCAGCTCTTTGTCACAGCGTGTGTTTGGGCGCATCCGCCCCACTGCGCTACAATCCTGCGCCTTTGCTGCCTGTCGGCTTTAATTCACAGATAGCGGGTCCGCGAACCATGGGTTACGCGCCGACCTGCATTGCGAGGTACCTCCATGGTGCACAGCATGACCGCCTTCGCCCGCGTCGAAAAAGCCGGCGTCCAGGGCACCCTGAGCTGGGAACTGCGCTCGGTCAACAGCCGCTACCTGGAACCCCACCTGCGTCTGCCGGAATCTTTCCGCGACCTCGAAGGCGCGGTCCGCGAAGCCCTGCGCCAGGAACTGTCCCGGGGCAAGCTCGAATGCACCCTGCGCTTTACCGAAGAAAGCACCGGCAAACCGCTGCAAGTGGACCGCGAGCGCGCCGCGCAACTGGTCGCGGCCGCCGAGACGGTCGCCGGCCTGATCAAGAACCCGGCCGCGCTGAACCCGCTGGAGGTCCTGGCCTGGCCCGGCGTGTTGGTGGCCGATGCCGCCGACCCGCAAGCGCTGAATGCCGAAGCCCTGGCGCTGTTCCATCAGGGCCTGAAAGAACTCAAGGCCGGGCGTGAGCGCGAAGGCACTGAGCTGGCGCGATTGATCAACGAGCGCCTGACCTCTATTGAAGGAGATGTGGTGATCCTGCGCGAACTGGTCCCGCAGATGCTCGCCACCCAACGCCAAAAAGTCCTCGACCGCTTCACCGACATGAAGGCCGACCTCGACCCGCAGCGACTGGAGCAGGAAATGGTCATGCTCGCGCAAAAGAGCGACGTCGCCGAAGAACTGGATCGCCTGAGCACTCACATCATCGAAGTTCGCCGGGTACTCAAATCCGGCGGCGCTGCCGGTCGGCGCCTGGACTTCCTGATGCAGGAACTCAACCGCGAAGCCAACACACTGGGCTCCAAAGCCTTCGACCCGCGCAGCACTCAAGCGGCGGTCAACCTCAAAGTGTTGATCGAGCAGATGCGCGAACAAGTGCAGAATATTGAGTAAGGCAAACCCGACATGACCCACAGCACCGGCACCCTGTACATCATTTCCGCACCTTCGGGCGCGGGCAAGAGCAGCCTGGTCAAGGCCCTGACCGATACCAACCCGGAGATTCGCGTATCGATTTCCCACACCACCCGCGCCATGCGTCCGGGTGAAGTGGACGGCGTGAACTATCACTTCGTGACCCGCGAAGCCTTCGTGAAAATGGGCGAGCACGGCGATTTCCTGGAGCGAGCCGAAGTATTCGGCAACTTCTACGGCACCTCGCAAAGCCATCTGCAGCAGACGCTGGACGAAGGTCACGACCTGATTCTGGAAATCGATTGGCAAGGCGCCGAGCAAGTGCGCAAGCTCATGCCCCAGGCGCGTTCGATCTTCATTCTGCCGCCATCGCTGCAAGCCTTGCACCAGCGCCTGACCAACCGTGGCCAGGACAGCGACGAGATCATTGCCGGCCGGATGCGTGAAGCCGTCAACGAAATGAGCCACTATGTCGAGTACGACTACCTGATCATCAATGACGATTTCTCCCACGCGCTGGATGACCTGAAGGCGATTTTCCGTGCCAATCAATTGCAACAGAAGCGCCAACAGGTGCGTTTCGGCATGTTGCTGGCTGAATTGCTCGGCTAAACAGCGCTTCCCAAAACCGCTGCAAGGGCTTTACATTGGCACTTATAGCGCATTGAAGAGCCTGGTCAAAAAATCAGCGCTTCCCTAATCGCTGGTGATTTTTTAAACTGTTGAGTCCGCTCGCCCAACCGGGCAGCGCGCATATTGCATTCGCTCCGAGGAATACCATGGCCCGCGTAACCGTTGAAGACTGCCTAGAACACGTGGAAAACCGCTTTGAGCTGGTCATGCTCTCTACCAAGCGTGCCCGTCAACTGGCCACCGGCGGCAAAGAGCCCCTGGTTCAGTGGGAAAACGACAAGCCTACTGTTGTAGCGCTGCGTGAAATCGCTGAAGGCCTGATGAGCTACGAGTTCATCGCCAACGCTGAAATCGTCGAAGACGAACCGCTGTTCGCAGCGTTCGAGGACGAGTCCAACGAGGCAGTATAAGTCCATGCCTGGTCGACGTAGCACGGCGCGGGGTCACAACGAACGGCAGGAATTATCATGCCGAGCATAGACGCCCTCGCCGATCGCTTATCGACCTACCTCGGCAAGGACCAGGTCAATCTGGTCCGCCGAGCGTACTTCTACGCCGAACAAGCCCACGACGGCCAACGCCGCCGCAGCGGTGAGGCGTACGTCACGCACCCACTCGCGGTTGCAAATATTCTTGCCGACATGCATATGGACCATCAGAGCCTGATGGCGGCCATGCTGCATGACGTGATCGAAGACACCGGTATTGCCAAGGAAGCGCTGCAAGCGCAGTTCGGCGAAACCGTGGCCGAACTGGTCGACGGGGTCAGCAAACTGACCCAGATGAACTTCGAGACCAAAGCCGAAGCCCAGGCCGAAAACTTCCAGAAAATGGCCATGGCCATGGCCCGCGATATTCGCGTGATCCTGGTCAAGCTGGCCGACCGCCTGCATAACATGCGCACCCTGGAAGTGCTATCCGGCGAAAAGCGCCGGCGGATCGCCAAGGAAACCCTGGAAATCTATGCGCCCATCGCCAACCGGCTGGGCATGCACGCCATCCGCATAGAATTCGAAGACCTCGGCTTCAAGGCCATGCACCCGATGCGTTCCGCGCGGATCAACCAGGCGGTCAAACGCGCCCGGGGCAACCGCAAGGAAATCGTCAACAAGATCGAAGAGTCCCTCAGCCACTGCCTCGCCATCGATGGCATCCAGGGCGAGGTCAGCGGTCGTCAGAAACACCTCTACGGCATCTACAAAAAAATGCGCGGCAAGCGTCGAGCCTTCAACGAGATCATGGACGTGTACGCGTTCCGGATCATCGTCGACAAGGTCGATACCTGCTACCGCGTGCTGGGTGCTGTACACAATTTGTACAAACCGTTGCCGGGGCGTTTCAAGGACTACATCGCGATCCCCAAGGCCAACGGCTACCAGTCGCTGCACACCACGCTGTTCGGCATGCACGGTGTACCGATCGAGATTCAGATCCGCACCCGTGAAATGGAAGAGATGGCCAACAACGGCATCGCCGCCCATTGGCTGTACAAATCCAGCGGCGACGAGCAGCCCAAAGGCACTCACGCCCGCGCCCGCCAGTGGGTCAAAGGCGTGCTGGAGATGCAGCAACGGGCCGGCAACTCGCTGGAATTCATCGAGAGCGTGAAGATCGACCTGTTCCCGGACGAGGTCTACGTGTTCACACCCAAAGGCCGGATCATGGAGCTGCCCAAAGGCTCCACGGCGGTCGACTTCGCTTACGCGGTACACACCGACGTGGGCAACAGCTGCATTGCCTGCCGGATCAACCGTCGTCTCGCGCCGCTGTCCGAACCGCTGCAAAGCGGCTCCACGGTCGAGATCGTCAGCGCTCCGGGCGCGCGGCCGAACCCGGCCTGGCTCAACTTCGTGGTCACCGGCAAGGCGCGGACCCACATCCGCCATGCATTGAAACTGCAACGCCGCTCCGAATCCATCAGCCTCGGCGAACGCCTGCTGAACAAGGTGCTCAACGGCTTCGACAGCTCGCTGGAAAAAATCCCGGCCGAGCGCGTGCAGTTGATGCTCCACGAGTACCGCCTCGAATTGATCGAAGACCTGCTCGAAGACATCGGCCTGGGCAATCGCATGGCTTACGTGGTCGCCCGCCGCTTGCTCGGCGAAGGCGAACAGCTGCCGAGCCCGGAAGGCCCGCTGGCGATTCGTGGCACCGAAGGCCTGGTGCTCAGTTACGCCAAGTGCTGCACACCGATCCCGGGCGACCCGATTGTCGGTCACCTCTCCGCGGGCAAAGGCATGGTGGTGCACCTGGACAACTGCCGCAACATCAGCGAAATCCGCCACAACCCGGAAAAATGCATCCAGCTCTCGTGGGCCAAGGATGTCACCGGTGAATTCAATGTCGAGCTGCGCGTCGAACTGGAACACCAGCGCGGCCTGATCGCCCTGCTGGCCAGCAGTGTCAACGCGGCCGACGGCAATATCGAAAAAATCAGCATGGACGAACGCGACGGTCGTATCAGCGTGGTCCAACTGGTGGTCAGTGTGCACGACCGTGTGCATCTGGCCCGCGTGATCAAGAAACTGCGCGCCTTGACCGGGGTGATCCGCATCACCCGCATGCGCGCGTAGCCCACCCTTCACAAGGAGTCATACATGACCAAGACCGTTATCAACAGCGACAAGGCCCCGGCCGCCATCGGTACTTACTCCCAGGCGATCAAGGCTGGCAACACCGTTTACATGTCGGGTCAGATTCCTCTGGACCCAAAAACCATGGAACTGGTTGAAGGCTTCGAAGCCCAGACCGTCCAGGTGTTCGAGAACCTCAAAGCCGTGGCTGAAGCGGCCGGTGGTTCGTTCAAGGACATCGTCAAACTGAACATCTTCCTCACCGACCTGAGCCACTTCGCCAAGGTCAACGAGATCATGGGCAAATACTTCGACCAACCTTACCCAGCCCGCGCCGCCATCGGCGTAGCAGCCCTGCCAAAGGGTTCGCAGGTTGAAATGGATGCCATTCTGGTCATCGAGTAATACGTCCGGCGCGGCCCCAGAGGTTGCGCCGATTTCGTTCTGAAAGGATTCCACCATGCGCAAAGCGCTAGCTCTCTCGCTGGTCGCCCTTCTCTTGGGCGGTTGTGCCAGCAACCCTGCCGACCGTGACATCAGCGGCACCTGGATCAATCAGGCGGCGATCGATGCGGCATCCGAAGGCGGTTCCCTGCGTGAAGCGCTCCAGGCCTATGGCCCGAACCTGGAATGGGACGTCAACACCAGAGCCGGTCAGGCCCGCTATACCAATGGTTTTGAAAATGTCGAAGGCAAGCTGCTGGGCGAAGAGTCCGGCGCCTGGAAAGTCGACTTTTATGGCAGCTCCGCCAGCGAGCTGAAGCGTGATGGCAAGCAACTGCACCAAGTCGCCAGCGAAAACGAACCAGAACAGCTTTTCGACCGCGCCCAGATCCCGGTCCCGGACGGGGCACCGATCGGTGCCAGCTTTGAGCGTGCGCTGTACTCGGCTTACATGGGCGGCAGCTGGAAAATCATCAACGGCCCAGGCGAAGGTGGCACTGTGCAGTTTCAGGCCGACGGCCAAGTGTCCGGCCTGCCCGGCGCCGACCGTTACGCCCTGTGCCTGACCGGCGATTGCGCATCGATGAGCATCGGCAACGACAACATCTGGCTGCAACTCAATGGCCAGGGCAATACCTGGATCTTCGCCCGCAAAGGCAAGGAACTGGAGCTCTTTCAGGCCGTGAACACCGCCCTGGCGGACGAGATGCCGCAGTTTGCCCCCGGCGAGCGCAAATGGTTGCTCAAGAAGCAGTAACCCGACCCTAAGGCCAACGCAAAACCCATGTGGGAGCGAGCAGGCTCCCACATTAGTTGTTTAGGGGTAACTGGAAGTCAGCAGCGACCTTCAAGAATCGCGGCATAGCCCTCGCGGAAACTCGAATACTTCGGCATCCAGCCCAACGCCTTCGCCCGAGCATTGCTGCAACGCTTGCTGCCGGCACGACGCACACTGGCGTCATCGGCCCATTCGGTCACGCCCAGGAACTCACGCAACCAGCCCACCACCTCCGCCATTGGCGCGGGCGCATCATCGACGCCTATATAGGCATCATCCAGCGCCACTCCACGCCGATCCGCCTCAAGCAGAAACGCCAACAACCCCGCCGCGTCATCGACGTGAATGCGATTGGCGTACAACGGGGGATCGATCGCCACGCGATAACCGCGACGAACCTGAGTCAGCAGCCACTCTCGACCCGGACCATAAATGCCGGTCAGACGCACGATGCTGGCCGGGATTCCACTATCGCGCGCTACTTGCTCGGCTTCCAGCATCAAACGCCCTGAGTAACCGCCCGCCACCGTCGGCGAGGTTTCATCGACCCACTCACCGTCCTGCTGGCCGTAAACACTGCTACTGGAGACAAACAGAATGCGCTTTGGCTGCTGGCCATGCTGTTTCAGCCACCCCAACACATGCTGCAAACCCTCGACATAAGCCGCACGGTAGCCCGCCTCGTCGTGGTCGGTGGCAGCGGCGCTGTACACCAGATAATCCAGTGTCGCGGTCGGCCAGTCAGCCGGGCATTGCGCACTGAACAAGTCACCTGCAACGCCCAGCACACCCGTAGGCAAGCGCGACACATTGCGGCGCAGACCATAAACCTGCCAGTGCCCGGCCAGCAATTGCGTGGCCAGACGACTGCCGACATCACCGCAGCCGGCGATCAAAACAGAAGGCGCGGACATCAGAAAACTCCCTCAAGAAAGGTACAGACTAGCGCCCGAAATGGATGAGCAGCTAGCAATGAAGGAAAAAAAGATACTCTATTACTTTTGTTAACAAGAATTACTTGCAATAATGCAGGCCACTTTTGTTCTCGGCCTCACGAGGCCTGGAAGAACACTTACAGTCTTTTCCTCTCAGGTCCGGCCAGCATGACACCCAATCAATTCCCCGCTTCGCCAACCAAACGACCTCGCGCCTGGAGCGCAGTGGCCGCCCTGCTGCTCAGCCTGATGCTGGCGCCGACCGCCGCATTCGCTGATGCACAAGCGCCGGCCACACAGCCTGCTGCCGCTCAAACACCCGCCGCACCAGCCGTAGCGCCTGCCGCGACCGATCCAGTCCAGGCCGTAGACGCCGCTGATGTACCGGAAGTCCTCGAAGCCGACAACTCGCTGGGCATGGCCCATGATCTATCGCCGTGGGGCATGTACCAGAACGCCGACATCATCGTGAAGATCGTGATGATCGGCCTGGCCATAGCCTCGATCATCACCTGGACCATCTGGATCGCCAAGGGCTTCGAGCTGATGGGCGCCAAGCGTCGCCTGCGCACTGAAATCGCTCACCTGAAAAAAGCCGCCACCCTTAAAGAAGCCAGCGCGACAGCGGCCAAGGAAGGCACCCTTGCCAACCTGCTGGTCCACGACGCGCTGGAAGAAATGCGCCTGTCGGCCAACAGCCGCGAGAAAGAAGGCATCAAGGAACGTGTGAGCTTCCGCCTGGAGCGCCTGGTCGCTGCATGCGGTCGCAACATGAGCAGCGGCACCGGCGTACTCGCCACCATCGGTTCCACCGCGCCGTTCGTCGGTCTGTTCGGCACCGTGTGGGGCATCATGAACAGCTTCATCGGCATCGCCAAAACCCAGACCACCAACCTCGCCGTGGTAGCGCCCGGCATCGCCGAAGCCCTGCTGGCAACCGCGCTGGGCCTGGTTGCAGCGATTCCTGCGGTGGTCATCTACAACGTCTTCGCCCGCTCCATCGCCGGTTACAAGGCGCAAGTGTCCGACGCCTCGGCAGAAGTCCTGCTGCTGGTCAGCCGCGATCTCGACCACCTGCCGGCCGAGCGTAGTAGCTCGCAACCGCACATGGTGAAAGTGGGGTAATCGGCCATGGGCCTGCATTTGAAAGAAGGCGCAGACGACGATCTGGCCGAGAACCACGAAATCAACGTCACGCCGTTCATCGACGTGATGCTGGTGCTGTTGATCATCTTCATGGTGGCGGCACCGCTGGCCACCGTGGACATCAAGGTCGACCTGCCTGCTTCCACCGCCAAACCGGCGCCGCGGCCAGAGAAACCGGTGTTCCTCAGCGTGAAAGCTGACCAGCGCCTGTTCCTCGGCGAAGACGAAGTGAAGGCCGAGACCCTTGGCGCCACACTCGACGCCAAGACGAAGGGCAAGAAAGACACGACGATCTTCTTCCAGGCCGATAAAGGCGTGGACTACGGCGACCTGATGGGCGTGATGGACGCCCTGCGCGCCGCCGGTTACCTGAAGGTCGGCCTGGTCGGACTCGAGACGGCAGCCAAGAAATGATCAACACGCGCCAAAAGCTGACGCGTTACAGCGGGAGCCTGGCCGTGGTGCTGGGCGTCCATGCGCTGGCCATTGCGCTGGCGCTGAACTGGACGTCGCGCCCGCCGATCGAGCTGCCGCCGCAAGCGATGATGGTCGAACTGGCGCCGGTTCCGGCCCCGCCACCGCCCGCACCGCCGAAGGTGATCACCCCGCCACAGCCACCGGCCCCGGTGGAAGAACTGCCGCTGCCGAAACTCGCTGAAGCGCCGAAGGCCGAGATTGCCGTGCCCAAGCCGGTCAAACCCAAGCCGAAGCCTCAACCGCCCAAGCCTGTGGAGAAAAAGCCGGAGCCGCCGAAGGAAAAACCTTCCGAGGAAAAACCGAGCGACGCGCAACCGACTCAGGCACCGACGGAGAAATCCGCTCAACCAGCACCCGGCCCATCGCCCGCGCAACAAGCGGCCAAGGCCAGCTGGCAAGGCACACTGCTCGCGCACCTGGCCAAGTACAAAAAGTACCCGGCCAGCGCACAGCAACGCGGCAAGGAAGGTTTGAACCGTCTGCGCTTTGTGGTGGATGCCGAAGGTAACGTGTTGTCGTTCGAACTGGTGGGCCGCTCCGGCAATGCCGATCTGGACCGGGCCACCCTGGAAATGATCCGCCGCGCCCAACCGCTGCCCAAGCCACCGGCCGACATGCTGAACAACGGCTCCATCGAAATCGTAGCACCGTTTGTTTACTCGCTGGAACGCCGCCGTTAAAGGCACCGCTCCCACAGGTTCTTCGGCGACTGCAAAACCTATGAAAGGCACCGAAAGGTGCCTTTTTGCATATCTGGAAACGGCAAACCTGCATTGCCCAGTGTCACTCGACACACTCAGTCTGATAACGTGCGTCTATCGATTGCAGCCGGTATGCTTGGCCCGCAACTTCATGGACGCTTGCTATGACTCTCACAGAATTACGCTACATCGTTACCCTCGCCCAAGAGCAGCACTTCGGCCACGCGGCCGAGCGTTGCCACGTCAGCCAGCCGACCCTGTCGGTAGGCGTGAAAAAGCTTGAAGACGAACTCGGTGTGCTGATTTTCGAGCGCAGCAAGAGCGCCGTGCGCCTGACCCCGGTCGGTGAAGGCATTGTCGCCCAGGCACAGAAAGTCCTGGAACAGGCCCAAGGCATCCGCGAACTGGCCCAGGCCGGCAAGAACCAGCTGACCGCCCCGCTCAAAGTCGGCGCGATCTACACCGTCGGCCCGTACCTGTTCCCGCACCTGATTCCACAACTGCACCGGGTCGCCCCGCAGATGCCGTTGTACATCGAAGAAAACTTCACCCACGTGCTGCGCGACAAACTGCGCAACGGCGAGCTCGACGCAATCATCATCGCCCTGCCGTTCAACGAAGCCGACGTGCTGACCTTGCAGCTCTACGACGAGCCGTTCTACGTCCTGATGCCGGCTCAGCATCCGTGGACGCAAAAAGAATCCATCGACGCCGCCCTGCTCAACGACAAGAGCCTGCTGCTGCTCGGCGAAGGCCACTGCTTCCGCGATCAAGTGCTGGAAGCCTGCCCGACCCTGGCCAAAGGCAACGACGGCGCCAAACACACCACGGTGGAATCCAGCTCGCTGGAAACCATTCGCCACATGGTCGCGTCCGGCCTGGGTATTTCGATCCTGCCGCTGTCGGCGGTGGACAGCCATCACTACGCTCCCGGCGTGATTGAAGTGCGCCCACTGAGCGCGCCCGTGCCGTTCCGCACCGTGGCCATCGCCTGGCGCGCGAGTTTCCCGCGGCCGAAGGCGATTGAAATTCTCGCCGACTCCATTCGCCTGTGCTCGGTGGCCAAGCCGCCAGCGCCGGTGGTGGCCGGTTAAGTCGCTGCCATGACCGAGTTGTCGCAAGTGTCGGTGACGGCACTCAAGGGTGTCGGCGAAGCCATGGCCGAGAAGCTGGCCAAGGTCGGCCTGGAAAATCTCCAGGACGTGCTGTTCCACTTGCCGCTGCGTTATCAGGACCGCACTCGCGTGGTCCCGATCGGCCATTTGCGACCCGGGCAAGACGCCGTGATCGAAGGCACCGTCAGCGGTGCCGACGTGGTCATGGGCCGGCGCCGCAGCCTGGTTGTCCGTTTGCAGGACGGCACCGGCGGGCTCAGTCTGCGCTTCTACCATTTCAGCAACGCCCAGAAAGAAGGCCTCAAGCGTGGCACGCGCATTCGCTGCTACGGCGAAGCGCGGCCCGGTGCGTCGGGGCTGGAGATCTACCACCCGGAATACCGCGCCATAACCGGCGATGAGCCGCCGCCGGTGGATGAAACCCTGACCCCGGTCTACCCGCTCACCGAAGGCCTGACCCAGCAGCGTTTGCGCCAACTGTGCATGCAAACCCTGACCCTGCTCGGGCCCAGCAGCCTGCCCGACTGGCTGCCGACCGAACTGGCCCGGGACTATCAACTGGCACCGCTGGCCGATGCGATCCGTTACCTGCATCACCCGCCCGCCGATGCCGACGTCGACGAGCTCGCCCTCGGTCATCACTGGGCCCAGCACCGCTTGGCCTTTGAAGAGCTGCTGACCCATCAACTGTCCCAGCAGCGCCTGCGCGAGAGCATGCGTGCCCTGCGCGCGCCGGCCATGCCCAAAGCCACCAAGCTGCCCACTCAGTATTTGGCCAACCTCGGTTTCACCCCGACCGGCGCCCAGCAACGGGTCGGCAATGAAATCGCTTACGACCTCAGTCAGCATGAGCCCATGTTGCGGCTGATTCAGGGCGACGTGGGCGCGGGCAAAACCGTGGTCGCTGCCCTCGCCGCGCTGCAAGCGCTGGAGGCCGGTTACCAAGTCGCACTGATGGCGCCCACTGAAATCCTCGCCGAGCAGCACTTCATCACGTTCAAGCGCTGGCTCGAACCGCTAGGCATTGAAGTGGCGTGGCTGGCCGGCAAGCTCAAGGGTAAAAATCGCATAGCCGCGCTGGAGCAAATCGCCAACGGCACGCCAATGGTGGTCGGCACCCATGCGCTGTTTCAGGAAGAGGTGCAATTCAAGAACCTGGCGCTGGCGATCATCGACGAGCAACACCGCTTCGGCGTGCAGCAGCGTCTGGCATTGCGACAGAAAGGCGTCGGCGGGCGAATGTGTCCGCACCAACTGATCATGACCGCCACGCCGATTCCACGGACGCTGGCCATGAGCGCCTACGCCGACCTCGACACCTCAATCCTCGACGAACTGCCGCCTGGCCGTACCCCGGTGAACACGGTGCTGGTCACCGACACCCGGCGCGTCGAAGTGATCGAACGGGTGCGCGGCGCCTGCGCCGAAGGCCGTCAGGCCTATTGGGTGTGCACGCTGATCGAAGAATCTGAAGAGCTGACCTGTCAGGCCGCCGAAACGACTTATGAAGACCTCACCGCCGCCCTCGGCGAGTTGAAGGTCGGGCTGATCCACGGCCGCATGAAGCCTGCCGAGAAAGCCGCAGTGATGGGCGAATTCAAGGCCGGCAACCTGCAACTGCTGGTCGCCACCACCGTGATCGAAGTCGGCGTCGACGTGCCCAACGCCAGCCTGATGATCATCGAAAACCCCGAGCGTCTCGGGCTCGCGCAACTGCACCAACTGCGAGGCCGCGTCGGCCGGGGCAGCGCCGTCAGCCATTGCGTGCTGCTTTACCATCCACCGCTGTCGCAGATCGGTCGTCAGCGGCTGGGCATCATGCGCGAAACCAACGACGGTTTTGTCATCGCCGAAAAAGACCTCGAACTGCGCGGCCCCGGCGAAATGCTCGGCACACGCCAGACCGGCCTGCTGCAATTCAAGGTCGCGGACCTGATGCGCGACGCCGATTTACTGCCTGCCGTGCGCGACGCCGCCCAGGCCTTGCTCGAGCGTTGGCCGGATCACGTCAGCCCGCTGCTCGACCGCTGGCTGCGCCATGGGCAGCAATACGGCCAAGTGTGAGCACTGTCGCAGTTTCTGGACCCTGGCCTTAAACAAGCTGGTTATACTCCCGCAATTGTTTGAAAACGGATACAGACCATGACAGAAGCTGCCCTCGCCCCCGAAACCCCGCACGCTCCGTCTGTTATTCGGCTGCTGCTCGGCAAGCTGGGCATCGCCTACCAGGAAGTCCTCGACCATCACGGCCTGAACCCCGCACGCAAAGTGCAGGCGGTTTTGCTGGATGATGCCGTCGGCGCGCTCATGGTGCTGTTTCCGCAAAGCCAACTGCTCGACCTCAATCGCCTCGCCGAACTCACCGGCCGCCGGTTGACCGCTGTATCCACCGAACGCCTGGTAAAAATGCTCGGCAAACACAGCCTGAGCCTGTTGCCCGGCCTGCCGGCGCTCACCAGCTCACCGTGCCTGTACGAAGAAAGCCTGCTGCGCGAACCGAAGTTGCTGATCAACTCGGGCGAGCCGGGCGTGCTGCTGGAAATCACCAGCGAAGATTTCAAAACCATGCTCACCAAGGCCAGCGCCGGCAATTTCGGCGAAGCCGTGAACAGCATCCGCCCGAACCTCGACCGCCCCGACGATGACCGCCAGGAAATCACCCAGGCCGTCCAGGTGTTCACCGCGCGGCGCATCCAGCAACGTCTGGAAGAGACCATCGAGATTCCGCCGCTGGCCGAAACCGCGCAGAAAATCATCAAACTGCGGGTCGACCCCAACGCCACCATCGACGACATCACCGGCGTCGTCGAAACCGACCCGGCCCTGGCCGCACAAGTCGTCAGCTGGGCAGCGTCGCCGTACTACGCCTCGCCGGGCAAGATTCGTTCAGTGGAAGACGCCATCGTCCGGGTGCTCGGTTTCGACCTGGTGATCAACCTGGCGCTGGGCCTGGCCCTGGGCAAAACCCTGAGCCTGCCCAAAGACCACCCGCAACACACCACGCCGTACTGGCAGCAATCGATCTACACCGCCGCTGTCATCGAAGGCCTGACCCGCGCCATGCCCCGCGCCCAGCGCCCGGAAGCCGGCCTGACCTACCTCGCCGGCCTGCTGCACAACTTCGGCTACCTGCTACTGGCCCACGTCTTCCCGCCGCACTTCTCGCTGATCTGCCGCCACCTGGAGGTCAACCCGCACTTGTGCCACAGCTACGTGGAACAACACCTGCTGGGCATCAGCCGCGAACAGATCGGCTCATGGCTGATGCGCTACTGGGACATGCCCGAAGAACTGGCCACCGCGTTGCGCTTCCAGCACGACCCGAGCTATGACGGTGATTACGCCGAATACCCGAACCTCGTATGTTTGGCCGTGCGTTTGCTGCGTAGTCGCGGGATTGGTTCGGGTCCGGATGAAGACATTCCGGATGCCTTGCTGGAGCGCGTTGGCCTGACTCGCGACAAAGCCAACGACGTTGTCAGCAAAGTGCTTGAGGCTGAAGTGCTGCTGCGTGAACTGGCTTCGCAATTTAGCCAGGCCTAAAAGCATCGCGGGCAAGCCTCGCTCCCACAGGATTTAGGCGATCCCTGTGGGAGCGGGCTTGCCCGCGATGAATCCACCCCGATCTATCTGAAATACACCAACCCCTATGCGAGGGAGCTTGCTCCCGCTCGACTGCGCAGCAGTCGCAACCCAGCCAACGCGGTGTGTCAGAAACAACCGAGGTCTCAGATTTCAGGGCCGCTTCGCAGCCCAGCGGGAGCAAGCCCCCTCACCACAGACTTGATCGAAAGCCTCAAACCTTAGCTGCCACCTTCGCCTTCCTAGGCTTCAAATACTTGGTCAACCCCTGAAACCAGATCACCAGCGCCGGGTTGCCCTTGATCTGAATCGACTTGTCCTGAATCCCCGTCATAAACGCCAACTGCTTGTTCTTTGCCTGCATCGTGGCAAAGCCATACGCCGCATCCTTAAACGCAATCGCAAACGCCGGCTCGGCATACACGCCTGACTTGCTGGTGATGCGCTGGTCCTTCACAAAGAAATGCCGCGCCACCTTCCCGTCCAGGGTCTGTAGCTGAAACACCAACGCCTTGTCACCCAACTGCTGCTGAAACGCAGGATTAGTCCGACTGGCCTTACCCATCAACAAACCCAGCATCCACAGAAGAAAACGAAATTTCATGCGCACAGCCTCAAAAGAAAAATGAACGGCCGGCGCAGTGTAGCCGCTTCAAGCCAGAACGCCACTGTCGGGTTACGTTAGAAGAAGATGAACAGCTTTTCCCGCATGATGACCACCAAGTCACGCTTTGCACTTCATTCTAAGGGACCCGACCTACACCTAAAGAAACACATTCCTGTAGGAGCTGCCGAAGGCTGCGATCTTTTGATCTTAATGCCCTCAAACCACTCGGACATTTCCTTCAAAACGCCGGGCTGTTCATGAACTAGGCGACTTTGGCCATCACCGATAACCTCTGTTCGTCACCGCAAAATCGGTGACTCGGACGTGCAAGTCCGATTCAGGTGCACAATCGTTGGTGGCAATTCATCGAGCGTTTTCCTATGCTCGCGGATCGTTATGGCGGCTGTGCGTCGGAGACCTTCGGGTCTGCCGGGCACCTGGACCGGTCTTGCACACCAACGCACAGCTGCCACCCCTTTCGAAGTGCAAAGAGAAACGGTGTCAGCCTCTTAACTCCAGGAAGTTAACATCTATGATCAAGCCAACACCGAATCCCCCAGAAAACCCAGCCACATCCCCCTACGAATCCTTCGATTCCAGAAAACTCCACGAAGCCGCCGAACGCGCCCTCGACCACCATTTCGCCCCGCCACCCAACGAAAAACCCAAGCGCAAAGGCAAACTCTTCACCGTCTCCCCCGACATCGACACCGAAGCCCTCCTGGCCAACGCCTCCGAAGACCTGAAGTCCATCAGCGCCATCGCCGCCGACCTGGCCGATGACATCGAAGGCACCCGCCGCTCAGTCGCCCTGGCGCTCAGCAGAATGGCGGATGGGGTGCAGTTGTTGGTGGAGCGAGCGCTGGATCATATCGATTCGCCGAATCCGGCGGAGCATCGGGCTAAGGCATAAAGGGACCACAGAAAGAGAAAGGGGACGTTGAGTCCCCTTTCTCGATAATCTCGACTCACCACTGACAGCCTGTCTCTGGTGACGCCTCCATGCTGATATCTTGATCGAACGAATATTTCTTACCGGATTTGTAATTCGTATAGGTC
The DNA here is from genome assembly GCF_030687395.1 of Pseudomonas wuhanensis. Lineage (GTDB taxonomy): Bacteria > Pseudomonadota > Gammaproteobacteria > Pseudomonadales > Pseudomonadaceae > Aquipseudomonas > Aquipseudomonas wuhanensis. Next base: position 187,315 of record NZ_CP117430.1, on the reverse strand, counting down.
ATCCCATAGATCCGAGCACCCTGACGGACCATCTCATACTCACCCGTCAGCGCCCCCTCGGAAACTTCCACCCAAGTTGTCGTGAATTGATAGGGCCGATCCTCTGCCAGGATTTCTTGCTCGGTGCTTCGATGGACTAGAGAAATGGCCTTCTTCGACTTGCTATACCTAACCCCAGTGCCGCTCCATTGGGTAACCGAGTCGTAATAGGTTCTGAATTCGAAATTGATGTTTTTACCTTCCAGCGAACGGAAACACGAGACCTGTGTTGTGATCTCACTACGGGCCGTCAGCGGCAATACCAACAACAGCATTAAAAATAACTTCTTCACAGATCCCTCTGATCTCATTTTTTTGAAAACGATGTCGTGCTCTCAGTAGAGCTTACCGCATGCCTAAAGTGAAAAATCCGAGACTTTTGCAAGCCGCCAACATTGCCCACGAACAAACTGATACTCGAAGACATAATCGGTATCCGGCTTCTGCAGGATCGCCGTGGCGTTGTTGCCCCGCTCGTCCTTGACGGTCAACGTAAGACCATCGGCCTCTCGTTTCACACGATCCGGGATGATTGGAAACTTGATCTGATCGCCGCTGACACTGCGCTTTTCCATCTCAGGCTCGGGATCTCCCGCCACAGTCGTGACAAGTTGCAGCGGCTGTTGAACGAACGTTTTTTGCACGTCTGCGCGCTCGGAAAAAGCTGCGAGGAACGCTGAAAACTCGTTCGAGGGACAAGCAATATCGGCCGCGTTACCACCGATTTTGCGCGGCTCCTGGCTGATGCCATGTTCCAGTTTTGAATCCGCAATAATCTTTGCATCCAAGTCTGCCAGACGCTTTTTAATACTCGCCGCATCCTTGTAAGCACACTCAAGATCTGCCCCCCCTTCCAGGTCTCGCCCGTCGCGACAGTCCTGCAATTCGGGATCTGGCGGATCACCGCGAAAAAATCGCAAAGACAACTGATCCCCGCCCTTAATCAGTGGTAACTCCAGCGTCGAATAGGAGTAGCCCTCGAAGCGGGCCGACTCCTTGTTTTTCGTGAGCACATACAGGGACTTCCCCGCTCGCTCAGGAAATTTACGCTCGAAGAAGAACACCGACACTATCTGTTCGCCAATGACCGGCGCCACATAAGTGAGTTCTGGTTTCGTAGCACTCATCGTTGCGTAGAAAACTTCACCATTGGGAACGTACGCGCCTGTCGTCTGACCTTTGAGCGTGTTCTTCAAGAAAAATACCGTGATTTTCTGCTCACCCACCGAAGCCACCACCGGTGGATGCATTTGATCGATGGTTTGTAGGTCATTGGCTGACACCGGTTGTGATGCAAAACCGATGATTGATACAAGTACGCACACACAACTAAAAAACCTGGCCACTTCCATTCACTTCCCTGTTGATCCACGACATTGAACAAATCATCAAAGCCATATACCGGTGATCTTTTTACGATGAATCAGACTCGACGTTTCTCTCCGTCCTGTTCAATTTTTCATTCCTTGATTTACGGATCGCTCAGCTACGCGTTGCGGAATCTTCTGCGCCTTACCGGCGGCAGTCATCGCTTCGCCGTACTCGCGGTAATACCACTGCGCTTCGTCTTTCCTGTTCAGTCGCCACAACGAATCAGCCATGTTCAACATCAACACCGTGCGCTTGCCGACCGCCTCAACGCCGCGATAAAACCTCAGCGCAAGCTCATCGTTACCGCCCTCGGCGAGGTAAAAACCAAGGTCGTTGAACGCCTGAAGATATTGCGCCGGGGGATGACACGCCATGTAGGACTCCGGACTCAAAAAGCTCAGGCTCCATACGATGGATTCCGCGCGGGACTGCGCCGGCTCGATGTCCACGACATGCCTCAACAAGTCCTTTGGGGGCTTCGTCTCCAGGACGGGATTGAACACTTCACCGTCGTTGGAAACCCACTGATTGCCCACCCATTTACCGACACAAAAGCTGGCAGAACGCTCAGCCAGCACGCAACCGCTCTCCATCGAGATCACATCGCAATGCTGTTGCGACACCAGTTTTTCTTCACCACTCTCGACCGACAACATGCCGAAGCTCACCGGGTCGAGCAACAAGGTTTTCTTGTCAGGACTGAGCCAACCGGAGTGCCCATCAGCACCAACGTCGATGCTGAAGAGCGGGAACGTTTTACCACTTGCGGTGAACCAAGCAGTCGCCGACTCCACACCGGGCATCGTCCATTCTGTCGCCCGAAACGTCACTGCGTGCCCGCCGACACCGACTATTGGCAGGTCTTGGGCAAAGGCTCTGGCGGCAAACAGGCTGCCGAACATCAACACCCACTTAAGGCTGGCCATAAACGATCCTTTTCACTGCAGGGCTTTCCGATTGCAGTTGTCTCTTCGTGACGCCATAAGCCTCGATCAGCCCCTCCCAAGAACCTTTCGAACCAAACGACCGATAGCTATTGCTGTAGCTGTAATGCTCTAACCGGCCGGCCGTGGAGTAATACCCGCGCCATTCAGGGCAGGATCCGCACCCGCCATAACCGCCAATTGAAACCAGGCTGCCCTTGGTTCCTTTCACGCAATCCATCGCCACGACCACATTACTCAACATCTTCGTATGCGATCCATGAACCCCACCTACCTAAGGATGGGTTAGCGATTTACCGTGGCATTTCCGGGGAGCAGTTCCATGGCAGCAAAGCTTCGTAGTCCTCTATCGATGAAGCGTGCGGTAACCGCTCCAGTACGTGGCGCAGCCACGTATAGGGCTCTTGGCCGTTGACCTTGGCGGTCTCGACCAGGCTATAGATCTGCGCGCTGGCGGTCGCGCCGTTGGTGGTATCGCTGAACAACCAGGCCTTGCGCCCGATGACAAACGGCTTGATCGCTCTTTCAGCGGCGTTATTGTCGATGGGTAAATAACCGGCTTCGATATAGCGCTCCAGCCGGCTCCAGTTGTTCGCCAGATAATGCACAGCCTTGCCCAGTGCACTTTGCGGCGTCACTTGGGATTGGGTTTTATCCAGCCAGCTTTTCAGTTGAGTCAGGATAGGCAGGCTCTTTTCCTGGCGTCCGATAAACCGCAGCTCATCGTTGGCGTCCTTCAACTCACGTTCTATGCCGTACAGCTTGTTGATCATCGTCAGCGCGATATCCGCACGCCCAGTCTTGCCCTTGGGCTGCACTTTTTGCGCTTCAACGAACTTGCGTCGCGCATGGGCCATGCAGGCCAGCCGTTCGACCCCCGGTTGCAACGCCAAGGCGTTATAGCCCGCGTAATCATCGGTCATAACATAGCCGCGATAACTTTCCAGCAGACGCAACGGAACCTCCTGCGCACGGCTGGACGTGTAGTCGAACAATACGACTTTGCGATCTGGCGGGCCGCTGGCTTGTACCCACATCCAGGATTGGCTGGTCGGTCTCGATCTGGCTCTTTCAATACTTGAACACGGGTTTCATCGCAGTGGATCACCGGGCTTTCCAGTAATCGGTCGCGCATCAGGTTCAGCAGTGGCTGAAAGTGTTCGCTGCACTGGATCACCCAGCGAGCCAGTGTTTGCCTTGGTATATCGATGCCGTGTCGACTTAACACCGTCTCGAAACGATGCAGCGGCAAGCCATCGACATACTTGGTGGTCAGCAACATTGCCAGCACGCTTGGGCTGGCCATGCTCTTTTCGATCAGTTGAGCCGGTTTGTCGGCGGTGACCGGTGCCGTTTCGCAGTCACGGCAACCATAAACCTTGCGGATATGTTTGATGACACGGATCTGCATCGGCACGATATCCAGCTGTTCGCTGATTTCTTCGCTGATCACATGCTTGCGGCAACCGCAGGCACAGGTCAGTTCGTGCTCGGGCAGTTCGTGGATCACCTCGACACGCGGCAACTCAGCCGACAATGGCTTGCGTTTACCACGGCGCGACACCGGGGCAACGACTTCTTCTTCGACATCGCCGATCAACGGCATCGGCTCGCTCTCGGGCTCATTGAACAGTGCAAGTTGCGGCGTATTGGGCTCCGCTGTCTGCTCGGACTTACGCCCGAACAAGCGGTCGCGCAACAGCTTGATCTGTTCTTTCAGGTCAACGATGTGAGTCTGGTAAGACTGGACCACTTCTCCCTGGCGATTGAGTGCATCAAGCAGCATCTGAGCAAAACGGGGTCATCAGGAAGGTCGTCGGGCAGAGAAATCATGGCCCGGATTATACCGGGTCAGGCTACGTAGCGTGGGGTCAAAACCTGGTGAGGACGGTTGCGCCACAGGTCAAAACCGTCAAGCAGCCAGTTCAGTTCCTGGACGGTCAGAACGATCACTTCATCGCTGAGATCAGGCGATGTTTTGAATCGTTCGGACTCCAAGCGCTTAAGCCAAAGGCAGAAGCCGTTGCGCTCCCAGTACAAAATCTTCACGCGGTTACGGGGCTTGTTGAGAAAGACGAAGAGCACGGGATCGAACACCGCCACTTTTATATCCAGCTCGACCAGCGCAGCGAGGCCATCAATGGACTTTCTGAAGTCCACGGGCTTGGGGTAGAGATAGACTTTTTCGACTTTGGCGTCGGGTCGCATCATGGCGAGCTGGCTCCTGAGGGAATCGGGAGCACAGCATCCGTGATCGGCTATGCACTTTGAATGTGGGGTTCATGGAGCGGTTACACATCTTCGTCTTCGCACCGTCGGACGTGAGCTGTGAAACTTTGTCGATGTTGCGCCGAAACACATTGCCGCCGATGTTGATTGTCTGGTCGGAGCAGACCGGGATTACGTGGATTTCAGTGTCCTGCACCGTCACGGATCGGCAGGACGACACCAACACCACTTCAACGCCGCCACACTGCATGACATCGCGTTGGGTGTAGGCATCCGAAGGCGCGGCGAAGGCTGGAAACGAGAGCAGCAGCGAAAGGCTGCCCGCGAGCAGACGCTGATTCATGGAAAATTCCCTTTTACCATTAACTGGAAAATAAGAAGACCGTTTTATATACGGACCTCAACAAAAGCCAACTCACAAATCGCCCCCCCCTTTTCTTTCTACTTCAGAACACTACGCTCCTTCGCACGCTCAGGGATTTTTTGCTGTTTACCGCCTATGATCATGAGCTCGTTATACGTTTTATAGTTTTTCGCGGCGGTAGCTTTGTCGCCTTCCGACCAATATGCATCTGCAATATTGAGATAGGCCACGACTCGTTTCGGATTATCGGCAATGACTTTTCCCAACAACCAAATAGCATCCTCATTGAATCCAGCCTGCTGCCAAAAATAAGCAATATCATTGAAGCTTTGCTGGTCACCACTCGAGTAACCATGGTCAGTTATATACTTCTCTATAAAACCTCGTTTCGGAAAACTCACGAACGCTTCTTTATTTTTATAAAGCCGAGATGTTGCATTCTTAAACTCTGTCAGAATCTCACCTTTCAGGCTCGCAACAGTTTTCTCTACCAGTCTTTGTTTCTGCATGCAGTCTTCAGTCGTACAGGCTTCCGCTGCATCTTGCTCAACGACTGAATAACAGTACGGCTGCGATGACTCAGAGGCACCTGGCCCCTTCTGCAAATAAACAAGTCGATCCTGATTTATTTTTAGTGCTTTACAGTAGGGTACCGTTCCGAATGAGTCAGGAACACCCGATTTATTTTTTACAACATCTACCGCACTTACAACCTTACTCGCCTCAAGAGTTTTAACTTTTCCATCCTGACTTACAAACCAGAAGCTATTCTCCTGAGTAGTGCAGTCACACTCACAGCTCAGTACATAATATCCACTTCGGATGTCCCACTTGGACTTGGCTACACCGTCAGACCCACAATAATTCTCTGCAATGGCCACAGAGCAAATATTGGTATCCGCATCGCATGCGAGCTTTTTACCCTCGCCCCACGCTGAAGACACCAGCAACAGAATTACATATAACCAACGGCTGTTAAAGCTCAAAAATATCTCCCTGGACAACGAACAAAGCGAACCGAACCGAACCGAACCGAACCGAACAAAGAGGATAGGTTTATTTATCGAAAGTTAAATCTACCCCCACAAATAAATCCGCCCCTTTTTACGGCTCGACAGGTTTTAGCTGCGCTCACTAACTCTTTTAGGGATTTTTGCTGCCTTGCCCGATCGACTCATCAATGCGCTGTATTTTTTATAGTTCTCAGTAGACAAGTCTTTTTTATCTGCCCCCCAATAAGCATCCGCCAGATTTAGATAAGCAACAATCCTGTTCGGATTCTGTGCGACTACCTGTTTTAGCAGTTCGATTGCCTCACCATAGTAACCAGCCTCAGCAAATAAAAAGCCAAGATCATTAGACCAACCAACCATATTTGAATAATAGTACTTTTCAACTATATAAGTATCTGGCGCACACGTCTCATCCTCGCCACCATCTACAACTAGATAACTCATAAGCTCCTTGAATTTTACCTTATCACCATTTTTGTATGCCAATAGCGCCTGATCAAAATTTGAAGCTACCGCCACTGACATAAGCTTTTCACGCTTAACGTCTGAACGCTGAGCTTCGACATGAAGCCTCTTTAAATACTCGAATGCTTCAGCTCCCGAAAACGTTTCGAGTGATTTAGACATAAGCGCATTCGAAGGAATTGCATAAACGCTTACAAGCGACCTATCACAGGACTCATTGTTAACCACCAGAAAAAGATTATTCATAACAACCTTCTCCGACTGAGCGTCATATTGAAACTGAAGATTAAAGGTATACTTGGCGTTGTCTTCTTCCTTTGTATTCAGGTAGACAATTGCGCCAGGCTTCGTGGAAGCATACTTGAATGAGACCATTTCTGCTTGCGCATCCACTACACTGATAGTTTTTTCTGATCCCTTTAAGACGCCAACTTCAAATCCATCATAACTTGCTGGGGAATAAGCATTTTTGATTAATGGCAACGCAGTTGGCGCCTCAACAATTACGGACTGCTTAGAGTCGACGATTGCCGTCACAAGTAAGCGTTGAGCCCTATCGCCGGGTTCACTTTTCAAAATCAATAGTTTTTGGCTGCTTTTATTCGGAAGCAAACCAATGTCAAACTCTTTAAATATCTCCGAGGCCGCAGGTGGATTGAACACTTGATCTGCGGAAACGGAAATGCTTCCACCCCCTAAAAGAACAAATATCAAAAAACGACAGTTTTTCACGAATCCGCTCACTGATTTATCTCCTGATATATGACTGTAAAATTACTTCGCCGCTCGCCATAACTATTAGTATGCTTATTCACAACTTCTGTTATTTTATCTGTAGAGGTTGTATTAGGTGCAACAAGATCATTCAGCTTATTTAGCTCCCAAAAACCCATCGCAGATATAAGGCCTATTTTCGTTTCGAGCAACTGATCGGGATTATCAACCATGTTAATGGTCTCCTCCGGCAGCTTCGCCCTTAACAAATCTTCCACGGCTTTATAGTTAGACTTCCATGTTAGTTGAATAAATCCTTTACCTTTATACTTTATACCTTCCACACAGCCACCCGCAGTCAATACAAAATTGCCCTGAGGGGAGCAGCAACAGTAAATGCGTTTCGCGATTTCATCTTCATTTGGAAACTGAGAATAAGCTTTATTTTTTCGAATGGTATAGGCACTTTTTGCAGCCGGACTAAGAGCGTTATACTGCGCCATTTCGATACGCTTATACCCGTACTGATCCGCTTCCGCTGGATATGTATTAAAATACCGCCCAAATTTAGATCTGAGCGCTTCTGCGGAATACCATAAGTCTTCCACTTTACCAACCAAAGCATTTCCAACTTCTGTTTTAACTTGAGCAAAAAACTGAGCAATTCTAGGAATTGTATTAATTTCAAAACGATCGGCATATTTATTGAACAGCCCCCGCACCTCTTCTCGCTTTTCCTCTGACGACTCCGGGAACATTTTTTTCATTTGATCGTACGACAAAAGCTCCGCAGTAGCGGATGTAAATCCAGCAACAAATTCTATTGGATGAAAGTGCCAAACCACTTCTGAACCAATAGCAGCCTCGCCAACAAGCTCATCCCAAAACACATATTTGCTTATTCTTTCTTTTTCATGCTTCAACGTTTTGGGTGATGACTCCAACAACTTATCCAACTTACTCCACTTAGCCGACTCTGCTTTGTCCTTCCATTCAGTCGGATGATGAGCAATAAGCTTCGCCCACTGATCTCTCGTATCAATATTCTTCAACGCGTCGGCGAGCTCGCCGGGATCGACTTCACCATCATGGTTTTTATCAATTTTCATGAGCAAATCTTTGAAGAACTGCGGCATGTCTTCGGGGTCGAGGAAACCGTCTGCCATAGCGTTTGTTTCTTCAACAATATGGAATCCCAATTTTTCCCAGTCGTGCTGGGTGACGATTTGGGCGCCTGCTTTTTTCACTAGTCCGCTGACCGGTTGAGCGTCCTCGGTAACACTGACCTTGTACCAGTCTTCAGTACCTTCCTTTATGACCGGAGCCTTACTGAGGTCGACAGCATGGTCGAGTTTGAGCACTGTCATGCCCGTCGCCGGGGGTGTCTTCTTGAGCTCCGTTCCGGTCGGCAAGTGCAGGTACTGTTTGCCTGTTTTCAGACCAGCGAGGTTTTTAAGGAAGTCTTTCACTTCCGATTCGGCGGTGAATATTTCGACGTGAACCTGAAACTTGCTGTCCGACGCGCCTTGCTGGCTAGTGAGATTTTCCGTTTGCCCCAAATAGCCGATCGGGTCACCAGCCTTGATTCCAATGCTAGTCGTCACAACCTCAAATTCTGTAGGCGTGAGCGTCTCCCACTGCACGTACTGGCTATCCGGATCGCTTTCGACAATGGCCCAGAAATTTGATGGTACGCTCCCCGTGCCTGTCCATATGCTAGCTTCCACCGGTGTACATGGGGCCATTCGCCGCAATTTGTTGTCGAGAACCAAGCTCACAACATCCTTGCTATCGAACGCAATAGTGCTGCTGACCGTTATCTCACGACTTTCTTCTATACGCGCACCTGCAGGTTGCCCATCCGTAGGGTTCGCTGGTGCGGCATACATAGCCAAGCGTTTGCACGTCCTAGCTTTTACTTTCCCTTGCCAATACTTTGGCTTGGCACGTTCCGGTACATCGTCCGCGAGCCAAATACGTTTGGGTTGGGAGTTTTGGTAAGGTGCACCATTCTTCAAATAGGCGAACCAAACCTCTCTCCCTGCTTCACGAACTTTGTGTGACCCGTTCTTTACACTGCCGGAAAGGATTTTTCCTTTAGCATAGGTGACGTTACCGACGCTTCTCTGCTCCAGCACCTCAAGCTTGGTGCCCATAGCCAGTTTTCCGGGAGACTGAACGCTGCTTGTTTCGGGAAACTCGTCGTATGCCTTGAAGTCATTTACCTTCATGGTTACTTTGGGTTTTGGTGTTTCTTCCTCGGATAGTGGATAGCGCTTATAAGGCAGCAAATGCATGTACAGACTGAAGAAGTTCAGCTTGTTTTGCTTGCCTTTGTTCGGCCCTTCTTCCGGATTGGGTGCCGACTTGTACTCGTGACGCACCAGGCAGAAGGAGTTGGAATATTTCAGCTTTTTCTCATTGTCACCGAAGGTCGACTCCAGATAATCCTCGTTAAGGCGATACGCAACGACTTTGCCATCGGCCATGCAGCGTATCGGCTCATTCAGTACGCATTGCGGAGCACTTGCATCACTGATGTGGATGCCGCCATGCCAAAATTTGTTGCTACCCAACAAGTAATGACCTGACTTCTCATTTTCGAGCGTTTTGTAAACTTCCTCTGCGTCAGTGAATTGCTTCCCGTCAGCCTTTCGGAAGGGGTATTGAAAATTCATCAGGGGTGCGGATCCCGCCGGAGCAGTTCCTGGGGTGGGTGCAGCCGCTGGCGCAGGTTGTGCATCAGTTCTGTATTGAGCCTTCGGACGCAAAAACTTTTCTGGCATCGGCCAGTAACCGCTCTGGTGCCCATATTTAGCTGATTTCGGCCCAGAAGAAGATTGCGAGCCGAAAAAATTCCCCGCGGTCCGTACAGAGTTGATGTCCTCGACTACCCCGGTATGCCCGTGGAAATTGATCCAGAGTGCAATATCACCGGGCTCGACGCTCGCGAGCGGAATGACGTCAAAATGGGTTACGTCAACATTCAGCTGTCCCGTTGTCAGGTATGGAATTGAATATCCCGCGTCCTTCAGCATTCGGTACAACAGACCTGAACAGTCGATTTCCTTTCGACCGTCGCCGTCGGCATCGGCGTAACCTTTCGCTGGACCGTATTCATATTGGGTATGCGGGTAGTTAGCCCGCTGTTCGAGTAGTCCGGTACTCATCGGAAGCTCCCTGCTTTAAGACATTGAATTGAGTTATCAGCGACGACGCCTTGGGCCGCTAAGTGGTCAACACCTCGCGTGCCGGACTCAGGATCCTTTTTCTGAACCTCCTGATAACACGCCATTGCTCGGGGCAGGTCAGCAGGGACGACGGTGCCGACTTCATACACCTCGCCAAGTTGGCTCAGCGCATCTACCGAGCCTCGGCTCGCGGCGCTTTCCAATGCAGCCATTGACTGTTGCGGGTTGATACAGACGTGCTTGTCGTCGTATTCACCCTCATCGCAGTAAAAATTCGCAAGCGTCACGCCTGCGTCTGGAATGCTTTTTGAAGCAGCAATCAAAAGATCCACAATTTTGCTGTTATCCAGGCGGGGAGCTTGCCCAGAAAGACTGATTCCCGCAGCAGCGAGTGCAGCTTGCGGCGAACCTTCTTGCGCTCCGGCCAAGTAGCTATCCAGTGCTGCTGCGTACAAATAAACACCCGATTCAGGCGATGCATGATTAGCCAGCCTGTCAAACCATGCACCTTTCCTCAGCTCTCGCTGACCTGGCAATAGTTTCTCTGTTCGAGACACAACATCAGATACGTTTTCAAGCGACCAATCTTCGACACGATCCAGAACCCAACAGTCGCCGTGTTTGAAGACGAAAACCTTTAGAAATTTGCCTGCCTGGTCACGAACGATCAGCTTGTTCGGTAAATCGACCTTAATAGTTAGGCTCGACGCAGCAGCATTTTCCGGCACAAGAACGTTCAACTCGGCAGCGTCCAGCGCTTTGATTTTGCCCTGGACAACCTTTGGCTTGTCGCCATCGGCAACCACTCGAAGTTCCTGAACGGACGAGGCAATAAATGCCTTCTGTATCTCAGGTTGGGATGAGAAAACCTGGGCGAACTCTGCAAAGTTGCCGCTCGGGCATTGCGGGTCACTGGGCGATGAGGCAACGGCGCCGCTGCACATACCCAACGTCAGCAGTGCGATGGAGCACCACTTGAACTGCCTTGCATTTTTGTTTGTTGTCATCACGAACTTCATCACTCAGAAAACACAAAAAAAGCCTTCGGTTTAACCTTCTCAGGCGGCGCATTCCCCAACGCCTGATCCATCAAACTCCCCGCCTTATCCTTATCCGCCGCCCCCGGCAGCACCGGTGGCTTAATCCCAATCCCCGTCCCACTCCCAGCCGACCCACCCGCATTAATCTTCACCACCGGCCCAACCACGGTAACCCCACCCGCATCCAGCTTGATGAAGCTACCGCCCGCTTTTACCGTCAGTTCCATCCCCGCTTCGATAACAATCTTGTCCCCAGCCTTGAGGTGTATTTCCTTCCCGGCACTGGTCAGCTGCGCAGTCCCCAGCTTGATGTGCTGGTTCTGCCCAACCGTCAGGTGGTCATCCATCCGCGCTTCAGTCTTGCGGTCGGCGATGGTGGTGCGGTGTTCTTCGGCTTTGAGTTCGGTGTAAGTGTTCTTCTCAACAGTGTCGTGGCGTTCGTTGCCCACGCGAATCTTCTGGTCGTGTTCGATGTTTTCATCCCAATCCCGCTGGGCATGAATAAAGATCTGCTCCGCCCCTTTCTTATCTTCAATCCGCAGTTCGTTGTACCCACCGCCCCCCGGTGAGCTGAGGGTTTTGAACACGGTGCGCGTCTTGTTCGCCGGCAGGTCGTAGGGAACCTGGTTTTCCTTGTGGTACAGACACCCGGTCACCAACGGCTGGTCAGGATCCCCTTCAAGGAAGGTCACCAACACTTCCATACCAATACGCGGAATGGCGATGGCGCCATAACGATCACCTGCCCAACTTGAAGAAACGCGCATCCAGCAGCTGGTTTTGTCGTCGGCCAGGCCTTCGCGGTCCCAGTGGAATTGCACTTTGATTCGGCCGTATTGGTCGCAGTGGATTTCTTCGCCTTTGGGGCCGGTGACCATGGCGGTCTGGCTGCCGAGGACGCGTGGTTTTGGGTGTTCCAGGGCCGGGCGGTAGAACACGTTCCACGGGGTGGCGAGGAAGCGGTTGCGGTAGCCCTGGTGGAAGTCGTCTTTGTTGTCGGTGGTGTCGCTGGTGACCGACTCTTCGAGCACTTGCGGCTGTTTGCCTTCGTGGACGACTTCGGTGAGCAGCCAGAGGTCGTTCCACTCGGTGCGTGGGTGGTCGGAGATTTCCAGGAAATGGCCGCTGACGAGGGTGGTCTGGTCGCCATGGCCTTCGGCTTGCTGGTAGTCGGCGCGGTGGCGTTCCAGGGCGCGCTGGCTGAGGAATTTGCCGCGGGCGCGGTCGAGGAAGCGACCGGGGTAGTCGTAGTCTTCGAGGTCTGGTTCGGTGCTTTCGCCGTCGGGTTTGTAGGCGGCTTCGAGTCGCAGGTTGGGCTTTTCGAAGTCGTAGTCGCGGCGGGTGACGCGGCCGGTGCGGGTTTCCAGGCGCAGTTTGAAGCCTTTGATCACTGGCTCGTCGGCGACCATGCCGCTGCCTTGCACGTAGGCGGTGGGCTGGCCGAGTTTGGGGAACACGGTCTGGTCGTCGCCGAACACCAGCAGGTGGGCTTTTTCGCTGTGCTGGAAGTGGTAGTGAATGCCTTCTTCTTCGCACAGGCGCTGGACGAAGTGCAGGTCGGTTTCGTCGTATTGCACGCAGTAATCGCGGTCCGGGCACGGGGTGCTCAGCTGGAAGCGGTAGGCGTTGCCTTTGATGCCGTGTTCTTCGAGGATCAGGGCGATGATTTTCGGCGCCGACATCTGTTGGTAGATGCGTTGGTTGGTGCGGTGATGCAGGTATTGCAGGTGCGGCACCAGGGAGATTTTGTAGCGGGTCAGGCGCTTGCCGGCATCGCCTTGGGCGACGCGGTAGATCTGGCCGTGGATGCCGCTGCCTTTCGGGTCGAATGCCAGGAACGCCTGTTTGTGCAGGAGCTTTTCCAGATCCAGGTCGGGGTTTTCGCTGACCAGTTCGAGGTCGAAGCGATACGGCTGGCTGATGCCTTCGGTGCCGGTGAACGACAGCACTTGCAGGTCGCCGGCATAGTCTTCGACTGTGAGGCTGAAGTGCGTTTCGTTAGCTGAGTTGAACATTGCTTGCTCCCTGTTCGGTAGTCATCCGTTACGCCCGCAGTCGAAGGCGTTGCAGCAAAGACGAAGTGGCGCCCATGGCGTCACGCAATTGGGCGGCGGTGATGGTGCGCTTGGCCGCATCGAAAGCCAGCGCCTTTCGCAGGGCTGGCCAGCAGTGTTTCGGTAGATTCTTTGGTGCGTGCAGCTCGCGCTCCAGATGCCCGTCGCGGGCCTCGGTCGAGGGCAAGCGGCGGAACGGGTGTTTGCCGCCCGCCAATTCGTAGATCACGCAGGCCACGCCGTACACGTCCGCGCTGGCCGACAGCGTCTGGCCTTCGAGCAGTTCGGGGGCGGCGTAGCCGGGGGTCCAGGCGTTGAAGCGGTTGCGACTCAGGTGCGGCAGGCCGGGCAAGATGCCCTCTTGCGCCTGGCCGAGGCCGAAGTCGAACAGGCGCACGCCGTCTTCGCTGAGCATCACGTTGCTCGGCTTCATGTCACCGTGCAGCACGCCGCGAGCGTGGGCGTAGGCCAGCGCGTCGAGCAGCGGCAGCGCGATGTCACGCAGTTCTTTCCACGGCAGGCCCAGGGGCCGCTCGCAGAGTAATTTGTCCAGGGTCAGCCCACGCATGAGTTCCATGGTGATGAAGGCGCGCTGGCAGTCGGTGTCCACTTCAAAGGTGTGCGGTCGCAGCACGTTGTCGTGGCGCAGTCGTCGGGTCAGGGCGAACTCGCTGTAGAGCAAGGCACTGGCGTCCGGCGATTCGGCAAATTCTTCGCTGAGGATTTTCAGCGCGATGTAAGGGTCGGGATCGCCGAACTGTTCGCTCAGCAAGTCCCGTGCACGGTAAACCGCGCCCATGCCACCGGCACCGAGCAGGCGCTCGATGCGGTAACGCCCCGCCAGCACGTCGGGCAGTTCACCGACGCTGGCCCGGGTCGGCGCCAACGCAGGCTCAGCCTTATGCGGCTTTCCGTTTAGAGGCTTGGCGAAGGCGAAGTAAGTCAGGTTATTGGCTTCTTCCTCGGTCACCAGCAGGTCGTCGAACGGTGGCATGAATTCGGTCATTGGCGGATCACCACGGCAGTCAGGTTGTCCCGGGCCGAGCCACGCAGAGCGCCGTCGAACAGACGCTCCAGCGCAACGTGCGGCGCGGTCAGGCTCAGGGCGTTGCCCAGGGCGTCGCTGCTCAACCCTTGATACAAACCGTCGCTGCACAACAGAAACGCATCGCCGGGATAGACCTCGAGTTCCAACACATCCAGCGTCAGTTGCTCGGCAGCACCGACCGCACGGGTCAGCGCATGAGCAGCAGGATGCGCGCGAGCGTCTTCGACGCTCATGTTCTGTTCGTCGATCAATTGCTGTTGCAGCGAATGGTCCTTGGACAGCTGATACAAACGCTGGCCGCGCCACAGGTAGCAGCGGCTGTCGCCGGCCCAGATGCAGGCCGCGCGATTGCCTTCCACCAGTAGCGCCACCACGGTGCTGCCCATGATGCTGTCGTGGCGCCCGGCGGTGACGGTCAACTCTTGACCCAAGCGGCGGTTGAGCCAGTGCAGGCACTGGCGAATACCTTTGAGTCGTTCGTCGAAGTCATTTTGCACCGGCAATTCCGCCAGGCTGGCGACGATCAACTGGCTGGCGATGTCGCCACCCTGATGACCTCCCATGCCGTCCGCGACCACCCACAGCCCCTGCTGTGGGCAGTCGAGAAAGGCATCTTCGTTGCGCGCCCGAACCTTGCCCGGATCGGTACGCGCAGCGCTGCGCCAGGGACTGGCAACCAGCATCAGAGCTGCACCGGCATACGGAAGGTGCGCAACACGCCCATGTCGAACGGGTTCGGCGTGCGCTGGCTCGACAGCAAGTAGTTGGCGCGCAGGCCACCCACGTCAGCCTTGAGCACCAACACGTCGCGACCCATCAAGTACTCGGTCTGCATCAGGTCGAACAGACGGAACAGCGACCATGGGCCGGAGTTCTTCTCGATGCCGATCGGGCGGCCGGCCATCTTGTCGAGGACCAGGCTGGTGCGACCGTCTTCGGCGTCGGTCGGCCATTTGAACGACACCGGCACGATCGGGCCGTGGCGGTATTCAATGGTCTTGTCGCCGAACTTGAATTCGGAACGGCTGACGGCCGGGTCGAGGGTGTACGGCTCCAGTTTGAACTGCACTTGCGGCTCGGCCGGGTTGCTGGCGAAGAAGCTCTGGCGGATCACTTGTGCCGCGGCCATCTGGTCGAGGTAGACCTTGGAGATCGGCATGCTGTGACCGTCAATACTGCGCAGGCGGTAGTTGCCTGGATCGCCACTCACGAACGGACGCATGTAGTTCTCGAAGAAGCGGTCGGCGATGCCTTGGGCCTTGAAGAACTCGCGAAAGTCGCTGATCGCGACATCGCTGGTGCTGTGGGCGCTGAACGGGTAACGCTTGTTGATCGCCTTGCCGTAGAAGCTGTACAGCTCGCTCTGATAACGCTGGTTCAGGTACTGGTAGGAATCGTTGAGCACCAGACGCCAGGTGTCTTCGGCCAGCACGTTGAACCACACGCTGACAGGGCGCGGCAGACGGTTCGACGCGTTGCGCAAGTTGCTCAGCGCATCACGCTGGCCGCTCATGCGGGTCTTGGCCATTTCGAACGCAGCCTGGTCCGGCGCACTGGCGCGAGCGAGGCTCGACAGTTGCAGTTGCAGGTCGTTGAGCGCCGTCAGGGCCGGTGTCAGGTCAGCGGCCGGGCCGTTGTTGTCATCCAGCAAGCGGTGCAGCGGTTCGAAGCGACGTTGCAGGGATTTCTTCGCGGTGTCCGGCAAGTTCTTGGCCATGTCCGACGCTTTGTCCGCGGCAGCCGCAGCGAGTTTGCCCAACTTGCCGCCCTTCTCGCCCAGCTTGTCAGCCGCTTCGGCGGCTTCATCAGCGCTGTCTGCGATGACCGGGAAACGGGTGTTCTCACGCACTTCCACCAGCAGTTGCAGCACTGGGGAGTTGGCGGAAGTCAGGCCCGCCAGTTGCTCGGCGCCTTCACCGGCGTCGTTGATCGGTGGCAAGGCAACCTGGCCGACCGCTTCGCTCCAGAAGTTGGCGTAGTCGCGGAAATACAACTGCTCCAGTTCGACCATCAGGCGACGCAAGTCCATGCCGCTGATGCCCGAGCCCTCGCCCAGCACCCAGTTGTCACGCAGGATATCGGTGACCAGTGCAGTGCCCTGGACCGAGAAGTACTGCTGATAACCCTGTTGGGTGTAGAACCCCGGGATCACGTAATCGGTGCCGACAAACAGCGCACCCTGTGGGCCCAAGTGTTGGCTGAATCGGTATTCCGGCAGATTGCGAGCCTGTTCGCGCAGCATCCGGTAAACCACGTTGGCCAGCGACTCGCTGCGCAGCACCTGACGGGCCTGAGTCACCAGTTGATCGTTCAGCGGGTAAATAAATGGCTGCTTGAGCAAACGCTCGAAGTGGGTGTTCAAGCCGTTCTGCACCGCGGTGTTGCCGGCGTAGCGCAGGGACCAGTCAGTGGCGACCCAATCCTTGAGCCACGTAGCATCGCGGCGATCTTTCATGTTCAGCATCAGGTACGCGCGCAGGCTGTTGAGCAGGCGTTCGCGATCCTTCATGTTGGCGCGAATCTGCCCTTCCAGCAGCGTCGCGACCCGTGGCAGCAGTTGCGCTTCAAGCTCACGCTCGTAGGCACTCTTGACCACCGGATTGGCGTCTTCGCCTTGGTACAAGCCGCCGCGCTCGTGATACGACACGTCACCTTTGTTCGGGAACACCTGGGTGGCCGCATAGCTGGTGTCGAGGGTCTTGAGCACCGCCATGGAATCATCGCGAGCGGTCAGCGCCGAGCGTTGTTGCTTCCAGGTTTGCGCCAGAGAGCGCAGGTTTTCCAGACGCTCATAGTTGGCCGAGAAACCGCCGGCCCAGAGCATGCCGAACAGCGCCAGTGCCGCCAATGCGCCCACGTACAACGCACGTTGGCCCCAGTGGATGCGGCTGCGTTCACGTTTGTCCAGACCAGCCAGATCGGCCTCGGGGAAAATCACCCGGCTGAGCAAATGGTGAATGAACCGCGAACGGCCACTGCGCAGGGTCGGCAACACACCGGCGTTCATACCCAGATTGGCGCCGATGCCGGCGGTGGTCTGGTCCATCTCTTGAGTCAGGTGCGGTGCGCTGGTCAGGTAGAAACCGCGCAACTGACTGACACGCTGGTAGCGGTTGCCGGTGAACGCCATGTCGACGAACAGGCACAGGCGCTCGCCGATCTGCCCCAGTTGATGCGGGAAGTCGAGGATCCGACCACGGCGCTGGGTGTCGCGCTCCTGGTGCATGCGCATGATCACCTGGCTGTTCAGGCGACGCAGCAGCTCTTCGAACTCGGCGCGCAGTACGGCGACGTCAGTACCGCTCTGTTCTTTGCGGAAGCTGGTGCCGAGCACCTGATCACTTTCTTCGCGGGTCAGCTGATCGAAGAACTCGTCGAAACCGAGCAGGCGATCGGCTTTGCTCAGCACCAGATAAATCGGCACGTCGACGTGCAGTTTCTGATGCACGTCTTGCAGACGCGCACGCACCTGGCGGGCCAGGGTGTCGAGGTCTTGCTCGCTGCCGCCCAGCAGTGTTTCCACCGGGATGGTCACCAGCACGCCGTTCAATGGACGGTTGCGACGACGCTTGCGCAGCAGGTCAAGCAAGGTGCTCCAGGCGCTGCCATCGACTTCGGCATCCGGCTGGGTCAGGTAGCGCCCAGCGGTGTCGATCAGCACACCGTGGTCGGCGAAGTACCAGTCGCAATGCCGAGTACCAAGGGTGTCGCGGGTGAGTTTGCGGTCGATCTTGTTGATTGGAAACTCAAGGCCCGAGAAGTCCAGCAGGCTGGTCTTGCCGCTGCCCTGCGGACCGATCAGCAAGTACCACGGCAAATCACTGCGCCAGCGCTCGCTGCGACCGCGATACAGGCTCGAGGTCTTCAGGGTTTTCAACGCATCCTTGAAGCGTACGCGAAGCTCTTTCTGCTCTTCGTCGATCAGCTCTTCACGGCGGATACGGTCCTGGCCGTCTTCGGTTTCTTCCACAGCCTTTTTGCGCACACCGGCGCGCCAGCTGACGAAGACCATGGTCAGGCCCCAGATCAGGAACAGCACACTGATGGTCAGCAGGCGGGAGGTCGAACCTTCCCAGAATTTGTAGTCATTGACCGCCAGCAGCGGCCCGACGAACCACACCAGCAGCGCGACGAACAGCACCAGCAACAGGGTCCAGACCCAGGTCTGGCGCAGGAATGCGCCGACTTTCTTGAAAAACTTTTTCATCACACGTCCCTGTTTACGGCTGCGGCTGAACCGTGGCCGGATCAAGCTGCTGATAAGGTTGCAGAACGGTTTCGCGTTGCTCGCCCAGCACCCAGGCGAAGCCCGAATACATCACCACCAGGCAGACCACGGTGAACAGCACCACCATCCACGCCGGCACGATGCGCACCAGACTGCGGCGCTGATCGTTCAAGCCTTCCCAATGCGGCGACAGCTCACGAGGCACGTCGCCGCGCAGTTGACGGATCTGCCGATACAAGGCGTCACGGATGCCTTCGAGTTCGAGCATGCCGCGGGCTTGCACCCGGTACTTGCCTTCGAAACCGAGTGACAGGCACAGGTACATCAGCTCCAGCATCGGCAGGTGCTTGACCGGGTTTTTCGACAGGCGATCCAGCAGCTGGAAGAACTTCTCGCCACCGAAGGTTTCGTTGTGGAAGCTGCTGAGCAGGCTCATCTGCGACCACTCGCTTTCGTTGCCCCACGGCGTGGTGACGACGGCTTCGTCGACCACAGTGCAGAGCACGTAACGGGCGGCCATCACCTGGCTGCTTTCAGCGCCGTTGTGCAGCGCCCGCACTTCAAACAGTTTCAGCCCGGCGGTCAGCCGCTCGTTGAGCGCGTACAGGTCTTCGCGGGTGTCGCTGTGCTTGAGGCGCACCACTTCCGACAGCAGCTCGGACGCCGCCGCCACCAGCGAATTGAGGCTGATGTTGAACGCTTCGGCCGGGCGCAAGCGCGCGGCGTAGATCATCCGCTCTTCCAGCTGTTCGAAACGCGGCGGTGCAGCGAAGTCAGTCAGCGGACTCGACGCCGGGCCGTGGCCCTGGCGGTCGAGCAGGACGGTTTTGTCGTCCTGGTTGTATTCCATGTCCTTGATCATGTCGGTCAGTTCCTGATGGCCCAGAATTTCAGTTCAAGCTCGGCGAATTCGCCGGACACATGGAACGCGAAGCCGCCGGAGCGCTCGAGTTGCGCCAGGTCTTCGGAACTGAGTTCGAGGATGAAATAGGTTTTGTTGGAGTGGAACGCGATCTGCCGCGGGGCCACCGGCAACGGTTTGACCTTGATACCTGGCAGATGCAGGTTGACCAGTTGGCGGATGCGCTCCACCGGGCCGACCTTGAGGTGCGCCGGCAAGCGATGGCGCAGTTCTTCGGAGTCGCAGTTGGCACTGGCCGCGAGTACGAACGAGGCCGAGCCCAGCAGTTTGTGGTCGTGCAACGGCGATACGATGATCCCGTACTGACGCGCTTGCAGTACCAGTTCGATGGCGTGCTGTTCGAGCACCATCGACAGCACCTGACGAATCGCTTCCATCAGTTTGCGGAAACTCGCGCCCTGGTCGCTGTGCTGGTAACGGCTGTCCAGACGCGGGCGCTTGCTCTCGCTGGAAAACGTCGCCAGATCACCGAGCATGGTCAGCAGCGTGCGGTACAACTCTTCCGGGTGAACCTGTTCCAGGCCGAGGTAATGGCGCAGCAGCATTTCGGTGCGGTTGATCAGTTGCAGCATCATAAAGTCGCCGACTTCCGCGCCGCCGACCTTGCCGTTGGAGCGGATCCGGTCGGCGATGGTGTCGCCCCGGTGGCCGAGCATGCTGATGACTTCCTTGAGGCACGACAGCAGGTAGCTGGACGAGTGCGCCTGAATGTAGGTCGGTACGAAGTCCGGATCGAGGCTGATCACGCCGTCGGGCGTGGTGTCGAGCACTTCACAGATCTTCAGCTTCACGTAGGCCTGGTCGCTCTGCTGCTCGCCGAGCAACAATTTGAAGTCTGGACGACCGCAGCTGACCTGGCTGGCGGAGTCGTCGCCGGCGTTGGAGTCGGCGACTTCCGCGTCGTACGCGGTGTAGCGCGCCAGCACGTCGGACTGCTCCGGGCGGCGAGACTCGATGTGGTTGCCGGTGACCAGCGGCAGCGCCAGGTAGATCGGCGTGTTGCCAGTGTTCGGCGGCACGTCCAGCGCCAACGGCTCGGTGTTGCCGCCGAGTTCGAACAGGCTGCCGTCCGGCAGAATCCCCGAGGCCTGGCTGATCACCAGTTTGCCCATGTTGAGGAACTGCAAGTCGATGTCCAGGTTGAGGAAGCCCCAGGTGTAGCTGCCCAGCAACTGGGTGCGGGTCTTCATCTGGTGGTCGTAGTAACGATCGTTGTGCTGGAAGTGCTGCGGACGCAGCAGCATGCCTTCCTGCCAAATGACTTTATGGGAATTCATGATCAGTCATCCGCCTTGGCGAGCGTTTCATGGGTATTGCGGATGCCGGCCTGATCGAGGGTCAGGTCAGCCACGGTGACTTCCAGCGGAGTGATTTGCACCGTGTAGCGCCATTTGGTTTCCGGCAGGTCACGGTAGGCCGCGAGCACGCCTACGTAACGGCTGCCCTCTTCCACGCTGAGCTTGAGTTCGACGGTTTCACCCGGACGCAGCTCGAGTTCTTCGCTGGCCACCAGGTCCGGGACCAGGGATTCTTTGGCGCGTTCGTACAGGCTGAAGAAGTCGGCGTTCTCGAACGTCACCGGATGCTTGAGCTCGAACAGACGCACGACAATTGGCGACGGACGCCCGTTGAGGTCCGGGTTCAGTTGATCGCTACCGGTGAGCTTCAGGTTAACTTTGGTCACTTTGGAATAAGGCGACAACGACGAGCATCCGGCCAACAGCACCAGGGCAATGAGCGCCGTCAGCGTCTTGAAAAAAGCGGTGGAGCAGCGAGACATGCGCATCATCCTTGGTGGTCGGTGTGAAGGGTGGAAATCAGGCGGATCTGTTCTTCGTAGGCCTGGGCAAAGTCGCGGGCCAGCAGGCGTTCGCTCCAGTCATCGTCCAGACGCAGAGCCTGGTGGTAACGCCCGTAGGCTCTCCAGCGACTGCCGGAGGTGGCGAGCAACGGCTTGCTGTCGCGTTCGAAACGCAGAGTCAGCTGTTGAGGCGAGAAATGTTCCAGGGTGCCGCGAACGGCGGCGCGGCTGGCGGTCAGCAAGGCAACTTGATGCGCCTGCAAATCGCGGAACGCGCGGGAGATCGCTTGCTCCGCCGGCAATTGGCCCGGCTTGTTGCCCTGCAACAAAATGCCCAGCGCTTCACCGGCATCGACGGCAAATTTCAGTGGATTCTTGTGGGTGCCTTGCACGGTGGTCTGGGCCAGGCGCAGTTCGTTTTTCAGCTCGCTGCGGGTGCGCAGGCTCTGCTGCAAACCGCCGACGCTTTGCTTGAGCAGGCGCGCGGCGTTCAGCGCCAGGGCTTCGCGGGCGTCGTGGTCGAGGTCTTTGAGGTCCACGCCCAACGCCGCACCGAAGTGCTCCCAGAAACCTTCGCTCTGACGTTCGACCGCTTTTGGTGGTGGCGCCGGTGCTGGCTCTGCCGGGGCATCGATCAGCTCCGGGACCATCAGGCTTTCCATGTCGATGCGCGCGTAGTCGGCACGCTGACGGGTGTCCTCAATCACCGTGCTCGGGGAAATCAGCTCGTCGATTTCCGAGTACACGCGCTCTTGCTGGTCGAGGGCATTGAGCGGGTCGAGGTCGAGGAAGGCATCGTCCGGAATGATGCTGCCCGCAGCCTGCGGACGGCCAACTTCAACATCGAAGGTCGCCGGGTCGCGCACCAGCCGCGCACGGATCTCAAAGTCACCCAGCACGTACACGCTGCCGTGCTCGATGCGCATCGGCTCGCCCTTGCGCAGGCGCGCGCCGCTTTCGCTGTCCTGGATACCGTTGCTGCTGGTATCAGTCAGGAAAAACGTGCCTTCGCGGTAGCTGATCACCGCGTGGTGGTTGGACAGGTGACGCTTGCGGTCGGGGATGATCCAGTCGCAATCCTCGCCCCGGCCGATTACGCCACCGGCCTGCTTGAA
The DNA here is from genome assembly GCF_030687395.1 of Pseudomonas wuhanensis. Classification (GTDB taxonomy): domain Bacteria; phylum Pseudomonadota; class Gammaproteobacteria; order Pseudomonadales; family Pseudomonadaceae; genus Aquipseudomonas; species Aquipseudomonas wuhanensis. The sequence goes on along the minus strand of NZ_CP117430.1, from coordinate 164,777 downwards.
GGTCTTCTGGCACAAATCCGTGGGCACGAACTGCTTGGTGTTCAGCATTTCGAAAACCAGTTCCATGGTGATACTCCTTGCGGTCACTTGCCGCGATTGACCGCCTGCGGATCACCCAATGGGCGATAGGTGTTGTCGTTGTATTTGTAATTGCCGCTACAGCCGCCGAGGCCGCATAGAACGACGAGGGTCAGCAGGACGGCTTGCCAGTGACGAACAGGCATCAGAGGGTCTCCAGGGGTAGACAAAGCACAAAGCGCCAGCCCGTTTGGGCGGCGCTGAAATAAGCGGACGCGGTGAAATCGACGGTCTGTTGCCTAACCATCGAAGTCACCCAAATTGATATTCAGGCGTCCGAGGCGGTACAGCAGCGTGCGGCGTGGCAGCCCCAGTTCGCGGGCCGCGAGGGTCTGGTTGCCGTCGTTTTTACGCAGGCAATCGAGCAGCAAACTGCGCTCGACCTGCTCCAGGCGTTCGCGCAGGTTCAGGCTGCTGTCTTCCGGTATGGCTTCCATGCGCAGGGAGAAATGCTCGGCCAGCAACTCGCCGCCTTCGCACAACAGCACCGCGCGTTCGACCAAACCTTTGAGTTCGCGAACGTTGCCGGGGAAGGCATAACCGGACAGGTGATCCAGCGCCGCGTCGGACCAGCGCACCGCATCGCGCTGCAAGAACGAGCAGGCCTTGTCAGCGAAGTGCCGTGCCAGATCGAGGATGTCACCTTCGCGCTGACGCAACGCCGGCAGTTCGATCGGGAATTGCGCCAGGCGGTAGTACAAGTCCTCACGGAATTTGCCTTCGCTGACCAGCACCGACAAATCCCGGTGCGTCGCAGCGATGATGCGCACGTCGATCTTGTGGGTGTCGTTGGAACCCAGCGGGCGGATCTCGCCTTCCTGCAACACCCGCAGCAACTTGGCTTGCAGGGACAACGGCATATCGCCGATTTCGTCGAGCAACAAGGTGCCGCCGTTGGCCGCGTCGAACAGCCCGGCACGGTCGCGGTCGGCGCCGGTGAAGGCGCCTTTGCGGTAGCCGAACAGTTCACTTTCCAGCAGGTTCTCGGGGAACGCCGCGCAGTTCTGCACGATGAACGCCTTGGACCGCCGCGGGCCGCAATCGTGGATCGCCCGCGCAACCACTTCCTTGCCAGTGCCGGTTTCGCCGCGCAGCAGCACGGTGTACGGGCTGTGCAGGACTTTGCTGATCAGCGAATAGGTCTGGCGCATGGCCGCGCTTTTACCGATCAAGCCATAACCGCTGGCGCTCGGAACGTTGACCGGCGCCGGCCGTGTATCGCCGCTCGGTTGACGCAAGCGCTGCAGCAAGTGCAGTTGGCCGAGCACGAACGAGCCCAGTTGACCGAGGGAATCGGCAAAGCCTTGCAGGTCGATCTGCCGGCGACTGGCACACAGCAGCAAACCTTCGACAGCCTTTTGCTGATTGACCAGCGGCACGCACAACAGCGACTGCCAGGGCGTGGCCTGGAGCGGCAGAAAACTGGTTTCGTGCAGGCTGCCGCTCAGCTCGCTGAGGCACACCACGCGGTTTTGACACAGGGCGAATTGCAGCAGTTGTTCACCGTTGTAATCCGCCGGCAGGCTCGCCCCTTCCCGGGGTTGCAGAATGCCGTTCAGGCACTCGGCGTTCATCCCCAGGCAAGTGTGAGTCGCGTCCAGCAGGTACAACTGCGTCAACTCACAACCGCTGAGCTCGGCCAACCCACGCACGAAGTCACCCAGCAGCGCAGCACCGTCCGCCGCGCGCGACAGGCTGGCGAATTGCGCCAGCAAGGCTTCGGCATAGACCAGCGGTTGCTGCACTTGAGTGAACATCACACCCACCTCAGGCGAACTCGCACATCACGCTGGCGTCACCGTCGAGCGTCGCATGCACACGCTTGAGGCTTTCACCGGTGGCCATTGCGTCGAGCAAACGGTCAGCCACCAACGGCAGCACATGCAGGTCGAGCAAATGGTCGATCAGACCGCGCACCGCTGTCGCTTTGGGTGCAGCGCTCGGCCAGGTGATCGACGAGGCTCTGGCAGTAAGTGAAATCCAGCTGACGACGGTTCAGGCGCTCGCCCAAACGACCGAGTTTGATTTCGATCAGCTCGCGCAGCACCGGGCCACCGACCGGGTAGTAAGGCACCACGCGCATGCGCGCCAGCAGCGCCGGTTTGAAGTGCTTGCTGAGCACCGGGCGAATGGTTTCTTCAAGCACTTCGGCAGTCGGCCGCGCGCCGTTTTCGCAGAGTTCGCTGATGCGGTCGCTGCCCAGGTTCGAGGTCATCAGGATCAGCGTGTTGCGGAAGTCGATCTCGCGCCCTTCCCCGTCGTTGGCCACGCCTTTGTCGAAGATTTGGTAAAACAGGTTGAGCACGTCCGGGTCGGCTTTCTCGACTTCATCGAGCAACACCACCGAGTACGGCTTCTGGCGCACGGCTTCGGTGAGCATGCCGCCCTCGCCGTAACCGACGTAGCCCGGTGGCGCACCGATCAGGCGCGAGACGGTGTGCTTCTCCTGGAACTCGGACATGTTGATGGTGGTGATGAAACGATCACCGCCGTACAGCAAATCAGCGAGGGCCAGCGCGGTTTCGGTCTTGCCGACACCACTTGGGCCGACCAGCAGGAACACGCCGACCGGCGCATCGGGTTTGTTCAAGCCAGCAGCGGTGGCGCGCATCGAACGGTCCAGCGCATGAACCGCTTGCTCCTGACCACGAATGCGCGTGCGCAGGTCGGTGGCGAAGCTTGCGACCTTGGCGTTGTGTTCGCGGGCCAGTTGCGCCAATGGCACACCGGTCCAGGCGCTGATCACTTCGGCGACCAGACGCGGGCAGACTTCGAAGCTCACCAGACGTTCTTTGACTTGCAGTTCTGTCAGGGCTTTGTGAGTTTCGTTGAGCGCGGCTTCCAGGGTTTCGACGCTTTGCGCTTCGTCCACTGGCAGCGTTTCGATCACGGTGCCTTCGGCGTCCTCTTCAACCGTGATGGTCGGTTCGACAGCGGCGTCCTCGCGGGCCTTGGCCAGTTGTTGGCGCAGGTCCAGCAGGCACTCGGCCAATTCCTTTTGTTCAGTCCAGAGGGTTTCCAGAGCGACCATTTCTTCTTCGGCATCGGCCAGGCGATCTTCCAGAACGTCCAGCGCTTCATGGTCAATCAGCAGACCGGCCTCGGCGTCGCGACGCAGGGCCTGACGCTGACGGCCACCTTCGGCCAGTTCGCCGCGCAGGCGTTCCAGGCTTTCCGGGGCGGCGGCGAGGCTGATGCGTACGCGGGCGCAGGCGGTGTCGAGCACGTCGACGGCTTTGTCCGGCAGCTGACGGCCAGCGAGATAGCGAGCAGACAGTTCGGCCGCGGCCACCACCGCGTCATCGCGCAGGTAGATGCCGTGGCTCTTCTCGTAAACCTGAGCCAGGCCACGCAGGATGGTCACTGCTTCGCTGACGGTCGGTTCGTGCAGTTGCACCGGTTGGAAACGACGGGCCAGGGCCGGGTCTTTCTCGAAGTATTTTTTGTACTCCGCCCACGTGGTGGCGGCGATGGTGCGCAACTCGCCACGGGCCAAGGCCGGTTTCAACAGGTTGGCCGCGTCGGAACCGCCGGCGTTGCCACCCGCGCCGATCAGGGTGTGGGCTTCGTCGATGAACAGGATGATCGGTTTCGGCGAGGCTTTGACTTCATCGATCACGCCTTTGAGGCGACGCTCGAATTCACCTTTGACGCTGGCACCGGCCTGCAACAGGCCCATGTCCAGGGAAAGTAGCTCGACGCCTTTCAAGACTTGCGGCACTTCGCCGGCGGCGATGCGCGAGGCCAGACCTTCGACGATGGCGGTTTTGCCGACGCCGGCTTCACCGACCACGATCGGGTTGTTCTTGCGGCGACGGGCGAGGATGTCGACCATCTGCCGGATCGCGCCATCGCGGCACAGCACCGGGTCGAGTTTGCCGTCGCGGGCCTGTTGGGTCAGGTTGTGAGTGAAGCGCTCCAGCAGCGATTCGCCGGGCACCGCCGGTTTGCCGGTGGCCGGTTGTTCTTTCTGCGACAGGGCGAATTCTTTCAGGCGCTCGATGTTCAGCTTGGCCAGCAACGACTGATAACGGCTGCCGGCATAGCGCATTGGGTTGCGCAGCAATGCGAGGATCAACGCAGCCTGCTCGACCTGGCTCTGGCCCAGTTCGAGGTTGGCCACCAGCAAGGCATCTTGCAGCCACTGCACCAGTTCCGGGGCGAACACCGGGTTGCGCGAGGCGCTGTGCTCGACCCGCGATTGCAGCGCGGCGCTGAGCTCACCAGCGTCCACCTCGGCATCCTGCAATGCCCGGGCGAGCAGGCCTTGCGGACGCTCCAGCAGGCCCAGCAGCAAGTCTTCGACGAGGATCTTGCTGCCGCCACGGGCGACGCAGCGTTCGGCAGAACTTTCCAGGTCACGACGGGTTTCGGCGTCCAGCGCCTGGATAAGTTGTTGCAGGTCTACGTTGATCATGTGTCATCTGTCCTTAATGAATTTTGCTGCCCAGGGTCACCACGCCGTCCGCTTTTTCGCGGCCGAGCCAACTGGTCCACCCCAGGCGACAGGCGTTCTGCTCACCGATGCGAAGTTCGCGGATTTCTTCCTGGCGCAGCACCAGGCGAATGTCGTAATCGAGCGGGTCACGCAGGGTGAACCGCACCAGCGCGCACAGCGGCTGGTAGCCGAAACCGATCGGCAGGAATTCGTGGAAGCGTTGCCAGTCGAGCTCGCGGATGTGAATGCGGAATTTGCCGCTGCGGTCGCGCACGTGTTCGCCCAGCACCAGGTCTTCGCCGAGCATGCTGTTGGCGCGACCCAGGCGATTGCGCTGCTCGTCGAGGATCTCGACACGGCGCTCGATACATTGCTCGATGGTCAGCTCGGCGTGCTTGAAGTAGTAACGCAACACCGCTTCGATCAATGCCGCCGAGTGCGCCCGCAAGCTGAGCAGGCCGAGGTACGGCAGCAGGCGTTTCCAGTTCAGTTCCTGAGCCTTGCGGATCTCTTCGCCACCCAGGCCGATCAACGCAAACAACTGCGAGGAAAACGGATCGAGGGCACCGCTCTGAAAGCTGGCGCGGTAGCGGTACTTGCGCCAGATCGGCAGCATCAGCCGTTGCAAGCGATGGTGGAACAGGTCGAGGAAGTTGCGGGTCGGGTTGCCGTCCTCGCTGTCGCCCAATGCCTGTTCGCCATAGAACGCCGGCAGCGGCGAACCGGAACCGACCAGGCCGATCAGGTTGAAACGCAGGCGCGCACGCATCTGCCCGTGCTCTTTGAAAAACTCCACGCGATCGACGTCGCTGCCAGGGAAACCCAGGCTCGGGTTGGCCTGGAATTCCAGCTGGTCGTAGAGGTCGTCTTCGCTCAGGTGCGGGTGTGCATCGCGCAGCCGGTCGATCACCAGCAGCACAGCCTGAAACAGCGAGTACTCGCGTATTACCCGGGTCAGCCCGCTTAAAGCAGGGGCTGCAGGCCCATACGTGGTGTCCATTGGTACACCTCTCCCTGTGTGCTTTTTACCCGCAGCTCGTGGAACGAATTGAGACTGGCGTAAAGCGCGAAAAACTCGTTAAGAACCGAAGCGAACACGAACAGGTCGCCCTCGCCGATATACCCTTCCGGGTCGATGGTCAGCTCGGTGCGCAACCCGCGAACCGGCAACCCTCGGTGCAATCTGTCGACATGCTGGTGCTTGATCGACTTGAGCCCACCCAGCAGGCGTTTGCTGACTTTTTCCGCGTGTTGGTCGTAGTAGCGCGGCAGGTCGTAGGTTTCGAGAATCACCTTCAACGCATTGACGTCGGCCAGCGACAGGTAGTTGAGCGACATGTTGCTGATCAGCTTCCAGAGGAAGTCGCGGTTCAGCGGCGGCGCGAAACTCGACGTGGCCGGGGTGATGTTGCGGAAGCTCAAAAACTCCGGCGTCTCTTCGCAGGCCATGCAGATGTCGCCGAGCTTGAGCTTGCGCGGCAGGTTCTGGTTGGTGCACATCAGCTCGATCGACAGGGTTTCGTGGGCTTCGGTGTGACGGATGCCGAAGCTCAAATAAGTGTCGAGGCCGTCGTGCAGCAAGGACGAACGCTGGCGGATGCTGTAATGCGGACGGCTGGTGGGCACGTCGAAACTCGGGTCGTGTTCGAAGGATTCGAACGGCACGTATGCCTGATAACCGAGACCGCCGGGCTTCCAGCCGGTGACGGTTTCCACCGAGAACACACCGCAGTTTTCCAGGTCGTATTCGGCCGGTAGCAGCAAGTATTCGTCCTGTTTGCCGTCTAGGCGGATCGGCAGCGCATCGTGCTCGAACAGATTGACGATCGGCGTGCAGTAGAGCTTCACGTTGTCCAGGGTCGGACGCATACGCATGATGCCGCTCTTGCGAATATCGAAGCGCAACTCCAGGCCACGCATCTGCTTGAGGGTGTCTTCCGGCAACGCCTTGAGTAGGTCCAGGCCGTTGATGTCGACGAAGAGGAATTTGTCCTGGAAGGCGAAATATTCCTGCAGGTAGCGATAGCCGCGGAAGGTGTTCAGCGGATACGGAATCAACGCTTCTTCTTCGGCAAAGCCCACCGGCTGCACGCGGTCGCCGGGCATCCTGAACGCCATTGGCTGGCCGTTTACACCGTTGATGGCCTTGCCGGCACCGTCCAGCGGGATCAGCTCAATGCCTTCGAGGTTGCGCAACAGACTCAGGTAAAGCATCTGGCTGATGTAGCGCTCACCGGCAAAATGCAGGCGCAAACGACTCAACTCCAGCTCGCCGAGATGGCCATCAGCGCTCATCTCCAGGCGCAGGCTCAACAGCGAACCGTCGCCCTTCACCGAATAAGTCAGCGCGGCCAGATCCAGCGGCAACACCTCGGTCGGGTAGCAGGTGCGGAAACGGCAGCGCACATCATCGACCGGCACACTCTCCACCGGCGTATCACGCTCGACCCTCAACGCAGGCCCGGAACGCTTCAACGGGTCGAACTGCAAAATGCTGAACGCCGGCAGCGGCCGCATGTAGTTCGGCCACAGCAACTGCATCAGCGAGTGGCTGAGCTCCGGCAACTCGTCGTCGAGCTTCTGGCGCAGGCGCCCGGTCAGGAACGCAAAGCCCTCCAGCAACCGCTCCACGTCCGGATCCCGCCCCGCCTGACCGAGGAAAGGCGCCAACGCCGGGCTACGCTCGGCGAAACGACGACCTAACTGGCGAAGTGCGGTGAGTTCGCTTTGGTAGTAGTGGTTAAAGGACACGAGGTACCTTCCTGGTAGTGGATCTCATCAAAAAAATATCCTGTAGAGCACGACCGTCACGCCGGCACAGAAATAACCGACGATCAGGAGATACGGCACGATCAGGATCCAGCCGTAGGCCATGTAAGAGTCACTGAGCTGCCCGGCGACCAGACTGAACAAGCCATAAAGCATCCATGGCACGGCGTAGAACGGAATGAACTTCAACGGCGCCAACCAGACCATCCGCAACGCTTGTTGCTCGTTTCGGCTCTTGGCAGATCGAGAAGTCCACAGCGAAAACATCAACAACCCGGGGATGCCCCACCACAACAGGTACACCCAATGGGTCTCGGATGAATCGAACGTGGAGTACTCGCCAATCCACAGGCCATAGGAAAAAATCGCCAGCACCGCCAGCAATGGCCACCACAAGGCAGCCATGAAGAAACCAAGCTGCGCGCGGCTAAGCGTGGGCATCTCGTCCGCTGCGTCGATCATTGGCAAGCCCCTATCCTCAGCTTGGCGACCCGGTAACACCGTTGTCTGGCAAGAGCGAAATTTCACTGGCTCTGCCCTCCCTTGCTCGCAGTGATCGGCACGTACGAGTCGATGAAGAGGTACTCGCTGTCGGCCCCGCTTACACGATTCATCGTGAGCGGCTTGCCGTCGGGAATGCTGAAACGAGTCCAGCCTTCTGTCACCAGACTGCCGCCCTCCGCGCGCACCTGGACGAAATAGTCCGGCGGCGTGGATTGGCTGATCTCGATGAAGTAGCCACCGTCCTGCGCGCCGCGCCATACCGCATCGGGATGCTCGGGCAATACCGGCTTCGCGTTGCCCCGGCTCGAGCCGATCCAGAACGTCGCGACCACGATGATGGACAATGCACCGATCAGGCTCAGCAGGTGATTGAGCCATTTCCATACGCGAATCCATGGCGTCATTGCGCGCACCATGTTCGGGTTTTGCGCATGCGAGTTCTTCTGGCGATCAGGCGCATTCCGGCACCCACCAGTATTCATAACCATGCGTGCCGGGATAGAGCACTGTCGAGCCGCTGAACTCAGGGGGAACACCGAAAATTTCAGTCACCCGAAAATTCCATTCGGACGATTCGAGCAGCGCGCCTTCCGTGGTGTACACCCGAAAAAAGTACTCACTACTGAACAACCCGAACACTTGTCCGATCAATTCAAGCTTGTGATAGCCGGGCGCGTATGTGACGAGATAGCACTTGCCCGAATCGTTCGAGTGTCGAGTCACGGCCTCTGCCGTTACACCACCGAAAATCTTCATCCCAAGCAAAACGGTACATATGCACACACCGATCAGCGCCGTGATCTGCAGCAGACGCGGTGTTGCCTGGCGGTCGTGAGTCGCCAGCGGCTGCACTTGCGCAAGCCTGCGCCAGCGGCTGTAGGCATTGTCGATGGCGTTGCTCAGCAGGATGGCGCCAACCGTCAAGCCACCCGTGAGTGCGCAGTACGCCAAACCCCGGATGGGATACTGCGGCAGCAGGTAAAACAAAATCGCCAGCATCATGAAAATCACCAGGCCAAACTGGATGGCCTGGCGCTGGATGAAGACCAGAATCAAATTCAGGGAAACGAAAAAGTAGAAAATCAGGTACATCGCCATGCCGATGGCGACACCGCGCGAGGTCAGCCCACCGACCAGTTGTTTGTAGGCGGGCACGGCATAGCCATTCATGACGATATAAACCACGCAGGCCAGCGCATGCACGGCCAGACCGATGACCCGACGGCTATTCATATACAACTCCGGCCATGGCTTTATCAGCGCTCAGAATCTGGCTTTGCTGAAGGTAAATAACTCCTTCGCCGGCGAAGAACATCACACTGTCGGCAGTCAACGGCTGGCTATTTTCATCTCCGAACTTCAGCCAACCCTGATCCCACAATGACCCATCATCATTGCGGATCTCCACGAAATAATAGGGTGGTTCTGATTTGCTGATTTCTACGAACTGGCCACCATCGGCACCACCGCGCCACTTCGCATTCGGGTACTCGCTCAGCACATGAGGCTGTGCTTTAGAGAAATCCATGTAGCAAACAATCACCCCGAGCGCCACGCAGGCGAGCGCACCCATCGCCATGAGGAAGCGCTGTAGCCAAATCATTTTGAGGCGACCCGAGCTGGTCATGCGACCACCTCCTGCGCAGGACTCGCAGGCAACGCCTGCCGCATCAGCGCGCGTTTTTCCCAACGCAGCTCAATGACCTGCGTGACTAGAATCGCCAACAACGTGACGCCACCTTGGGCCACGGTGTAGAAGAGCGCACGCAACGGGTTGTCGGGCACCATCATGAACAAAATCCAGGCAACCATCAGCGCGAGCAAACCGAGTTTGGCCCATAGGTTCGGGAAAACTGCGACCAGTGCGTTCACCCCGAAAAAAATATAAATGAACATGTAATGAGCAATGCCGATTCCCACGCCACGCGTTGTGAACCCGCCGTTGAACGCTTTATAGGCAACGACGACTGCATCGTTCAGGAACGCGTAAGCAACGCATCCAGCAGCGTGGAAAGCGAGGCACATGGCAAAGCGGACGTAGATGTTCATGCTGGACTCAAATTCGCATAGTAGGAACCGGTGAGCTCCATCACGACGACGGTCATTAACACTACGAACGTCAGTGCACGATGGAGCAGCGACTCTCGGAATCCACGACGAAGCCCGGTCAGAATCAGCACAAGACACAGCAATGCCAGAACGCCAAACAAATTGCTGTCGGCAACAACCGCCAAGTAGCCTTCCATTTCACCTATCCCGTGCATGTCGTTCAGTTTTCCAAGTGGGTTGCTTCGAGCCAAGCCTAAAACAACTCACTGAACACCCACTTATTAAAACTATAAAGAGCAACAACACCTACAGCGGCGGCGACCAAGGGATGAAATCCATCTTGTAAGCGTTGCCCTCTAAAAATAACTGCCACTGCCTTTGCAAAATAATAAAAAACAAATGCCATCATCGGAATATAAAGCGCAGCACAAAAAACAAATAAACTGCTGTAAACATCAATACCACTCACTGACCATTTAGTCTTGGGGTCAGTGAGTGACATCAGCAGAAAAAACGCAGACATAGAAAAATAAAAACAACTCACCATTTTAGAAATTTTCGGACCCGCCCCACTTTTCGAACATAGCAGCCCAAACACAATTTTCGGAGCTGGCCTTACTTCACAACTAATCACGACATCGGCCCATTCGAAAAAAACTTTGGAAGTACAAATAGCACCAACAAGCTGATGACCCAAAGTACAATCAAATAGTAGTTACCAGGCATTCTGCAGGTTACCCACCCTTTAACCACCCCATAACCAATAGCGAACTGCAACAGCAAGAACGAGATAATCCCCAACGGAACGGAAAGCAAATAGCTATAAGGCTCAGCAAATCCAAACCGGACAACCGCATAAATTTCGAACATTGCAAACGGTGCGACCAAAGCAATTGCGATGATGATCATTGCTCTGACTTTTTTTGCGCTACTCATCAACGCAAGCCCTCGGCATAAAGGAATTGGGCCAAGTCAAGCCGACGCTGTTCACCAGATGGTCCATCAATACCGTAGTAGAAATGCCCCACACCTTCCTTACGCTCACTGGACTCTGTCATCTGCGAACCGAGCAAGGGGGCGTGTTCAGCCAGGTCGAATAATGACATGCCCGCATGGATCGGGTCGCCATGCTCCTTCAGATCGAGAACAACAACATGCTTAATAAGCGATTGCTGTTTAACCTCTCTCAACATTTCTTCAGAAATGGGAGAACCAATCAAAACTAAATAATCAACTGCCTGCCCCTTATCAGCGTAGTAAAGAGCTGACTGTGCGGCCACCAGCGACCCGAAAGAATAACCAATAAGATTAAACTGCCCTCCGACTGAAACGGAACGACTCACTCCTAGCGCATTCAAACTCCAGTCTGCTTCAACACTGTATGGCCCGGTGTCAGACATACCATTAATTGTCTTAAGCCTATAACGGTGCTTGTTGACCCCAGCGACCGCATCGACGTATTGGCCTTCAGTATTTCGCCCTACTACTGCACCACTAATACCGACCATACGTAGAGACTTAACCTGATCATCAATATATCCGCCGGTCATGCCAGCGCCGCCGAGATAAACAGTCAGACCTTCTTCCACCACGATATTTTTCGGTGCCCTGTCCGCAGTAGCAGTGCTGCTGGTCGAGGCAATCTTTTTAAATATGCCTGTTGGTGTTTCCAATACGTCAGTCGTCATTGCATCAATCCTCTGATGCAACGTAGATATCGACTTTTTCCGCACTATTGTGCCGCGCCACTCGATGAGTCAGACCTGTATCACTGGTAACACCTTCTTCTTGTAGGCCATTTTCTCGGATCAACAGATATCGACGGTTTGCCATAGGAGTTCCGCTCTTATCAGTCAAGACAAACTGCTCATCAAACCCAGGAATAATCACAGGCAACGGCGCCACAAACGGCGCCGGCGAATGCGAATTCCCGATAATCACCGTCCCGGACCCAGCCGTAACCTTGTTGCCATGAGTCCCGACGGAATCCACCGTGGCGGCCGGTTTTCCGTTAATCAAAACCGTCGTCGCCAACCCGCCCGACATCGCACCACCACACGCCGAGGCATCGCCTTGGCGGGCGGCCGCGAGGCCGTCGAAGAACACATCGCCGGAACCGGCGGCGATCGGGTTGGTGCCGTGGCCGGGGAGCGGGCAAGCGGTGGGGTCGGATACGCGTGCTGCGGGTTTGCCGGACATCGGAGTCTCCTTAATTGACCTTTACTTGACCGCTGCCATCCAGGCGCGCGGCGAAACTGACCTGACGCTTGAAACCATCAACTTCCAGCAAGCCTTCAATGCTGAAGGACAGGCGAAGCTGATCGTTGTCACGCGGCAGGGAAATGACACGCACATTGCTCAGGCGTGGCTCGTAGGCTTCGATGAAATTTTCGATGGCCAGACGGGCCTGACTCAGGGAGTCGTGCAGGCTCAGGCGCATGTCATTGAGATCGGGTAGCCCGTAATCGGACAGCGTTTGCACGCTGCCCGCACGGGTGCTGAGCATCTTGGCCAGATGGGCAGCCACCGACGCCATGGCGGAAACCTCGCGGCTCCAGCCGACGCGTTTGTCCGCGTCGCCACCCAGGCGTTCGAAAAGGCTGCCGTATCCAGTCATGAGTCGCTCCGCTTACTCTTTGTCCAGCTTGCCAACCAGCGACAGGGTGAAATCGGCACCCATGTACTTGAAGTGCGGGCGCACGTTCAGGCTGACGCGGTACCAGCCCGGCTCGCCTTCAACATCGCTGACGATGATTTGGGCAGCGCGCAGCGGACGACGGCCACGAACTTCGGCGCTCGGGTTTTCCTGGTCGGCCACGTACTGGCGGATCCACTTGTTGAGTTCCAGCTCGAGGTCGGTGCGTTCTTTCCACGAACCGAGTTGCTCGCGCTGCAGCACTTTCAAGTAGTGAGCCAGGCGGTTGACGATCATCATGTACGGCAGTTGGGTGCCGAGCTTGTAGTTCAGCTCCGCTGCCTTGCCTTCAGCGCTGATGCCGAAGAACTTCGGCTTCTGCACCGAGCTTGCGGAGAAGAACGCCGCGTTGTCGGAGCCTTTACGCATGGTCAGGGAGATGAAACCTTCCTCGGCCAGTTCGTATTCACGACGGTCGCTAACCAATACCTCGGTAGGAATCTTGGTTTCGATTTCGCCCATGCTTTCGAAGTGGTGCAACGGCAGGTCTTCAACCGCGCCACCGCTCTGCGGGCCGATGATGTTCGGGCACCAGCGGAATTTGGCGAAGCTGTCGGTCAGCTTGGTGCCGAACGCGTAGGCGGTGTTGCCCCACAGGTAGTGCTCGTGGCTGTTGGCGACGGTTTCTTTGTACACGAACGATTTGACCGGGTTTTCTTCCGGGTCGTACGGGTTACGCAGCAGGAAACGCGGCACGGTCAGGCCAACGTAACGGGAGTCTTCCGACTGACGGAAGCTCTGCCATTTGGCGAATTGCGGGCCTTCGAAGTGATCTTTCAGATCTTTCAGGTCCGGCAGACCGGTGAAGCTTTCCAGGCCGAAGAATTTCGGGCCGGCAGCCGCGATGAACGGCGCGTGCGACATGCAGGCAACGCTGGACACGTACTGCATCAGTTTCACGTCCGGCGAGCTTGGGGACATGAAGTAGTTGGCGATGATTGCGCCTACAGGCTGACCACCGAACTGACCGTATTCAGCGGTGTAGATGTGCTTGTACAGGCCCGATTGCATCACTTCTGGCGAATCTTCGAAATCGTCCAGCAGGTCGTCCTTGGAGACGTTGAGGATTTCGATCTTGATGTTTTCGCGGAAGTTGGTGCGGTCGACCAGCAACTGCAGGCCACGCCACGACGATTCCAGGGACTGGAAGTCCGGGTGGTGCAGGATTTCGTCCATCTGACGGCTGAGCTTGGCATCGATCTCGGCGATCATGCGGTCGACCATGGCCTTCTTGACCGGCTCACCGTTGTTCTGCGGCTTGAGCAGCTCTTCGATGAACGCCGACACACCGCGTTTGGCGATGTCGTAGGCTTCGTCGTCCGGGGTCAGGCGGGTTTCGGCGATGATGCTGTCGAGAATGCTGTATTCGCCGTTCTCGTTGCTCTTTTGCTGTGCTGCGCTAGTGCTCATTGTGTTGGCTTCCTTGGCTGATAGGGGCTCAGGCGTCCGGGGCGGCGGCGTTCAGGCCCAGCTCACCCAGTACGCGACCGCGGGATTCGTCGTCGGCGAGCACGCCTTCGATGGCTTTGCGGAACGCAGGCGCGTTACCCAGCGGGCCTTTGAGGGCCACCAGCGCGTCGCGCAGTTCCATCAGTTTTTTCAGCTCAGGCACTTGCTCGACCAGCGAGGCCGGGTTGAAGTCTTTCATCGAGTTGACGCGCAGTTGCACGGCCAACTCGTCGGCTTCGCCATCTTCCTGCAGACGGTTCGGCACGCTCAGGGTCAGGCTCAGCTCTTGCTTGGCCAGCACTTCGTCGAAGGTCATCTTGTCGATGCTGATCGGCTTGCGATCTTCGACTTTGCGTTCGTCCTTGCGGTGGGTGTAGTCACCGATTGCCAGTAGTTTCAGCGGCAGTTCAATCTCTTCCTGAGCACCGCCGGTGGCGGGTTTGAAGGTGACGTTGATGCGTTCCTTGGGGGCTACCGAGCCTTCTTTGGCCATGGCTTTTCTCCTTGCGGTTGTGGCCCGGGGGCCTATTCGAGTACCACTTCAAGATCGAGGTGGCACAGCCTGCGATAAATCTCTTCCTTGCGTTCACGCACTGCATGGTTCTGCGGTAACAACTCGCAGCAGCTATGCAGCAAATGCAGCACTTCCAGCGCAAGATCGGGCTCCCAGGCGTGCAGGCCTGAGTCCTGTAATGTTTGGTCGAGGGTTTCGAGTTGGGTCTTGGCCAGTTCGTATTTCTTGGCCATGAAACACAGCCGCGCGAGGGCGAACTGCCAGAAAAATCGGACCCGCCCGCCGTGGGCACTTTGCAAGCCCTGCTTGAGAATCTGCACGGCGGCCTTGAGGCCGTCCTTGCGCAGAATCGGCAAGACTTCTTCCAGGGCCAGTTCCCAGGCCGGCTGGGTATCGGCGACTTCGACCTTGCGCGGCGCACTGGCGCTTTGCAGGTGCGGCATGACGTTGGCGCTGATCCAGGCGCGGGTGGCCGGATCGGCGAACGGCGCGCCGTCATGGAAACGCAATTCGATGATGCCGGGCAGGCGCTGAACCAAAAGCGCGAAGTGGATTTCCACTTCGCGCATCGCCATCTCGGCGTTCAGCCCCTGAAGGCATTCCCAGACCATTCGCTGGCCATCGAACCAGAACGGCGCTTTCGCCAGGCTCGCCTCCAGCTCTACCAGCAGATCTGCGTATTTCCCTTGATCGTAGCGGTCCTGATAGGCCTTGAGTTTGTCCGCCGGCACGCCACGCAGAACGGTGATTTGCTCGGCGTTACGCTCAGGCACCGCATCGATGGGCAACCACAACAACGTGCGATTGAGGCGCAGGGCGCGCAAGTCGGTGGCTTTCTGTTTGAGCCACCAGGCACACAACGGACGGGCGTTCTCCTGCTGGGCGCGCAGGGCCTTGTGGGCTTCTTTCTCGTTATCGATCGGCGCGCCGGGAGTGAACAGCTGGGTCGCGGCCTGCTTGACCTGGGCCACCGCGGCGCCCACCACACCGGGCTCCGGCTGATTGTCGGCGGCGCGCTGGACCATGTTTTTCAAGCGACGGGAGATCGGCAGCAGCAACGGCGCGTCATCGTCCAGGTGCTCGGTGCACGCGGCGTCGAGACCTTCCAGATGCTCGACCAGACGGCGGAACAGCGGTAGCTGCTCTTTGATCGCGACGTTTTCGTTCAGCACCTGCTCAAGACGCGGCACCAGCCAACTGATGGCAGCGGAGCGAGTGCGGGCCTTGTTCGGGTGGATTTCGGCCCAGTGATTTTCACAAAGGTGGTGCAACAAACCGAGGCCGGCCAGCAGCCCCTGGAAGGATTCACGCTGGTACAGCGCCCAGGTCAGCCACGCGCCAACACGCAAATCCTTGGATTGGGTGCGCAGCAGATTTTCACTGTTTTCGCGGATTTTCAGCCAGTCGATCTGACCGCTTTCGTGCATGGACGAGGCTTTACCCAGCTCGCTTTCCAACGCCTCATATTCGCTCGAAAAGCGAACATCCTCGCCCGCGAAATTCTCTTTTGAAACAGAGGCTTTTGCGAGTTCAAGGTAATGGGCGGAAAGTTTGCTTGAGTAGGACATCCGTGACCTTTAATTAGGATTACAGTCATGCGGCCATTGGAGTTGAAATGGCGCGGGACAGTATCAAAGAGCTGCGATGAGTCTCATCCAATTGAGTTCGCGCTCTTTCAAGGCGCGCATCCTAATCACAATGATGGCCATTAGCAAGCATCCGATAAAACAATAAAACTGCGTCTCCGTTGTTGCTGTAGGAGATCTCCCTATAGGGGACAAGGGATCCCCTGATGCCGGTTTTTACCTCTTCACCTTCGCCACATCACCCCCACAACCATTGAGCCAGAGCGGTTTATCAACCCCGCCAATGATCACAGGACATGCACGCCCTGAAACGGAACCCAGCATGACAAAAATAAAACATGAAAAATGTAGGAGCTTTCCGAAAAGTTACAGTCATCCATGGACGTAGCGATAATTGACAATAAGCAACAAGAAGCGCCATCAGAATGATGGCACTTCTTTATTTCACCCATTTTTCTACAAATACGTACTCAGTTCGTCTCAAACTTTTTACAAAAATATCGAAAGCCATTCACGCATTGCTGACGCAACATTCTGAAGTGCGGAAAACTCTGACGTACTTTCTGGACGCGTCCGACATTCATTCTTTTGCCCTCTTGTTAGCGTGCTGGACAGTTTGCGTTTGCTCACGCCGGGCATGGCTTTGGCAGCGCGATTTGTCTCCTCTTTCGGCTTAAGGACGAGCCACGGAAAAGCAAAAGGATAAGCGTATGTTCGCCCCGGCCAATGCTGCTCATTTCACGTTTTTGATCCCAACGCTTCGCAACGATTTCAAAGTGCTGGCCTTTGAAGGCACTGAAGCCATGAGCACCTTGTATTCGATCCGGATTGAGCTGGTTAGCGAATACGCTGATTTCGATCTGGAAAGCTTGCTCAGCCAGCCAGCGTTTCTCCAGTTCGGCCTCAATGGTGAAGGCATTCATGGCCGTATCGAAGATGTGCTCATAGGTGAAGCTGGTAGACGCCTGACCCGTTACTACCTGACTCTGGTGCCCGCGCTGCACTACTTGCAGTTCAGCCACAACCAACGGATTTTTCAGCACCTGACGGTGCCGCAAATCATCGCTCAGGTCTTCAAGGGGCATGGCATTCAGGCCGATGCTTTCACCTTCAACATCGCAACGAATCACGAGCGCGAGTACTGCACTCAATACGGGGAAAATGATTTCGAGTTCGTCCAGCGGCTGTGCGCCGAGGATGGCATCGCCTGGCACCACCAGCACTCCCGGGAAAGCCACCTGCTGGTGTTCACCGACGACCAGACCTGCTTCCCCAAGTTGGGCGAAACCCCTTATCAGCAAGACTCCGGCATGGTGGCGGAGCATTCGGTCGTCAGCCAGTTTTCCCTGCGTTTCAGCACCCGCCCCAGCACGACCACCCGCCGACACTACGACCTTAAACGCCCGAGTCTGTTGCTGGAAAGTTGCTTCACCGCCGAGTTCACTCCTGAGCTTGAAGACTATCGCTACCCGCTGTTATTCGAGAGCGAAAAACGCGGTAAACAGCTCGCTCGGCTGGCGCTGGAACGGCACCGTACCGATTACCAATTGGCCGAAGGCGAAAGCGACCAGTCGACCCTGCGCAGCGGTCATTTCTTCAGCCTGACGCAACACCCACGCGAAACGTACAACGATCTATGGCTGCTGCTCAGTGTCACTCACGCTGGAAAACAACCCCAGGTGCTTGAAGAGTCGATCACCAGCACTGCCGAACCTGAGGACGGTTTTACCCAGGGCTACCGCAACCGCTTCAGCGCGATTCCCTGGGACGTGTGTTATCGGCCAACGATGCCTCCCCGAAAACCTGTGCTGGTCTGCCAGATCGCGCGCGTCACAGGCCCCCCCGGAGAAGAAATTTATTGCGATGAGTACGGCAGGGTTCGCGTCGAGTTTCCTTGGGATCGGGCAGAGCTCAACAGCGAGAAAAGCAGTTGCTGGTTAAGGGTTGCATCCAGTTTGGCGGGCGAAGGTTTTGGGGCAGTGACCATCCCGCGCGTCGGCATGGAAGTGGTGGTGACATTTCAGGAGGGCGATCCGGATCAACCGTTGATCACCGGTTGCGTGGCCAACAAGGTCACTTCCGTCGCTCATCAATTGCCCGAGAACAAGACCAGAACTGTCCTGCGCAGCCAAAGCTCGCCGCGCAATGGCGGCTACAACGAACTGTCGATTGAAGACCGCGTCGGGCAGGAAAGAATCTACCTGCGCGCCCAACGCGACATCGAGCAACTGATCCTCAACGACAGCCACAGCCTGATCAGCAACGACCGCTTCGAGCAAGTGGACAACAACAGCACCAGCCTGATCAAGGGCGAGGAATTCCACACCACCCAAGGCGTGCGTAGCACGGTGATCGGCGCTGATGAGCTGATCACTATCAGCGGCAATAGCAGCACGACGTCCGCGGGGTCGCTGGTGATTCAGGCCGGGCAACAGGCGCATGTCACCGCCACTAACGTGGTGATCGACGCGGGCATGAGCCTGACGCTCAAGGCGGGTGGTCACCACATCGTTATCAATGCCGGCGGGATTTTCAGCAGCGTGCCCATTGTCGAGGGCGGAGCGCCACTGGCGGGTATTCAGCCGCTACAGGCGCTTCAGGCTGTACCCAGCAATTCGAATCCCGTCATCGCCAGCCCACTGTCTATCGTCGCCGGCGCCCGACAGTGGGCGGCGGATTACTGCCCGCTTTGTGAGGCTTGTCTCGCTGGCCAATGCAGCATTGGAGAAGTCGCATGAGTACGCTTGAACAATGGCTGTTCGATCAATCCCGGTCCGGACGGGAGCTCTATCTGATGCTCGACTCGGACGGTCATCTCGACGAGCGCAATGCGTTAACCAAGGAACTGGGAGCCGATCAATACCGCAATTTGTATGTGGGCACGGCAGCTAATTCAATGGCGCAAGCAGGCCCTGTTCTTATTCAACTCGGAACCGTCAACCATCCGGTCATCCAGTCGCTGCTCGCCACGCCCGAGCGTCATTGGGGCTGGATGGCCAGCGCCGCCCTCACGGACCTTGATACCTTAGTCACACATTGGCGCGACCGGTTGGTAGTAGGCGAGCGCCCGAATCTGGCGCTGTATCGCTTCCACGATAATCGCGTACTGGGACGCGCCCTGAGCCATCTGCAACCTGAGCAGCACGCCGATTATCTGGGGCCGATCGCCAGCGTCTGTTACTGGCACGCGGAGCAATGGACAGTCACGGACAACCCTGACCCCGGCGAACACCCGCTACCGCTCGAACCGGCGTGGCTGAAAACCCCGACGCCGGAGATTGTCTACGCGAACGTGCAGTTCGATAACACGCGCCGCTACCTGATCCGTGAGCACACCGAAGCCTTGGCTGCCCTTGCCACAGAGCGCGATGTGGATGACTGGTTGTGGGGCTTGATTCAATTGGCCCGTTTATGGGACTGGCAGCAACCGGAGCAGGTGCATTTTTTGCTGACTCAGTGCTTGAAGGCGCCGAGTTACCTGCCGCCCAAGACATGGCAACCGAAGCCGGAAGAGGACCCAGCGGCGCATTTTGAGCGGGTGCTTTATTGGCAGGGAAATGCGCCTGTATGAAGCGGATCTTTCAAAGCATGACCCTCGGCAGTTGCCTCTCCCTGACACTGGGTTGTTCCGCGCTCGGCAAGTCGGACAGCTTCACCTTTGTTCCCGATTTTCCGCCTGATTTCAAGTACGAGTTGAAGGCGATCTACCTGCCAGCCAAAGGGCAAACGTGCACCCTCGCGGGAGGGAGAAATGCTCAGTTGGGCTTCAACAAAATCGATATGAAATACGAAACTACTTCTGACATTGAACTGTACAGAACAGTTGAAGACTGCCTGGTGGCGTTGAATCGAGTGGAGATCAGAATCACGGGCATCTTCGGCCCGGAACTCAGTGATAGAAGCTCTGACTATGCCGTAATTGCCGTGCGCTCAGAGTTATTGGATCGGAATAAAGGCACGCTCAACGCTGCTGGCATAGGTGAGTTTTCAGGCGAGTGTCAGTGGTTTTTCCGCACAGTCGGCCCCAAGCGTTACCTCATAAAAATCCTCTACTGCAAAAAAACCGATGCGCAGGGAAACGTCGCGAAAAGTCGTCCCTTCACGGCTTATACCCTTGATCAGCTACCAGGGAAAATCGTGAAGCTAAAGATCACCTTGGCCCATGAGGAGGAGCCTTATATGGGTGACACATGGGTGAAGGTGCCTGACGGCTGGAAGCGCTGCATGGGCAAAGGTTTCGAAGACCAGCATGCGTTTTGTTACGGCAATCACAAGGATTTCAGCACCTTCAGGATGGTGGACGAACGGATCTGCACCATTTACCCAGGCTGCACGGAAAACAAGGAGGAAAACCCATGAGCGTCGAATCTTTGGCTGCGAGCGATATTCCATTTATGAAAGGCAACATCCACGCTTGCCCATTGCGTGGCCACTCGACAAGTTTTCAGCTAGTCGACGAGTTCGGTGATGGCAAGGCCTACTCCGGTTTGACTTACGAAGTTACCGACTACGAAGACACCGTTTACACCGGAAAACTCGACGCCACCGGCTCTGCCAAAGTGGAAAACCACTTCTGTGGCCCGGTGTTGCTCAAACTGAACGACGAATATCGAGGACTTAATGATGATTACAGCGAATTAGTTCGCAGGAAGCATTACCCACTCCCCATTACCGAACTACAAGTGCGCGCCGAAAAAACCCGCTTTTTCGACAAATCAGGCGTACGCACTCTGGCAAATCCAGCGAAGGACCTCGCTGATCCCGATGCCTATTACCAGGTCGAAGTGAGCGAACTGGTCAAGTACGTTGCGCATTTGCCGCCCTTGGCCTCGCGCAACGCCCCACCCAACACGATGTTACACACGCTGTTCCGCCAGCCCGCAAAGACCAGATCATTCACGCCTCAGAATAAAGATGCCACGGATGGGGGAATGGGCGCTGTCATCACTCCGGCGGACATTGGCATGTTCGAACTAGGGTTCGCCCCGCCGCCGCCCAAGTCAAAAGGCATTGCCTTATTACCAAACAAACATCATGTACTGGAAGTGCGGCCGATGAGGGCGCTACGGCCGATGTTGTCGACAGGCAACGAGTTTTGCGTACTCAACCTCTATCAACTGTCACTGATGTCGACGTTGAGTTACACCGACTTTGGTCAAGACCCGAATACCCAGCCCGTCGAAACGGATAGCGTGACATTTCCACTGCGGCCCAGCAGCGGCAACTGGTTCGGTCATGCCCTGCCGCAATTTGATGAGATATGGCAAGTCGATGCCGGCCAGACTGCAAAGTATTACCCAATGTACGAAGAGGTGCCTTACTCCAAACGTCTGGAACTGGTGCCGTTCGACCCGCAGTTGTACCCCGAGGTCAACGATCCGGAATTGGGCGATGCGCAGGAACACCCGGCGAACGTGAACTTCCTCGATGATCGCAACAAAGTAAACAAGACCGACACCCAAGCCTTCATCTGCCATCACGACGAGTTGATATTGGTAAGTGTGAGGGGAACAAGTGAGATATTAGCCGACGCCTGGCTTGATGCGGATGCCTACCAGGTGCCTTTCGAACAAGGGGATGGAAAGGTACACAACGGTTTCTATAGAGCTGCCAAAGTGGCCTACAGATTTGTCGTGGACTACATGGAAAAATTCTACAGCGGGCAAAAGCTGGTAATCACCGG
The DNA here is from genome assembly GCF_030687395.1 of Pseudomonas wuhanensis. Lineage (GTDB taxonomy): Bacteria > Pseudomonadota > Gammaproteobacteria > Pseudomonadales > Pseudomonadaceae > Aquipseudomonas > Aquipseudomonas wuhanensis. The sequence continues at coordinate 143,012 of NZ_CP117430.1, read as the reverse complement.
GCACAGCCTGGGTGGTGCGGTGGCGCTGATACTGGCTGAGATGCTGCGACGTAATAAACGGTATCAACCGAACATCGTGCTTTACACCTATGGCGCCCCCCGCGCCGCCGACTCAACCTTTATCGAAGCTGCAAAACCGCTGAACCACCATCGCATCGTCTTCCACAACGACCCCGTACCGAGCGTTCCTTCCACCTGGATGAACACGCCGTCCAACCGCGTTCCGATGTATGCCACCCACGGGGCGGCACTTGCTCTCCACCCGGTCGGTGGTTTGGCGTTTTTTATAGGCGGGATCATTAATTTCCTGGGTGACCCGTATGGGCATCACGGCCAGTTACGTCATTTCATGCCGGTGGTATTCGGCGAAGGTCACAGCTCCTCCATCCTTTGGGAACCGGGTTGCAGCACGATCAACGATCATGGTTGCGCCGAAGCGCTGCGACAGATTGATGGCTTGCCCAAGCGCGACTCATTTCTGCGGCAGGTGATAGATAACGGCCATCACTCGATGGTCGATAGCTACATTCCCGGATGCTGGGCCAGCCTGCGCCGCTGGCAGGAAACGCTGGAAAAAAGACGCTCGCTGGTGACTTTGACTGAATTCCAATGGGTCAGCGACACCCTGACAAACGTCTCAGGACAACTAAGTGCACTCAAAGCGAAAATCGAAAAGCTCTCCCGTGCTTATGCCAATCCCCAGCGAGATGTCCAAGCGATAAGGGATCTAGAAAAAGAAGTCGAACAGATCAGCCAAACCAAGATCCGCTTGCTCGCGCTGCACAAGCGGACGATCACCGAGGCTGATGTTTATGGCAGCTACGCCGATCAACCCGAGTGGGTGCAGGACAGTCTGCTTCGGTGGAATGCTCATCTGGAAAATATCGCCCGGGAACAACTGGCGATGATGCCATCCCCCCCCGAAGACAATGAAGCGGCTATTGCAGCAATCACGGGAGGGCATGCGGTGGGTACGCCGTTCCATTTAGATATTGATTCGATTGTGTAGCCCTTGCCCGAATCAACAAAAGTGCCAACGTTGCCGCCACTTAAACACAAGCACTCTCAATGTTGAGTCGATGCGGCACGTCGCTTATGGCAGCGCGCTCACGCTTTGGGCGGCCACAGACAGGGAGTTCAACCAGATCATGACTACTCGGCGCAATAAAAAATGGACTCTGGCCTTCGGGAGCTTATGTGGGGCCATGATCATACTCGTAGGTAGCGACTCTGTTCGGGCTGAGCCTACTTATACCCCCTCGTCATTCACTGGATACGGGTTGCTCATCACAACGGTCGGACCGTTTATTACGACAACGAACGACATCAAGGATGGTTTCTCCAAACTCTACATTCAGGCAGTGAAAGACGATGCCGCCGCCTATCTCGCTACCGACGGCGATCTTGATGGCCCCATGCTTGAATCTGCATGGCGCGCGCATTTGGAGCAGCACGCTGATATTCAGCCAAGCAAGAAAGAGTTTGCCCACAGGGTGTTAGCTTCCTATGGATGAACAACCAAGTTTCTCCAATTCGGGCTTAACGGCGAAGGTATTCATGGCCTAATAGAAAACGTGGTCGCGAGTGAATCTGGAATACGCCTGACCCGTTATCACTTGACCCTGGTGCCTGTGCTGCACTACTTGCAATTCAGTCACGATCATCGGATTTTCCAGAATCTGACGGTGTCGCAAATCAAGGAGAGCAAATACGATGGCGGCGCATAGCGCCAAGGCGTAGCCAGTACAGATCACTCCCACGCAGCGCGTGGGAATGATCAAAGCCCTACAAAAAACTCAATCAAACATTCGGGCAAGGCACCGGTGCCCAGTCGCCCAGGTCCGGGTTCTTGCACATGCTGTTGACCTGAGTGGTGCCTGCGCTAGCCACTTGCTTGCTTTCCGCCTGTTTGGCTTGTGCGGTCTGCAGGGTTTTTTCAGTGGTGACCGCTTCTTTCGGCACGGTTGGCAGCACCGGTTTTTTCGCCGGTTTCACCGCTTTTTTGCTCTTGGTCGGCGCCACGACGGGCGTGGTGTCGGCGGTTGCAACGGTGACCACGTCGGTGCGCTGCACACCTACTTGCTGCAGGTCTTTTTCGTAGGCCTGAGTGTAGTTGTTCAGGTCTTCGCTGGCTTTACCGTTAACCGCGACGATCAGGTCGTTGGACTCTTTGAGGCCCGCGACGATTTCTGCCAGGCGCTTGCGGCCTTCGGTGTCATTGACGGTCTTGGCCTTGCGGTCGGCGACCAGTTTGGTGAACGCGTTCTGGTAGCACTGCTGCGACGTCTTGGCGTACGCGGTGCTGCGGTCGATGTCGGCGGCACTTTTGTTGACGTCGGAGGCGTAGGAAGCGATGCGCTGGTTATCATCAGCGATCTGCTTCTGGCGCTCGGTGTAGTAGCCGGTCGCGCCGCCCGCCAGGGCACCGCCCGCTGCACCGATGGCGGCGTTGCGGCCACGGTTCTCGGAGTCGACCAAGGCGCCCAGCAGTGCACCGCCGACAGCGCCGACGGCCGCGCCGGTGACGACCGACTTGGTCATGTTCGAATCAGTGGCACGCAAGTGCTGCACTGGCTCGTAGCAGTTTGGGTAGTACTCGACCTTGGTGCTCGAGGCGACCTTGGAGGTCGGCGACGTGGCGCAACCGGTCAGTACGGTACTGAAGCCGACGGCCATCAGCAGCAAGTGACGCTTGGAAAGCGAAGCAAAAGGTTTACGGGAGGAAAGCATAGTTGTGTTCTCTTTTAAGTTTGACCAGCTCAGCACGGCCCACCGCCGCCTGAGTCCCTTCCAAGCTCGCTGTACAACGAACGATCAAGACCGCTGGGCGTTCGATGCGAGCAATTCCTTCAATATCGCCGCCGGGTCGGCTCGTCGTTGCTGACGATAATCACCGACATGGCGAACGAATAACGTTGCGCGCGTTACCAGGCTCTTGCCCAGTACCGGCTTGCGCTCCAACTCTTCCTTGATGCGTTGAAACTGCGCCTGGATCACGGCATCGGTGTAGCGCGTGCCGGTTGCCAGGTTGTCGATGTAGATCGCCACCGCGCCGTCCAGCGCGCTGCGGCCATTGTCGATGGCGGTAGCGAACAGCTTGGCGCTGGCCTCGTCCTTGGCGTCCAGGGCCTGCTGGCGACTCTTCTGCAAATTGGTCAGGCGAATGTTGTAGTTGTTGACGGTCTCGGCCACCAGGGCCGCCGACTGGATCAGGTTGCCGGCCGCTTCCTCGCGCTGCTGGGCGATGAGCGAGACGTTGCGCTTGAGCTCTTCGTTGACCAGCCCCAACTCGGCTTGCAGGCGCGGATCGACGCTGGCAGCAATGATGCTGTCCAGGCGTTTGGTCGGGTCCTGGGCGTCGTCGATGGCATCGGTCAGCGAAGCCAGCCGGCCTTCTTTCTGCCATTGGGCAAACAGTTCCTTGTAGCGCGAACGTGGCGCCGACAACGCGCCAATTGCGACCCGGAACCCGGTGGTTTCGTTGTTTTGCTCGGTGCCGTCGGCGGCGAACAGCGGGTACTCGCGACGCATCCCGGTGAATAAGGTGCCCTCGCCTTCAAGGTAGTTGCCGCCCTTGACCACGAAGCCGCCGTAGGTGCCTTGGCGGCGTCCGGCATGCACGAGCTGGAAGGACTCCTGGACCATCTCGGCGGCGTTGCCGATCACGTCGAACAGGCCGATGGGGTTTGGCAGTTTGGTACCGATCGGCATCAGCCGCGCAGCTTGGCCAGTGCCGCCGGCGACTTGGTTGAAGACCGCCCAGTCCGCCAGTGGCCCGTCGCTTTCGCTGCCTTCCAGGCGCCGGGGAAACAGGCGCCCTTCCAGGTCCTGACGGCTAATGGCCTGCCCGCCACGGGCAGCAAATTCCCATTCGACCTCGGTCGGCAAGCGCACAAAACCCAGCCCGCCCTCTTCCGCCGAGGTGCCACGACCGCTCACCGGTAGCAGGTCCTTGTGGTTTTTCATCAGCCAGGCGCTATACACCGCCGAGAAGCGTTCGGCCTCGAATCGCGACAATTTCACCTTGGGCAAACGCCCGGCCATGCCTTGCGGCGCCTCGGCTTGCAATGCCTCGCAGGCCGGTGCCGGCTCGCCGCTGGCCAACGATTGCGCCTGGGCCATGACCTGGGCGTATTGGCGGGCGGTGACTTCGTATTTGCCGATGAAATAGAGCATCGGTTTGAGCGGGGTCTTGTTGTCAGTCTTGGGCATCAACGGCGTGAGGGTCTTGCCCCAATCCTTGGGCAGATCCTTGAGGGTGAACTGGCCGTTGATAAAGTCCCGGCGGTAACCGGAGATGAACGACTGCTGATAACCGGCCTCGCCCTCGCTGAATGGATAGCCAAGGCTGATCTCGCGATCGTCCAGAGTGCCCTGCGCCAGGATGTAGACGTAACGGAACACCATCTGCCCTTCGCACGGCAGCGGCAGGCTGACGTCATCGGGCAACGGCTTGGGGTTGTCCAGTTTGTCGGTGCTTTCATCAGCCCAGACCATGCTGGCCAGGCTCAGCGCCACGGCGGCGCCCAGTAACTTATACATCTCGGATTCCTTCACACGCCTGGATACGCGCCACTCGCCAGCCACCACAGACTGCCGCCACGGCGCTGACGCCGAGCACGGCCGCCAGGGCCAACGCGTAGTGACGCGCCAGCAGATGGCTGGCGTACTCGCCCGGCATCTGCGCAAATAAATGGTTCAGGCCCGATTGCGCCAGGCCATACAGCCCGGCACTCAACAGGGCGGCAAGGCCGGCGCTGTACAGCGCCTGCACCACCACAAACAAAAGCAACGCTGCCGTGGAAAACCCCAGCAGGCGCAACACCGACAACTCTCGGCGCTTGCGCTCGACTGCCGCCAGCGCGCCGGCAAAAATCGCCGCGAACGCTCCCGCCAGGGCCAATCCGGCGATGATCCAGAACACGATCGACAGGTTGCGGCTCAGCGATTGCACCTGGGCGATGGTTTGGGCCTGGGTCGAGACCAGCAGATTCTGTGCAGCGAAGTACTGACGCAGCGGCTCGACATCCTTGAGGCTGCGGGCGTACAGACGAAACGCCGGATACACCCGCTGCTCCGTCACACCCACCGCATCACCTGGCCAACCGAACGCTGGCACGGCGCGACCGTCCCGATAATCTTCAGCCGCTTCCAGTAACGCCAATGACGCGAACAATCCGTCCCGGGCGAAGGCTTCCAGCGGCAGAACGTGCAGCACCTGGACGCGAGTGCGCTGCGCCTCGCCACGACCGGCCACTTGCCGGCCGAAACTGGCCTCCAGCCAATCACCGGCCTTGGCCCCGAGCTTTTCGGCGGCGGTCTGGCTGAGCAGCACCTGATCCAACCCTTGGGGCACCGATAGACTGCCGAGCAAGGGGTCGTTGGCGGCGGTGGGGATCATTTCGACGGTCACCGTCGACGCGTCAGTGGTCAGATCCGCCGTCGCGGCAATCTGCCGGGTGCGCGGCAAGGCGAAAGCCACGTCGCCGCGCCGGCTCAATTGTTCGATAAACGCAGCACTGAACCGGCCGCCACCCAGAGGAATGATTTCCCGGGTGGCCGGGTCATTTTCCAGGCGCTCGGTCAAACTGCTGACCAGGCCGAATTTCAAGCCGAACAACACCAGCAGCGGTGCGACCACCGCCACCAGCGCCAGCACCGAACAGGCCGACAGCCACGCATCGTTGCGGTAATCCTGCCAGGCCAGGGAAGCCACCAGCGCGCTGCGCATCAGCAGGCCTCCCCGAGGATGGCGGTGACACCGCCATCGACGTCGCGATGACAACTGATGCGCCGCACCTGCAAACCGCTGGCGCGGGCCAGTGACTCATCGTGTGTGGCAACGACGCAGCACACGCCGTGTTCGCGGGCCTGGGTCACCAGCAACTGCATCACGCGTTCCGCGTTCAGCGGATCGAGGGCGGCGGTCGGTTCATCGGCCAGCAGCAGATGCGGCCCATGGGCCAGGGCGCGGGCGCAACTCACCCGCTGTCGTTGGCCGACGGACAAATCACCCGGCTTTTTGCCCAATTGATCGGCGATATCCAACGCCCCGGCCAGGCGATCCACGCTGCCGTCGTCCTTCAAACCAAGCAGTTGGCGCGACAAGTCGATATTGCCGCGCACGTCCAGAAAATCCAGCAGGCCACCGGTTTGCAGCACGTAGCCCAAGTGCCGGCGGCGCAGGTCCGCCAAGGCACTTTGCGCATCAGCGCGCCACAGCCCGCTAATGTCCGTCCTGGTTTGGCCGGGCGCAAAATCAAACTGCCCGGCCTGATCCGGCGCCAGCACCAGCGCCAGCAAATCGAGCAACGTGCTTTTGCCGCAGCCACTGGGACCGACCACCGCCAGTTGTTCACCGGCACGCAGTTGCAACCGTGGAATCACCAGGCTGTAGCGCTGGCTGCCGACGCCCCGGTTTTTGTGCACTGCGTTCATGTTCAGCATCACGGCAGCGTCGACAATGGAACGCGGTACAAGGCATCACCCGGTTCGGCATCGCCGAAACGCACCCAGTTGGCCAGGTCGTTGTGGAAGGTTTCGTAGAGGCGGATCTTCGAATCCAGCTCGTCGATAAAGTCCTCCTGCTCGGCCACGCTCAACGAAAGCCACAAATCCTGGGTCATGTTCAGCGACTTGCTGCGGTAGGGCAGCCCTTCCAGGTACTCACCCAGAACCCCGCCATCGGCCAGGTTGCCGCCCTTGCGCAAGGCCGAGGGATCGCGGCTCATGTAGGCACTGGCGCTGGCGATTTCCTGGAAGAAATTCTTCGGTGAGGTCTGTGTCTTGCGAGCCGCATCGACGATCAGTTTCAGCGATTGCTGCAAGTCGTTGAGCTGCAACTTGGTCAGCATCACGCAGACCTGAAACGCCGGCAGTGCCGGGTTGGTCAGGTCGCGGTCGGCGGTCCAGGCGCTGACCAGTTGCGGCGCCTGGCTGGCGGCTTTACGCCCCAGGAAATCCATGTGCATCGCGTAGCCGACGGCTGCCGATTTATCGCTCAGGCTCGGCGCGGCGCTCAGCAGCGGCACGGTTTGCGGCTTGTTGCCACGCACCTGATGCACCAGGTCGGCAAACACCGAACCGATCTCGTCCACCCGCTCACCGAACTTGCGCACATCGGCGCCCGGCACCGGAATGTACAGGTCGCCGATCTGCGGGTTGGCGTCGGCGGTGAGGGTGCGATACTGGCTTTGCGCACCGCCATGGGTTTTCTTGCCGGCATCGCTGAGCAGGTGCAAGGCGTAAATCTTGATCTGCTTGCCCAGCGCGGCTTGGCGCACTTCGGCTTCGTTCATTTGCGTGGCGGCATATGGGTCGTTCTTGCGCAAGGCACCGGCATCGGTGACTAACAGGATCACGCGCCCGCCATAGCCGGACCAGTCCATGCCCTCGACCGCTTCCATCACACCGGCAAACGCATCCTCGTTGAACGAATGGCTGGAAACCGTGGACGCCTTGACCTGCCGCGCTAGGTCCATGAAGCGCTGTGGATCGCGTCCTTGTTCGAGGGTGATCAGGGTTTTGGCGACGTATTCCAGGCCCGGGGTTTTCTGGGTGCTGCTGCGAAACCCCACCAGGCCGAAGCTGACACTGTCCATCTCGCCGCGCTCGGCGATGCGGGTTTGCAGTTCGTGTACGACGTCGCGGACCTGATCGATGTAGGGTTGCATGGACACGGTGGTGTCAACGACCAACACCACGGCGGTGCGGAACGCGTCGGCGCTAGCGGTAGTGATTGGCGTGTTGCTGGCAGCGGCCTTCGGAGCATCACCGGGGTCGATGGACGCCACGTTCAGCAACTGCACCGACTGACCGTTCTCATCGAAGCTCTCGCGCGAATCGAAAATCGGCAACAGGTAAAACTGATTCTGCGGCACTGCACTGGCGGCCGGTTCCAGAGCCAGTACCTGCTGGTTGTCTTCGCGATTCTGCTGGGCCTTGAGCAGCTGGTTTTTTGCCGTCGACGGATCTGCCAGCAGCTTCTCCACATCACCGGGCTGACGCAGGAACATCACCGGCGCACGGCCGGAGCGTTCGGTGAATTTAAGTACCAGGCTTTGCTTCCAGTCGCTGACTTGCGCGGCCGGCAACCAGCCGTCACTGCGCCCGTCGGTGGCGGCGCCGACGCGCAGCCAAGGGCTGCCATCAACCTCTTTTCGCTGATAGACGTAAAGCACGGAAAACGCCGGCAAGGCCTTGTCGGGTGTGCCCCCAGGGTCGCTGGCGAATTTCGCCCCCGGCTTGCTGAGTACTCGCTGGAACAAGGTTTTTTTGCCGGCCATCAGCAGTGGACGCTGACCATTATCGACTTCTGTCGCCACAGGGGGGTTCACCGGTGGCGCCACGGTTGGCGGCGGTGTTTTGACCGGAGGCACTGAAACCACTGGCGTCTTGGCGTCCGCTTCGACGTCACCCGACAGCCACCAATAACCCGCGCCGCCCAAGGCCAGCACCACGGCTACCGCGACGGCGGCAAGCGCGAACATCGGCCCCTTGCGCTGCTCCGAGGCTGGGGATTGCGGCGTCGGCTTCACCGTCGGCGCAACAGGATTGGGTCGCGGTTGTGGCTGCGCGGGGCCGGTCGGTATATCGATGGACACCGGCGTCAGTCCCGCCAGGTCATTGCTCACCGCAATCGGCGATACCGGAATTGGCAATGGCCGGATCGTGGTCGCGTCAACCGACTCCCGAGGCAGATTATCCAGCGCCTGCAACAGCGCCTTGGCGTCCGGGAAACGCTCGACCGGATCCTTGGCCAACAGCTTGCGCAGCACCTCTTGATAACGACCGTGGTGCACCGGCAGCTCCGGCAACGGTTCGGTCAAATGCGCCAGGGCCGTGGAGAGTGCGTCGTTGCCGGTATACGGCAGTTTGCCAACGAGGATTTCGTAGAGCACCACGCCCAGGGCATACAGATCGGCCCGACCATCAATATCCTGGCCGCGCGCCTGTTCCGGGCTCATGTAGCTGGGAGTACCGACGGCGAAACCGGCCTGGGTGAACTGGGTGCGGTCGTCCATGGACTTGGCGATGCCGAAGTCCGAGAGCACCGCCGTGCCATCGGCACGGAACAGAATGTTCGCCGGTTTGACGTCGCGATGAACCAGCCCCAACCCATGGGCGTAGCCCAGGGCCGAGGCGATCTGGCGGATATAGATCAGGCCCTGTTCCGGCGTCAGGCCCGCGGCGATGCGCTCCTTGAGCGTGCCGTTGGGCAGAAATTCCATGGCCATGTAATACAGCTCACCGACATGGCCAATGTCATGGATGGTGACCGTATGCGGGTGAGACAGGCGCGCCAGGGTTTTACCTTCGCGCAGGAAGCGCTCGCAGAAACTCGGGTCGGCCGCCAGCGCCGCGGCCATGACCTTCAGCGCCACCTTGCGCTCCAGCGAGCGCTGGGTCGCCAGGTAAACGCTGGCCATGGCGCCTTCGCCGATCTCGCCGTCGATGTCATAGCCGGGGATCAGAATGCTCAGGGTGGAATTCATGACGGCACCTTCACGACGATGACGGTGATGTTGTCCGGAGCGCCGCGCATCAACCCCAGGGACACCAGGCTGCTGGCGATTTCCCCAGGTTCGTCGTGGCCCAGCACATCGCGGATCTCATGGTCTTCAACGGTCTTGTTCAGCCCGTCACTGCACAACAGGTAACTGTCGCCGGGCTTCAACAGCAGCTCGACCATCGCCAGTTCCAGCTGTGACTGGACCCCGATGGCGCGGGTGACAATATTGGACCGTGGATGCACCCGGGCTTCGGCTTCGCTGAGCAGGCCGCTGTCCTGCAGATCCTGAACGTAACTGTGATCCCGCGAGATGCTTTCGAGCAGGCCGTCACGCAGGCGATACAAGCGGCTGTCACCCGCCCACAGGCACACCCCGCGCAAGTCACGCGCCGCCAGCACCACCACCGTGCTGCCCATCATGGTCACGCCGCGGTTGGCGGTTTCTTCACGCACGGCGGCGTTGACCCGCAGCAGGTCGGTTTTCAGCGCCGCGACGTATTCATCCAGCGAACGGCCCACGGCAATGCTACGCAGACTGTCGACAATCAGACTGCTGACGTAGTCGCCCGCCGCGTGCCCGCCCATGCCATCGGCGACCACCCACAGGCCATTTTCCGGCCGGTCCAGGCAAGCATCTTCGTTAACCTGGCGGACCATGCCGACATGGCTCTTGCTTGCAGACTTGAACGTCTTTCCAACGCGTGGACACATCTACACAACACCTTCTTGGCCGAGCAAAAATTGCGCAAAATCGGCGGCGGCCGGCAGACCCTGGCACCGCAATAAACCGGGGGCGATACGCTCCGAACCCTGGCCCCACCACAGGCTTGCGCCTTCGCAGGCCAGTTCGGCAAGCGCGGTCATCCGCGCCTTCGGGTCGGTGGCATCAAAGCGGTTCAGGCCGGCAAAACGGCTGCTTGGCGCGCGTGGCAGGTACGCCGGGCTGCCCAGCGTCTCCAGCTCTGCACCGAAGGCTTCGAAGCTCGCCTCCACGCTCAAGGTGCTCAACATCAATTGCTCGACCTGTTCAAACCAGGCGTCCGAACCGCCCACCACCGACGCCGGGTCGGCTTCGTGATCCAGCAGCACCGCGACGGTCAGCGGAAAATACCGGCCCACCCGATCGACACTTGGCATCACCACCCCGACGGCGGCCTGCGGCCCACACACACCGGGCGCGACCATAAAGCGCCACAGCGGACTGACCAGATAGGCATTGAGCCAACGGTCGCCGAGGCTCTGGCTGGCGAGCAGGCCCGCCGCCAGCCACGAATCCCAGGGGCCGATAAAACTCTGCGACAAGCCACGGCTGACAAAGTCCCCGCGGCTGGCCAGCTTTCCATAGAAGCCCGGCGTGCTCATAAACGCTCCGGCAGGCTGAAACCGCTGAGCACACGGCTCTTGAACGGGTTGAAGGCGCTGTTGGCCCGCAGCTCATAGGAGGCGCTGGCGCCGTCGACCCGCAGCCGCAGGTTGAAGCGATCCGGCGAGTTGCCGGCGGTCAGGTCCGATTGCTCGAGCAGGCGGAACCAGGCCCAGGGCCCGTCCAGGGTGATGCCCGAACGACCGCTGGCCGAGGGCGGCATGATCGAGATTCGCACCACGCCGATGCTGCCGGGATTTGGCCATTGCATGGCGGTCGGACGGCTCGGGCCATGGTCGTAGCTCAATTGCTGGCCATCGAGGTCGAGTAAAAACTGGGTGATGGTGGCATCCATTGCCACGGGCTTGAGTTCGAAGCGCACCATCGGCTGGGTGCCGCCGGAACGGAAAAACGCATCCCGGATGGTCGCTGCCCGCTGGAAGGTTTGCAGCACCCCCGGGGCGATGCCGAGCTTCTGTGCGGCGCCCGGTTGCCAGCGCCAGGCCTGGGTCGAGGTATCCACGTACGGCTGCAGGTATTTGCGGAAGTAGTTGTCCATCACTCCGCCCACGCCGAAGAACTGGCCGAAATCGTCCAGGGTCGCGTCCCGCGCACTGCCCGGCGACATCGGATAACGCCCGGCCAGGGACTGGCGATAGATGTTCACCACTTCGCTGGTCCAGGCGGCGTTCAGTTGATTGCGTACCCCGCCCATCATGCTGTTGGTGGTGGAGTTGACCACCGATTTGACCAGGCCCTGCACCAGCGGCGGCTGACGTTCGGCGTTGAGGCTGACCCGTGTCGCGGCCGCTGCGGCCTGGTTCTTGGCTTCACCGAGCAAGGCGTCGCCGCTGGCGCCGACCATGGCGCTGACCTGCACATACAGGGCGTTCATGTCGGCCAGCAGGCCGTCGATGGCCGCAGGCTCGCCTTCGTTTTTGCTGACGATGCGGTTGAGTTCGGCAAAATGCGCGGTGATGGGATCGTCACTGGCCTCAGCCGTGTTTTGCATCGCCTGCTCCTGGCCGAGCAAGGTGCCCAAGCGCTCCTTGAGCTTGTCGACCCCGCCCTCCACCGGCGCGCCCTTGGCGGCCAGCAGGCGCTCTTCCTGTTGCAGGTCGGTTTCCTTTGCCACCGCCACCAGCAGTTTTTTCAACGGCGAGGTCGGGCCGGAAATCACCCGCAACACATCGGCAGCCTGAGCCACGCTGGTGATCGGCACGAAGTCGATATCCGCCAGCAAGGCGTCCCACTGGCGCTGGTAATCCTGGAAATACAGGCGGCGCACGTCGGCGGCCAGGCTGGCGACATTCTGTTGTTCTGCCTGATCGTGACCGAGTACCCACTGCTCCTCGGCCAGGGTGCCGGTCTGGTTCAGGCTGGTGAGCAAAAACCCTTGGCGGTAACCCTTGGCCGTGAAGAAGCCACTCAAGGGTTCGCCCAGCGGCTTGCCGCTCTTGCGGCTGAACACCAGCGCGGCATCACGCCCGGCCGCTTCGTTGAGACGAAAGTCCGGAATGCCGTCCGGCAGTTTCTGCCGCTTGATCCGGTCATAGACGCGCTGGGCCACCGGCAGCTGTTGCAACTGCCGGCGCAGGTCGTCGATCAGGCGCGGGTCCAGACGTGCGGTGGGCGGATGGCGCTCGAACAGTGCCTGCAAGTGCTCTTCCAGGGCCAGACGCTGCTCGGCCGGCAAGTCGCGCGGCAGGCTGCGATCCCAGTCCAGGGCGATCCACGCCTTGATGAAGTTGGCATCGTAATGCTCGCTGTCGGCGAGCATCAGGTAGGCCTTCAAGCCTTCGTAAAGGAAGTCCGAATTGCCGCCGCCGTGCAGTTGCTCTTCGATGCGCGTGAGCAAGCGTGGCGCGAAGACCGCGATCAACAGCTTGCGATAAACGCTGCCGGACTCGGCTTCAAGCATGTCGCCCTGATACAGGCCCAGGCCTTCGGCCCAGCTCGGCGCGTCGTCAGCCAAGTGCTTCACCGCGTTGAGCAAGGGCAATACCGCGAGCACGTCCCGCTGTGCCGGGCTGAGGCTCTGCACGGCCTGGCCCAGGGGCGCGACTTTCTGATCGACTTGCGCGATATACGTCTGATTGGCGCGGTAGCTGATCCACCACAAGGTCCCGACCACCAGCACCAGGGCCACGGTCGAGGCCAGCACGCCCCGGGCGATCCACTTGCGCCGACGTTCGACTTTCGGGTTGACCCCCACCAGTCCACGCTCGGCAAAGGCCACGGCGCTGAAGAGTTTTTCGATGAAGTAACTGCGCCCGGTGCCGTTCTGGCGCGCCAGATGCTGGCGGTCCAGGTTCATGCTCTGGGCCATGGAACCGATCAGCCGGTCAATCGGGCTGCCTTCCTGGGTGCCGCTGGTGAAATACACCCCACGCAACAACACCCGCTCTTCAAAGGCGTTGGGTTTGAATACGCCCTCAAGGAAGCTTTGCAGGCAATCCTTCAACGCGCCGAACTGTTGCGGGAAGCCGTAGATCAGATCGCGCCGCGCCGGGTCGCGCTCCTGTTGCAAACGCTCCACCAAACGATCGTTGAGGCGCTGTTCCAGGCCGGTGAACTCGCTTTGCAGATGGGCCAGCGGGCTGTCATTGTTTTTACCGTCGTCCAGGGCAAAAGTCATACCCCAGACCTGGGCCCGTTCTTCCTTGCTCAGGGTATCGAAATACTCCATGAACCCTGGCACCAGATCGAGCTTGGTCAGCATCAGGTAGATCGGGAAGCGCACGCCGAGTTGCGTGTACAGCTCCTGAATACGCAGGCGGATCGCGGCGGCATGGGCGGCGCGCTCGGCGTCGCTGCCCAGCAGCAGGTCGGAGAGGCTGATGGCGATAAACGCACCGTCGATCGGGCGTCGGGCCCGCTGTTTTTTCAACAGGCCGAGAAAACCCAGCCATGCGGCTTTATCGACCGTCGCGTCGCTGTCCTGGGTGGTGTAGCGCCCGGCGGTGTCGAGCAGCACGGCCTGATCGGTAAACCACCAATCGCAATTGCGCGTGCCACCAACGCCACGGACCGCCCCGGCGCCCAACTGCGCCGCCAACGGAAAATGCAGCCCGGAATTGACCAGCGCCGTGGTCTTGCCCGAACCCGGCGGGCCGATGATCACGTACCACGGGAGCTCGTACAGGTTACGTCGCTCGTCACCGCCCAACTTGGCTTTTTTCAACAGCGCCAAGGCTTCGTCCATGCGCTGGCGCAGGGTTTCGAGCTCTTCGGCCGTGGCGATGCTGGTCGGGTCCGGCGGAGTTTGCGCCGCCAGGCTGCGCATCACTTCGGCGGCCTGACGGCGAGCCTGGAAGATGCGAAACAGCCGATAGGCGATCCACACCGCGAACACCAGAATGATCAGCGTCCAGCGCCGGCCTTCGGGCACCAGGAATTCGAGCAGCGGCCCGACAAACCAGATGATCAGGCTCAGGGCGATCAGCCCCAGCAACGGAATGACCCAGCGGATGATAAAACTGAAAAACGCCTTCACTCGACCCCCTCCGCCAACACTGTGATTTCGACCCGACGGTTGCGTGCGCGGCCCTCTGTTGTCGCGTTCGAGGCCAGCGGTTCGGTGTCGCTGCGGCCTTCGGCGCTGAAGCGTTCGGGCTGGCCGGTCTTGGCCGAAAGGATTTGCAGCACCGAATTGGCCCGCGCCTCGGACAAGGCCCAATTTGATGGAAACCGCAAGGTGGCAATCGGGCGATTGTCACTGTGCCCGGTCACCCGGACCTGGCCCTTGACCTTGCGAACGGCATCGGCGATGCGCAGCATCAGCGGCTGGAAATTGTCGATGATGCTGGCGCTGCCCGAGGCGAACAGTTCATCGCCACGAATGGTCACCACTGAACGGTCAACGGCGTCTTCCACCGCGATCCGTCCAGCCTTGATTTCATCGGCAAGGAAGCCCGCCAGACGGGGACGCTCGATCAGTTTCGGTTGCACCACCGGACGGTCGATGGCCTGCACCGGGATCTCGCCCAGTGCATGGATGTTTTTAAACACCGGCTCGGCATCGGCGGCCAGTTTCAGGCGCAGGCCGAACAGCAGCGCCAGCAGCAGCGCCACGCCGATGGCCACGGCGATCCATGGCGGCATGAATTGCGCCAGCCGGTCGCGGGCTACGGTGACGCCGCGCCAATGGGGCGACAGTTCACGCTCATACTCGCCACGAGCACTGCGGATGACCGCACTGGTGCGCTCACGCAAGGCTTCCAGTTGGCTGCGACCGTCGTTCATGACCCGATAACGCCCTTCGAAACCCAGGCACATGCACAGGTACAACAGCTCCAGCAAATACAAACGTTCGCGGGGGCTTTGCAGACAATGTTCCAATAACTGGAACACCTTCTCGCCGCCCCAGGCTTCGTTGTGCACGGTGATCAGCAGGCTCTGTTTGCCCCAGTCGCTGGCCCCCCCCCACGGCGTACTCAACACCGCTTCATCCAGGGCGGTGCATAAGGCGTAACGAGCCAGCAACACATCGTTGCGCACCACGCCGGCAGCCTCGGCGCGCTCCTCGAACTGGCGCAGGTAGGCCAGTAATTGCGCACGCAGGCTCGCCGGCGCCGGGTGGGCAATGGTGTTGCGCAAGCGGGTCAGCAAAGCCAGCAACGGGCCAGCGGCGCTCTCCAGGGGGTTGAGACCTTCGGCGTTGCTGATCAAAAGCGGCGCGGCCGGCATCGAAAGTGGCGCGGACTGGGCGCGGCCAGCCTCCGGGCGGATCGGGTCGGCGCCACGGCCACCGGGCGTCGGCATGAATTGGGTACGATCGTCGTTGCTCATTGCGGTTTATCCTCGGATCGCCCAGAAAGCCAGGTTCAGCCCCGGGAATTGCCCCGCGATGTAGAACGCAAAACCGCCGGAGTTGGCCAGTTGTTGCCAATGCTCGCTGCCCCGGTCCAGTTCGTAATAAGTGGAGCCGGCGTGATACGGGATCTGCCGTGGCGCCACCGGCAGCGGCAGCAGGCCAATGCCCGGTAATTGCAGGTTGACCAGGTTGCGGATGTGCTCCACCGAGCCGACCTTGCTCTGTTGGCCGAAGTGGCTGCGCAGGGTTTCGGCGGGTACGTCGGCGCGCACCACCAGGATGAAGCTGGCGCTGTCGAGCAGGGACTTGTCGGCCAGCATCGCCACATGGACGCCGTAGGCTTTTTCGACAATCGGAATCGGCGTGGCCTTGCTGTCGATCAGCATCGATAGCGCCTCACGCAGGGCTTGCATCACCGGCGCGAAACTCAGCGCCAAGTCATCGTGTTGGTATTGCGGGTATTCCTGGGGGCGCCGCCCGGAAGCGGTAAAGGTCGAGAACTCGCCAGCCAGACTCACCAACTCGCTGTAGAACCGCTCGGGGTGCAACGGGCTCAACTGGCTCAAGTGCTGGATCAACGGCTGGGCACGATTGACCAGTTGCAGCAACATGAAATCGGCAATTTCCGAGGCACCGCCGGCACCGGATGCCACCACGCGCCCGGCGAGGGCTTCACCGCGCTGATGCAGCAGGCCCAGCAGTTCGCTGCGGAACGCGGCCAAGGGGGTGGAGGCGACCACATCCAGCAGCGGCGGAATGTAAGTGTCGTCGAGCACCAAGGCACGGTCGGCGCGTTTCTCCTTGATTCGTACCAGGCCGATGGCGGCGTAGTCGCTGATGCCATCCTGGGCAACCAATAATCGCAGCGCCCTCGACCCCACGGCCACCGGGGCCTGATTTTCGAACGGCGCGTTGTCGTCCCGCACTTCGCGCACCTGGCTCACGTAGCGCGCAGCGCCCAGGACTTCGCCTTCGTCAACGGTATCCCGCGCACCGGCGCGCTTGAGCGGCAAGGCCAGGTACACCAAGCCATCGCGCAGGTTGTCATCGACATTCAGCGGGCTAGGCGCCAGGTCATCCTGGGGAATATTGAATGGCGTGCCGTCCGGCAACAGGCCCCGTGCCGAGATGATTGCCAGTTTGCCCTGGGCCAACAGGCCCTGGTCGATCAGCAATTCGGAGAAACCCCAGGCGCCGGCCGACAACGGGCGGCTCCGGGCGTCGATGAGGTTCTCCAGGTAACGGTCATGCTGCTGGAAGTGCTGCGTTCCAATGAACATGCCTTCCGACCAGACCACACGATTGTTCCAGGACATGGGGAGCTCCGATTGCTTATTGGGCAGGGCTGGATGGGGAAACCACGACGGCGCTGCGCACGGCTCGCACATCGAGGCTGATCTGGTATTCGGTGTATTGGCGCGGCGGGACATTCATCACTGCGCGCCACAACGACTGATCCAGCTCGCGATACCCCACCAGTACGCCGATATGGCGGGTGGCCGGGTCGAGGTCGCGCTGCAGGCTCAACTGCTGGCCGGGCTGGATCAGCACTTCGTCCTGGTCGATCAGGTCTGCGCCGAGCGTCGCCTGGGCCCGTTCGGCCAGTGCGAAATAATCGGAACGGCCGAAGGTGGCGGCATTTTTCAATTCGAAAATACGCACCCGGACCGGGGCTGGCTGGCCAGTGGCGCCGGGGTTGAGCCCGGCAATGGCGTGAAAGTGCAACTCGACGGCGGCCGTGTCGGCCTCGGCCTCAGTCTCTTCGGGCTGGGGTTTTGCCGCATCCTTGGCACATGCGGTCAGCAGAAGCGCGGTGGCAACTGCGAGTAAAAACCTGGGAATCATCCTGCGTCCTCAATGACGTTTCAGCTATCCGTTGTTCCGTTCTTTGCTATGAATGGCGCTATGCGATGCGATGCTCAGCCGCGGCGCTGCCTTGTACTGTGTTCTTCGTAGGCGCGGCTGAACTCCCGACCGAACAGGTCCTGGAAATCCTCTTGGGCCTCGCGGGAAATATTGCTGTAGAGCTCGGTGAACTGCTGCCAGTACTGGGCCTGTCGCGAGCCATTGAAAATGCTCGACAGGCCACCGGGCTTGCCCATGCGCTCTTCCAGTTGCGCCGGCTCGAAGCGCGCCAGCAGGTGCTTGATCGCAGCTTCCACGCCGGCCATCACCGCCAATTGGTGGGCACGCAAGTCATCGAAACTGTCACGTACCGCCAGGTCCGGCGCCATGAACGCCTGATTGCTGTGGCGCAACAGCAACAGCAATGCTTCATCGACGTTGGGAGCGAATTTCAGCGGATTGTTTTCCACCGGCTGAATCATCGTTTGCTGAATGCGGAACTCGCCCTTGAGGCTGCTACGGGCGCGCAAGACATCGATCAGGCCTTCGACCATCAGCCGATAACTGCGGCCGATGCTTTCCATTTGTGCTTCGGCCTGGGCCTTGTCCAGGCGCAACTGATCCAGCCCGGCACCGCGCAGAAAGGCTTGCAACAGGTCGGGTTGAGAATTGTCGGCCGGGGTGACCGGGCGTTCGACGATGGCCACGGGCGGTTCGCGTAGGGGTGCCGGTTCGATCGGTGCGCTGATGTGAGGTACGGGCGGCGGCGCAACCTCTGCAACGGGCAGGGCGGCGACAATCACCGGCGCAGGCTTGTCGCTGAACAGGTCCCAATCTTCCGGAATCACCGGGGCCGACGCCAGCGGCGCAGGCGTGGCCACGGGCGTTGGGTTGGGGATCGGAGTCGGTGGGCGGAAGTCGTGTTGCTCGGCCGGGACATGGTCGGGCTGGGTGGCCGGCGGGACGCTGGTCGGTGTCAGAAAGTCGAACAGGTCCGGCATCGTGTCCATGGCCGATACGCCCTGAAAATGTGCAGGTGGTGTCACGGGCAACGACGTCGGCGTATTCACGACGGCGCCCTGACGCCCCATCAGGGCCTCGAAGCTGCTGGACGAATCGGCGAAAGGGTTGCCGTCAGTCACCGGCAGACTGAAATCGATACGCGCCTGGATTTCATAATCACCGATGCGGATAACTTCGCCATCTTGCAACGGCTCGCTGTTGCCCTTGCGCAGACGAAGACCGGCCTTGACCAATTCCACACCGTTAGTGCTGTTATCAGTTAAGTAATACCGGCCATCTTTATATTGAATAACGCAATGTTTTCCGGAAACCAAGCGCTCTGGATCGGGTAATACCCAGTCATTATCAGAATTACGGCCTATTGCCATCACGCCCTGATCCATGGATTTCTCAGGGCACTGGCCAGGGGTAATTTTGTGATAACTAGTGATAGTCAAACACAGCGACATCTTGCCTCCTTGCTGAACACTTTGCGCGCGGGCGAATCGGGATTTACTCCCGTTAGATTCGTTCCGACTACCTTGCAAACAACCTCGAAAACGGCTTTTTACCAGCATGATTGCTGATCTTAACCGGCTTGCGTGACAAAAAACCTGCATCAGTGCTCGCCTCGACCAATCAGTCGCGCAGGTTGTTAAGCACCTCACATCTGTCACACAGAGGAAATAGCTTACCTTGACAAGCCATAAGTACTACACCAAAAATGCATAACTTCTTGAATATAGATGATGGCACTTTAAGATCATTGCGCATCCAAAGGGCTATTACACTCAAGGAAGCATGTGAAGTTCCACCTGGAACTAACATGTGAACTGCCCGACTCTGATAAGTCGGGCGATAGGGAGATCAAATTCAGTGGAAGTGCCTTTGTTGCTCGCCGCCGTTTCCGCGACTTCGCCTTGTGGCGAAGATCTGGAATATGACGCGGATTTTTTGCGCCTGGAACGCGATTCCCTGGGCCAGCCCGAGCGCAGCATGGGCGATTCGATATTGCCTGCCGCCCCCCCCGAATGGCGCAGCATCCAGCAGCAAAGTCTGGATTTGTTGCAGCGCAGCAAAGACCTGCGTATCACCCATTTCCTTTTGCAAAGCTCGCTTGCCCTCGAAGGCGTCACCGGCCTGGCCCGCGTCCTGACACTGATCAGCGAATTGCTCAAGCAATACTGGGCCGACCTGCATCCACGCCTGGATGCCGAAGACGACAACGACCCCACCGTGCGCATCAATGCCCTCGCCGGCCTGACATCCGATGCCACCATTCGCCTGCTGCGCGAAAGCATCCTGGCCCGTTCGCGAACCTTTGGCGCTGTCAGCCTGCGCGCCGCCGCCAATGCCAGCGGCCTGCAAAGCTTCCCTGACGAAAACCTCGGCGCCGAGCAGCTCGCCGGGGCGTTCCTGGATAGCGATCCCGAACAGTTGGAAATTACCCGCGCAGCGTTGCATGAGGCTCGTAGCGTCGCCGAGGCCATCGAGCAACAGATCAGCGAACACGTCGGTTCCGCCCAGGGCGTTGACCTTGGTCCGTTGAAGCAACCGCTCAAAATGGCCTTGCAGATTCTCGGCCAGTTCGCCCCGCAGAGCGGCGACAGCCCCCTGCCCGATTCCATCAGCGACGACAGTGCCGCGCCGGTTGAACACTCCACCGCGCCGAGCACACCGCGCAGCACTGGCGAAATCAACAACCGCGACGACGTGTTGCGCAGCCTGGACCGGATTCTTGCGTACTACACCCGTCATGAGCCCTCCAGCCCGCTGCCGGTGCTGTTGAACCGGGCGAAGAATTTGGTGCACGCCGACTTTGCGGCCATCGTGCGCAACCTGATTCCCGACGGCATGAGCCAATTTGAAAACCTGCGCGGACCAGACGGCGAATAAAAGCGAACGGATCACGCAGTCACGTCACCGGTACCGCCGATGACGCCAACACCGTCGCTTGAGCGACCAGGAGCAGCAACGTGGCGAAGCAAAGTTCTCAGAAATTCATCGCGCGCAACCGCGCGCCTCGAGTGCAGATCGAGTACGACGTCGAACTCTACGGCGCCGAGAAAAAAGTCCAGCTGCCCTTCGTCATGGGCGTGATGGCGGACCTCGCCGGCAAGCCCGCCGAGCCTCTGGCGCCTGTGGCCGATCGCAAGTTCCTCGAAGTGGATGTCGACAACTTCGACTCGCGCCTCAAGGCCATGCAGCCACGCGTCGCGTTCCACGTGCCCAACGAGCTGACCGGCGAAGGCAACCTGAGTCTGGACATCACTTTTGAAAGCATGGACGACTTCAGCCCGGCCGCCGTGGCGCGCAAGGTCGACTCGCTGAACAAGTTGCTCGAAGCGCGCACCCAACTGGCCAACCTGCTGACCTACATGGACGGCAAGACCGGTGCCGAAGAAATCATCATGAAGGCCATCAAGGATCCGGCGCTGCTCCAGGCGCTTGCCAGTGCGCCGAAGCCAGCCGAGCCTCAGGCTTAATCAGGACGAATGATCATGACCGATTCAGTACGTGCAGACGCTCAGACACTGGGCACCATCGAAGAAGCCAGCGAGTTCGCCTCCCTGCTGCTGCAAGAATTCAAACCCAAGACCGAACGTGCTCGCGAAGCCGTCGAGACCGCCGTGCGCACCCTGGCCGAACAGGCTCTGGCGCAGACCGACCTGGTGTCCAACGACGCCATCAAGTCGATCGAATCAATCATCGCCGCCATCGACGCCAAGCTCACCGCTCAGGTCAATCAGGTCATCCATCACCCGGACTTCCAGCAACTGGAAAGTGCCTGGCGTGGCCTGCACTACCTGGTCAACAACACCGAGAGCGATGAGCAACTGAAGATTCGCGTGCTCAACATCTCCAAGACCGACCTGCACAAGACCCTGAAGAAATTCAAGGGCACCGCATGGGACCAGAGCCCGATCTTCAAGAAGATGTACGAAGAAGAATACGGCCAGTTCGGCGGCGAACCTTACGGTTGCCTCGTGGGCGATTACTACTTCGACCAGTCGCCGCCGGATGTCGAGTTGCTGGGCGAGTTGTCGAAAGTCTGCGCCGCCATGCACTCGCCGTTCATCGCCGCCGCATCGCCGACCGTGATGGGGATGGGCTCGTGGCAGGAACTGTCGAACCCGCGCGATCTGACCAAAATCTTCACCACCCCGGAATACGCCGGCTGGCGCTCTCTGCGCGAATCGGAAGACTCGCGCTACATCGGCCTGACCATGCCGCGCTTCCTCGCGCGTCTGCCATATGGCGCCAAGACCGATCCGGTGGAGGCCTTCGCCTTCGAAGAAAGCACCGACGGTGCCGACAGTTCCAAGTACACGTGGGCCAACGCTGCTTACGCGATGGCGGTGAACATCAACCGTTCGTTCAAACACTTCGGCTGGTGCTCGCGCATTCGTGGCGTGGAGTCTGGCGGTGAAGTGGAAAACCTGCCGGCGCACACCTTCCCGACTGACGATGGTGGCGTGGACATGAAGTGCCCAACCGAAATCGCCATTTCGGACCGCCGCGAAGCGGAACTGGCGAAGAACGGTTTCATGCCGCTGCTGCACAAGAAAAACACCGACTTCGCCGCGTTCATCGGCGCCCAGTCGTTGCAGAAACCGGCCGAGTACGACGACCCGGACGCCACCGCCAACGCCAACCTGGCTGCGCGCCTGCCGTACCTGTTCGCTACCTGCCGTTTCGCTCATTACTTGAAGTGCATCGTGCGCGACAAGATCGGCTCCTTCAAAGAGAAGGACGAAATGCAGCGCTGGTTGCAGGACTGGATCCTCAACTACGTCGACGGTGACCCGGCGCACTCCACCGAAACCACCAAGGCCCAGCACCCATTGGCGGCGGCCGAAGTGATCGTCGAGGACGTGGAAGGCAACCCGGGGTACTACAACTCCAGGTTCTACCTGCGCCCGCACTATCAGCTCGAAGGGCTGACCGTGTCGCTGCGTCTGGTATCCAAGC
Source organism: Pseudomonas wuhanensis (assembly GCF_030687395.1). GTDB lineage: Bacteria > Pseudomonadota > Gammaproteobacteria > Pseudomonadales > Pseudomonadaceae > Aquipseudomonas > Aquipseudomonas wuhanensis. The sequence goes on along the minus strand of NZ_CP117430.1, from coordinate 120,503 downwards.
TGCCTTCGGCCAAAGGCGCATAAAAACGCCCTTGATGTGATCGTTCCCACGCTCTGCGTGGGAATGCCGCCCGGGACGCTCCGCGTCCCAGTGACGCAGAGCGTCACCCGATGCGTTACCACGCAGAGCGTGGGAACGATCAGCAAAAACACAATGTGGTAGAGACCACACAGGGAGAAAACATGGCTGTTGATATTTTCATCAAGATCGGCGACATCAAGGGCGAGTCCATGGACAAGGCCCACAAGGACGAAATCGACGTCTTGAACTGGAGCTGGGGCATGTCTCAGTCCGGCAACATGCACGTGGGCAGCGGCGGCGGTGCCGGCAAGGTGAATATCCAGGACCTGTCGCTGACCAAATACGTCGACAAGGCCTCACCGAACCTGATGATGCACTGCGCCAGCGGCAAGCACATCGACAAGGTCAAGCTGACCGTGCGCAAGGCCGGCGGCGAAAGCCAGGTCGAGTACATGATCATCAACCTGGAAGAAGTGCTGGTCACTTCCCTGAGCACCGGCGGCTCGGGCAGCGATGATCGCCTGACCGAAAACCTCACCCTGAACTTCGCCAAGGTGCTGGTGGACTACCAGCCGCAAAAAGCCGATGGCACCAAGGAAGGCGGACCGGTCAAGTTCGGCTGGAACATCCGCCAGAACGTCAAGGTGTAATCGAACGTGCCCCCGTCGTTATGCGTCGGGGGCATTTTGGTGCTTGCTCGAATCCAATCCTTTCCCATCCGGTGTCTGAGTCATGGCCAAGCCTTCGTTTATTAATTTGTGGAGCAGCTATCCCACCGTCAAGGATCCATGCGACCAGCCCTGGGGCAACCAGTGCGCGATTCGTATGAGTGTCGCGTTGAATGGCGAGCTGACCATCAAGGTCAACAAATCGACCTACACCGATCCCAAATGCAAGCATGACCATGCCCGTGGCGCCGAGTCTCTGGCGAACTGGCTGTGGCGGCATCATTTGGGGCGTCCGACCATTTTGAGTGGTAGCGCAGCCGATCGTCTGAAACTCAGCCAGAAGACCGGAATCATCTTTTTCAAGGATTGCTTTAGCCGTGCAAACGAGCCTGAAAGCGAGCGCTCAGGCGACCACATCGATCTATGGAATCGTGGCCGAACCAAAGGCTTCTTTGATGGTGATTTCCTTTCCAGACAGGTCTGGTTCTGGGAGTTGACATGATAGGGCCAATGCTCCGAGCGACACTCCTGTGCGGCCTGCTGATCAGTTTGAATGCCTGCGCTGAAACCGATCCAGACCAACTCGACGCGCCCGCTCGCACTCAAGGAACGTTCGCCGGCCAGCTACTTAAGCTAGTCGACCAGAACGGTCAATGCGCCATCCTCAAACCTGATCAGACTCATTTGGTGTTGGGTATGGAATGGCCGTGCTATTTCAACCTGAACCCAAAGGGTGAATTGCGGGTAGAAATGTTCAGAGACGTCCCGATTTTCCTGGTCGAGCGGAGCGTCCCCGAACCATCGCCTAGTCGGGACTGCGATACAAAATCCCAAGCCGTACGCAAAATCAACGGCGTTCTGGAAGCCTCGTCGGTCAACCCCAGTGCCATGTGCGGGCTCGGCCAGCAAGACCAGAAAATGTTTACGGCACTATTCCGGTGGTAACCGAAATCGCCATCCGCGATCGCCTGCAACCGTCCCTCCCGGCCCGGTTGAATGCGCCGATGGCGTTTACTGCTTGCTCCAATCCAGTCCTTTCCTGCTCGGTGCCCGAGTCGGGGTCAGGTCTTCGTTTATCAATGAAAAAGCATCTGCTCACCGTGTGCCTGGCGATGAATTTCATCAGCCTGGGCGCATGGGCCCAACATGCTGAACCGACGGCCACCCAGGCAGTCTTCGTCGGGCAACAACTCAGATTGGTTGACGATCAGGGCCGATGCACACTGGTCAAACCCGACCAGACTCGTATGAGGCTGGACATGGAATGGCCTTGCAGCTTCAGTTTGGATAAACCGCAAAGGCTGCGTGTAGAGACCTTCAACGACATTCCGATATTCGCGGTCTGGCGTAGCGAGCACATGCCAGCGCCTAGTCGCGACTGCCTCAGCAAAATGCAGGCTATACGCCAAATCAACGGGGCCCTGGAAGCGGGCGCCGCGAGTAACTATGCCTCCTGCGGCTCGGGCGGGGACCAAAAAATGTATGTGGGGCCATTTACGTGGTAACCGAAATCGCCACCCGCGATCGCCTGCAACCGTCCCTGCTGGACCGGTTGACCGACGACGACCCGAGCAACCTGAAGGAAAGCGCCGACAAGCGCGTGCTATCCCTGACCCAACTGAAAGCCTCGGTGCTGCGTGATTTGGCGTGGCTGCTCAACACCACTTCATTGCTCAGCGCCGATGCGACGTTGCACACCCCGGCCGGCACGTCGGTGGTCAACTTCGGGCTGCCGGCCCTGGCCGGCAACAGTGCGTCGAACGTCGATATCGCGGCGCTTGAAGCGCTGATCCACCAGGCTATCGCCACGTTCGAACCGCGGATTCTGCGTAACACGTTGCGCGTGCGGGCCCGGGCATCCGCCGAGATGAACCACAACGCCCTGAGTTTCGAGATCGAAGGCGATCTCTGGGCCCAGCCAGTGCCGCTGCGCCTGATGCTGCAAACCGACCTGGACCTGGAATCCGGCCATGTGCGAGTGATCAACGCCGATCAGCGGAGACGCTCATGAACCCGCGCCTGCTGGAACTGTACAACCAGGAATTGCACCACGTGCGCGAAAGCGCGGCGGAGTTCGCTCAGGAATACCCGAAAATCGCCAGTCGGCTGACGTTGTCCGGCATGGACTGCGCCGACCCGTACGTCGAGCGCTTGCTGGAAGGGTTCGCCTACCTGACGGCGCGGGTACAGCTCAAACTCGATGCCGAATACCCGACCTTCACTCATAACCTGCTGGAAATCGCGTACCCCCATTACCTGGCGCCAACACCGTCGATGACCGTGGTGCAATTGCAGGCCGACCCTGATGAAGGCTCGCTGAGCAGCGGCTTCCCGCTGCCCCGGGACACGGTTCTGCGTGCCGCCCTGGGTCGCGAAACCCAAACCTGCTGCGAGTACCGCACCGCCCACGCGGTGACGTTGTGGCCGTTGCAGGTCAGCCAGGCCGAGTATTTCGGCAACCCGTCCGCCGTGCTCGGGCGCATGGCCGCCAGCGAACCCAAGGCCAAGGCCGGTCTTCGCCTGACCCTGCGCACCGGCGCCGAACTACCGTTCAACAGTCTGGCCCTGGACAACCTGCCGCTGTACCTCAGCGGTGCAGACGAACAACCCTTCCGCCTCTACGAACAGCTGCTGGGCAACGTCTGCGCCGTGTTCGCCCGTCAGCCCGGCGGTGATTGGGTGGAACGCCTGCCGCAGGACGCGCTGCGTTCCGTGGGATTCGATGACACCGACGCCGCGCTACCAGTGGTCTCGCGGGCCTTCCAGGGCTATCGCCTGTTGCAGGAATACTTCGCCCTGCCCCACCGCTTTCTGTTTGTCGACTTCACCCAATTGAGCCGGGCGGTCAAACGCTGCGACGGCCAGACACTGGAATTGATCGTGCTGTTCGACCGTCACGATCCGAGCCTGGAAGGCAGCGTCGGAGCCGCGCAGTTCCTGCCGTTCTGCACCCCGGCCATCAACTTGTTTCCCAAACGCCTGGATCGCATCCACTTGTCGGAACGGGTCAATGAACACCATGTGATCGCCGACCGCACCCGGCCGATGGATTTCGAGATTCATTCCCTGACCACCCTCACCGGCCACGGCACCGGGTCGGAGCAGCCTTTTTTGCCGTTCTATGCGGTACGCGATCCGTCTCGTTATGGCCGCGATCAAGCCTGGTACACGGTGCGGCGCGAACCCCGCGTGCTGTCCAGCGGCCAGCGGCGCAACGGCCCGCGTTCGACTTACATCGGCAGCGAAACCTTCGTCAGTCTGGTGGACAGCCAGCAGGCGCCTTATCGCCACGACCTGCGCCAACTGGGCGTAACGGCGTTGTGCACCAACCGCGACCTGCCGCTGTTCATGAGCGTGGGCAATAGCAAGACCGACTTCACCCTGGCCGACAGCGCACCGGTAGCGGCGGTGCGCTGCGTGGCAGGCCCGAGCCGCCCACGCGCCAGTCATGCCCATGACGCCAAGGCGTGGCGGCTGATCAGCCAGCTGTCGCTCAATTACTTGTCCCTCAGCGAGCAAGGCCAGGGCGCCGCCGCCCTGCGCGAACTGCTGCGCCTGTATGGCGACAGCAACGATGCGGCGTTGCAATTGCAGATCGAAGGCCTGCGCGAAGTCAGCAGCAAGGCCTGCACCCGACGCTTGCCAATGCCGGGCCCGATCGTGTTTGGTCGTGGCCTGGAGATCACCCTGGAATTCGATGAAAACGCGTTTCGCGGCACTGGAGTCTTCTTGCTCGGTGCCGTGTTCGAGCGCTTCCTGGCACGCTACGTGTCGATCAACAGTTTTACCGAGACGGTGATCCGTACCACCGAACGCGGCGAGATCATGCGATGGAAAGCCAAGCCCGGACGCCGTCCGACCCTGTGAGTACTCTGGATGCGATGCACCAGGAGCCCTGGGAATACGACTTCTTCCAGGCGTTGCGGCGCATCGAGTGCGAATCACCTGAACTGCCGCGCCTGGGCCATTCGTTGCGCCTGGCCGATGATCCACTGCGCCTTGGGCAACAGGCCGATTGCACCTTCGCCCCGGCGACCCTGGCTTCGGTACAGCCGGGCGTCGACGGTGCGCCGGCGCGCCTGGAGCAGTTCTTTTTCGGCCTCGGCGGCCCCAACGGCCCATTGCCGCTGCACCTCACCGAATATGTGCGCGAACGCCAGCGCAACAACGCCGACAGCACCAGTAAACGCTTCCTGGATGTGTTCCATCACCGCCTGCTGAGCCTGTTTTACCGGGCCTGGGCCGAAGCGCGGCCGACGGTCAGCCATGATCGCCCGGACGATGACTACTGGTCGGCACGCCTGGCAGCACTGAGCGGCCGGGGCATGCCGAGCCTGCTCAAACAAGGGCTGATCCCCGACACGGCGAAGTTGCATTACAGCGGTCATCTGTCGGCACAAACCCGCTACCCGGACGGTTTGAAGGCCATTCTCAGCGAGTACTTCGGCCTGCCGGTGGAGATCGAAGAGTACGTCGGCCAATGGCTGCAGCTGCCGGAACGCAGCCGCGTGGGCGTCAGCGCCCATCAATTGGGCGTGGATTTTTGCCTGGGCCGTTACGTCTGGGATCGCCAGCACAAATTCCGCATTCGCCTGGGGCCACTCAAGCTGGATGACTACATGGGCATGCTGCCCGGTAGCCAACCCTTCAATGAGCTGGTGGCCTGGGTGGCCGAATACCTGGGCCATGAACTGGACTGGGATCTGAACCTGATTCTGAAACAGCCCGACGTACCGGCGTTGCAACTCAATCGCCAGTTCCGCCTGGGTTTCAATACCTGGCTGGGCCAACCCGAAAAAGATGCCAAGGATTTAATACTGGCCCGGCACTACGCCGAGCAGGCCAACACCTCACAGATCTCAAGGAGCCATGAGCATGGGTGAAATCAGTCGCGCCGCGTTATTCGGCAAACTCAACAGCGTGGCCTACAAAGCCATCGAAGCCGCCACCGTGTTCTGCAAGTTGCGCGGTAACCCTTATGTGGAGCTGGCCCACTGGTTTCATCAGTTGCTGCAATTGCAGGACTCGGACCTGCACCGCATCATCCGTCAGTTCAATATCGAGCCGGCACGCCTGGCCCGGGACCTGACCGAAGCCCTGGACCGTTTACCACGGGGCTCGACGTCCATCACTGACTTGTCCTCCCATGTGGAAGAAGCCGTGGAGCGCGGCTGGGTCTACGGCAGCCTGATGTTCGGCGAAAGCCAGGTGCGTACCGGTTACCTGGTGCTGGGCATCCTCAAGACGCCGAGCCTGCGCCATGGGCTACTGGGGCTGTCGGCGGAATTTGACAAGATCAAGGTCGAGGCCCTGAGCGAGCGCTTTGACGAATACGTCGGTGACTCGCCGGAAAATGCGCTCAGCGCCAGCGATGGTTTCAACGCAGGCAGCGTGCCCGGTGAAGCCAGCGGCGCCATGGCTCCCAGCGCCATGGGCAAGCAGGAAGCACTCAAGCGCTTTACCGTCGACCTCACCGAGCAGGCCCGCAGCGGCAAGCTTGATCCGATTGTCGGGCGTGACGAAGAAATCCGCCAACTGGTGGACATCCTCATGCGCCGTCGGCAGAACAACCCGATTCTGACCGGTGAAGCCGGCGTCGGTAAAACCGCCGTGGTCGAAGGCTTTGCCCTGCGCATCGTCGCCGGTGACGTACCTCCGGCGCTCAAGGACGTGGAACTGCGCAGCCTCGACGTCGGCCTGTTGCAGGCCGGTGCGAGCATGAAAGGTGAATTCGAACAGCGCCTGCGCCAGGTCATCGAAGACGTCCAGGCCTCGCCAAAACCGATCATCCTGTTTATCGACGAAGCCCACACGCTGGTCGGTGCCGGTGGTGCCGCCGGCACCGGGGATGCGGCCAATCTGCTCAAACCGGCGCTGGCCCGGGGCACGTTGCGCACCGTGGCCGCCACCACTTGGGCCGAGTACAAGAAGCACATCGAAAAAGACCCGGCCCTGACTCGCCGCTTCCAGGTGGTGCAAGTCGCCGAGCCGTCCGAAGACAAGGCGCTGCTGATGATGCGCGGCGTGGCCTCGACCATGGAGAAACACCATCAGGTGCAGATCCTCGACGAAGCCCTGGAAGCCTCGGTCAAGCTCTCCCATCGCTACATCCCGGCGCGCCAGTTGCCGGACAAATCCGTGAGCCTGCTGGACACCGCCTGCGCCCGGGTCGCCATCAGCCTGCACGCCGTGCCGGCCGAAGTGGATGACAGCCGTCGCCGCATCGAGGCGCTGGAAACCGAACTGCAAATCATCGCCCGCGAGCATGCCATCGGCATCGTCATCGGCGCCCGCCAAACCCAAAGCGAAAACCTGCTGAGTGCCGAACGCGAACGCCTCGCCGAGCTGGAAAGTCGCTGGGCCGAAGAGAAAACCCTGGTGGACGAACTGCTCGCCACCCGCGCCACCCTGCGCGAGCGCGTCGGTGTGGTGGACAGCGAGGACGGCAGCGAGACCAGCCACGCCTTGCGCGAAAAACTGGTGGACCTGCAACAGCGCCTCAGCACCCTGCAAGGCGAAACCCCGCTGATTCTGCCGACGGTCGATTACCAGGCCGTGGCCTCGGTGGTCGCCGACTGGACGGGTATTCCGGTGGGCCGCATGGCCCGCAACGAACTGGAAACTGTGCTCAACCTCGACCTGCACCTGAAGAAACGCATCATCGGCCAGGACCACGCCTTGCAGATGATCGCCAAACGCATCCAGACCTCCCGCGCCGGCCTCGACAACCCGAGCAAACCGATTGGCGTGTTCATGCTCGCCGGCACCTCCGGTGTGGGCAAGACCGAAACCGCCCTGGCGCTGGCCGAAGCCATGTACGGCGGCGAGCAGAACGTCATCACCATCAACATGAGCGAATTCCAGGAAGCTCACACCGTGTCCACCCTAAAGGGCGCGCCACCGGGCTATATCGGCTATGGCGAAGGCGGCGTGCTGACCGAAGCCGTGCGGCGCAAACCCTACAGCGTGGTGCTGCTGGATGAGGTGGAAAAAGCCCACCCGGACGTGCACGAGATCTTCTTCCAGGTCTTCGATAAAGGCGTGATGGAGGACGGCGAAGGACGGGTGATCGACTTCAAGAACACCTTGATCCTGCTGACCACCAACGCTGGCACCGAGTTGATTGCCCAGGTCTGCAAAGACCCGCAAAACGTGCCCGAACCCGAAGCGATCGCCAAGGCCCTGCGCCAGCCGCTGCTGGAGATTTTCCCGCCGGCATTGCTGGGCCGCCTGGTGACCATTCCGTACTACCCGCTCAGCGACGAGATGCTCAAGGCCATTACCCGCCTGCAACTCAACCGCATCAAAAAGCGCGTGGAGAACACCCATAAAGTGGCCTTCGACTACGACGACGCGGTGATCGACCTGATCGTCTCCCGCTGCACCGAAACCGAAAGCGGCGGGCGGATGATCGACACCATCCTGACCAACAGCCTGTTGCCGGACATGAGCCGCGAGTTCCTCACCCGCATGCTCGAAGGCAAAGCGCTGGCAGGCGTGCGGATCAGCGCCCGGGATAACGAACTGCACTACGACTTCAGCGACGCCGCATAGCCCCTGGAGGAATGCGGTCAGTGTGGGAGCAGGCTTGCCTGCGATAGCGGTGTATCAATCGGCATCAATGCTGAATGTCCCACCGCTATCGCAGGCAAGCCAGCTCCCACACTTGATCCGGTTTCTGCTGGGGAAAGCGGCGCGGCGATTACAACGTTTACGGGATAACTGATGCTATTCAAGCAACTCTCACGCCTGGCAAAAATCACCAGTCCCCTGGGGCCGGATGTGCTGTTGCTCAAGGACATGGGCGGCGGCGAAGAGCTGGGGCGGCTGTTCAACTATGAGCTGCAACTGCACTCGCTGGACAACGCCATCGACCTCAACCAGTTGTTGGGCAAACCCATGTGCCTGAGCCTGCAACTGGATGGCGGTGGCGAGCGCTATTTCCATGGCATCGTTGCCCGTTGCAGCCAGAACGTCGACCAGGGCCAGTTCGCCAGTTACCAGGCCACGCTGCGGCCCTGGCTATGGCTGCTGACCCGCACATCCGATTGCCGGATTTTCCAGAACCTGACCATCCCGCAGATCATCAAACAGGTTTTTCGCGACCTGGGTTTTTCCGATTTCGAAGATGCCCTGAGCCGGCCCTATCGTGAGTGGGAATACTGCGTGCAGTATCGCGAAACCAGCTTCGATTTCGTCAGCCGCCTGATGGAGCAGGAAGGGATCTACTACTTCTTCCGCCATGAACAGGGTCGTCACGTGCTGGTGCTGGCCGATGCCTACGGCGCCCACACCAGCGTGCCCGGCTACGCTTCGGTGCCCTACTACCCCAAAAATGAACAACAGCGCGAACGCGATCACATCCACGATTGGCACCTGGCCCAGGAAGTCCAGCCGGGTTCGCTGGAACTCAACGACTATGACTTCCAGCGCCCCAGCGCGCGAATTGACGTGCGCTCGGCCATGCCTCGTCCGCACACCGCCGGCGACTATCCGCTGTATGACTATCCCGGCACCTATGTGCAAAGCGCAGACGGCGAACATTACGCCCGCACCCGCATCGAAGCCTTGCAGACGTTGCACGAACAGGTCGAGTTCGCCGGCAACGCCCGGGGCCTGGGATCGGGTCATTTGTTCAGCCTCACGGGCTTCACCCGCCAGGACCAGAACCGCGAATACCTGATCGCCAGCGCCCGCTACTACATCTCTCAGGAAAGCGGGGAAACCGGTGGCATCGCCGCTTCGGCGCAGTTCGAAAGCAGCCTGACCTGCATCGACGCACAACAAAGCTACCGCCCCCTGCCCAACACCCACCGGCCTATCGTCAAAGGCCCGCAGACTGCACTGGTGGTCGGCCCCAAGGGCGAGGAAATCTGGACCGACCAGTTCGGCCGGGTGAAGGTGCATTTCTATTGGGACCGTCACGACCAGTCCAACGAAAACAGTTCGTGCTGGATTCGCGTGTCGCAATCCTGGGCCGGAAAAAACTGGGGCTCGATGCAGATCCCGCGGATCGGCCAGGAAGTGATCGTCAGTTTCCTCGAAGGCGACCCGGACCGGCCGATCATCACCGGCCGTGTCTACAACGCGGAACAAACTGTGCCCTACGACTTGCCGGAAAACGCCACCCAGAGCGGCATGAAAAGCCGTTCGAGCAAGGGCGGCACACCGGCGAACTTCAACGAAATCCGCATGGAAGACAAAAAAGGCGCCGAGCAGTTGTACATCCATGCCGAGCGCAATCAGGACATCGTGGTGGAAGTGGATGAAAGCCACTCGGTGGGCCACGACCGCAACAAAAGCATCGGACATAACGAGACGGTGACCATCGGCAACAATCGGCTGCGCATCGTCAAGCAGGAAGACATTCTGTCGGTGGGCCAGCGCAAGACCGACAGCATCAGCCAGAGCTACGTCATCGAAGTGGGTGAGAACCTGCGGCTGGTCTGTGGTGAAAGCATCCTGGAGCTCAATGCCAGCGGCCAGATCAACCTGACCGGCGTGCAAATCAGCTTCTATGCCAGCGGTGATGCCGAGATCAACACCGGCGGCGTGCTGCACCTGAACAATGGCGGCGGCGCTGGCGCCACGCCTGATGGCCAGGGCGTCAAGGCCAGCATCGACGCCAACATCAATGCCGCGTTTCCTAAGCCCAAGGGCTAATCACGAGATCTGTGTTCCATGACTTACCGAATCAATGAATTCCAGTTCCAACTGCCGGCAGGCGAACTGCAAGACGCGTCGATCAACATCCTCAAGTTCCCTGAACTGGGCACTTCGCTGATTGTCAGCCGCAGCTTGCTGGCCGAGGGCGAAACCCTGCAAAGCAACTTCGACGACCAGCTCAAGCGCCTGGAAAAACAAGTGCAAGACTTGCGCTTTCAACCGGGCGTCGCCGTGCGCCTGGGCGCCGGCCAGGAAGTCGAAGGCATCGAGTTGCGCAGCCAGTTCAACAAGGGCAACGACAAAGTCTTCCAATACCAGTTGGCACTGGTGTTGCCCGGCACCCGCAAAATGCTCGCCCTGAGCTACGTGAAGGCGGAAAAACTCGGCGATGCCGAAGCCGCGCATTGGGCGACCATCAAGAGTTCGTTGCTGTTCGACGTTCCGGCCTGATGAGCACCCTGCATGTCTGACGCGCTCTGGGCCGCCCGGCTGGGTGATGCACTCAACCATACCTCGATGATGGCCGACATCCTCGGCGGTGTGCTCGAGGTGGCAGCCAACATCGCGATTACCGCGCTGGCCACCGCCGCCGTGGTGGCAGCCACAGGCATCACGGTCGTCACCGGGGGGTTGGGCTGCTTCGTGCTCGGCTTGGTGGTGGGCACGATCGTGGGCCTCGCCATGAGCAAGACCGGGGCCGACAAGGGCTTGAGTAACCTGTGCGAGAGTTTCAGCAACGCGCTGTTTCCGCCCACGGTGCAGGCGAACATTCTCACCGGCTCCACCAACACCCTCACCAATAACATCCCTGCTGCCAGGGCCGCCGGGGCGATCCCGTCCCATGTCGCGCCGGCCGGTACCGAGCTGGAAGCACCCGAGCCGGAAGCCGAGCCCAGTTACCTCGACATGGCCGAAAGCTTCTTCTCCCAGATGTGGCGCCCCACCGTCGCCACCCCCGCGCCCGGCGCCGTGCCCAAGCCGCTGGACCTGCTCGTCTGCATGAAGCATCCGCCGATGCCGCCGCAGTTCATGGCCGAGGGCTCGGACAAGGTCACCATCAACGGCCAGCCCGCCGTGCGCAGCGGCGACCGCAGCACCTGCGATGCCAAGGTCGTATCGTCGGGGCTGATTTCCTCCAACGTGACCATTGGCGGCGGTTCGGTGGTGGTGCGCGAGATCCGCAGCGGCAAGACCCCGGGCGTGGGGCTGGCGGTCACCGCGCTGCTGATGCTCAAGGGCGGCAAGGGGAAGTTCTTCAGCAAATTGCCGTGCATGCTGATCGGCGGCGCGACGTCGATGGCCGTCAGCAGCGCGATGGGCGCCATGGCCAACGCCGCCATGGGCTCGTCGAACCCGGTGCATGCCGCGACCGGGGCCAAGGTGCTGGGGGGTGATGAAGAGCTGGATTTCGTGCTGCCGGGCGTCTTGCCGATCGATTGGCAGCGCTTCTACAACAGCCGTGACGAACGCCGCGACGGGTTGTTCGGGGCGGGTTGGAGTGTGTCCTATGAGGTATGCGTGGAAATCCTGCCTCACCCGGAGGGCGGCGAAACGCTGGTGTATACCGATGAACAGGGCCGGCGCATCGACATGGGCTCGATCCCCCTGGGCGGCGCGGTGTTCAGTGCGGGTGAGGGGCTTAGTGTTCGACGCCACGTTAACGGGCAGTTGTTGATTGAAAGCGATAGCGGACTGTATCGACTGTTCGATGCAACACCTGGGAACTCATCGGCATTGCGTCTTAGCCAGCTGGGTGATCGCAATGACAACCGGGTTCACCTCGACTATGACGACGCCGGACGCCTTGTAAAACTGCGCGACACCTTTGACTTGGTTCAGGTGGAATTGATCTACCTTCAGACACGAGTCAGTCAGGTGGAGCGGGTCTACCCGGACCAGCGCCGTGAAGTGTTGGTGAGTTATGGCTACGATCCGTCAGGCAACCTGACAGAAGTTCGCGATACCGCAGGCCAGGTACAGCGCCGCTTCGTTTACGACAGCGAGCGGCGGATGACTGAGCATCAGTTGCCCACAGGCCTTCGCTGTTTTTATCAGTGGGCTTGCATCGAGGAAAAGGAATGGCGCGTGGTCGGGCACTGGACCGATGAGGGCGACGCTTACCAGTTCGACTATGACCTCGTCGCCGGTGTCACGCGCATCACCGATGGTCTGCAACGCGTCAGCACACGGCGCTGGAACACCCAGCACCAGATCACCGAATACACCGACAACCTCGGCCAGACCTGGCTGTTCGAGTGGAACGACGAACGCCAATTGCTCAACGCCACCGACCCGCAGGGCGGGCGCTACGAATACAGCTACGACGACGCCGGCAACCTGATCGGCGAAACCGACCCGCTGGGCCGCAGCGACTCGACCTTATGGCTCGAGCACTGGGCCTTGCCGCTGGTGGAAACCGATGCCGCCGGCAACAGCTGGCAATATCGCTACGATCAACGCGGCAACTGCATCGCCGAAACCGATCCACTGGGCCATGTCACCCGCTACCGCTACGACGCCCACGGCCAGGTCGTCGAGATCATCGACGCCACCGGCAAAAGCAAAAAGCTGCGCTGGAACCCGTTCGGCCAACTGGTCGAACACATCGATTGCTCGGGTTATCCGACGCGGTATGGCTATGACAATCGTGGCTACCTTCAGGTCATCACCGACCCACTCGGGGAGCGTACAACCTTCACATATGACACAGTGGGCCGGTTGCTCAGCCGCCAACTTCCCGATGGTCGCTTTGAACATTATCAACGTAACGCCAGTGGTCAATTGACGGAACATACCGACCCATCAGGTCATACCACTCATTACCAATACAACCTTCGGGGTCGAATTCGTCAACGTACGGATGCCCATGGCCGGCAGGTGCAATTCAGTTATGACAGTTACGGGCGGCTACAAGCTCTGACTAATGAAAACGGCGAAAATTATCGGTTTACCTGGGATGCCAGCGACCGTCTGACTGAACAACAGGATCTCGATGGAAGCGCCCATCGCTATGATTACGACGTTCTGAACAGCATTACCCGCGTAGTCTCGTTGCCTACGCAATATGGTGACGGGCTTGCTGTTGTCTCGGAAACGCCCGAAAAGCCTATCGTCCACCGCCTGGAGCGAGATGCGGTTGGGCGTCTGGTTGCCAAGATAACTGACGATGGCCGCACTGATTACACTTACGATCCGTTGGATCAACTGATCGCGATCACTTTCAGAGACACCCAGGGCCGCGAACAAAAACTCGGTTTTGTATATGACGCTCTGGGCCAGCCACTCGAAGAACAAAGTTTGGGCGGCAGTTTAAAACATCGCTACGATGAACTCGGTAATCTGATCCAGACCCAACTGCCCGACGGCCGCTGGATCAATCGGCTGTATTACGGCAGTGGTCATCTGCACCAGATCAACCTCGACGGCCAGGTCATCAGTGACTTCGAACGTGATCGCCTGCACCGTGAGGTATTTCGCACACAGGGCCAAATCAATACCAGAACTGAATATGATCGCGGCGGGCGCCTGCGTTCATACGTGCGGCGCCCGAATAGCCAGCCGCGACAATTACCTGGAGCGACACAAACACACTTCGACTATGACCCCAGCGACAACCTGATTGCGCGCCTCGGACAAAAAGCAGGCACTGCGCATCGACAGTTTTTGCATTACGACGCTACCGACCGAATCATCGCCAGCCAAGACAACATTCAAGGGCAGCATGAAATCTATGCCTATGATGCGGCGGCCAATTTATTGGACGGCCCGCAACCGGGGGCAGGTCTGGTAGTACATAACAAATTGTTGACCTATCAGGACAAACGCTACCGCTACGATAGTTTCGGTCGACTGATCGAAAAACGTAGTGGCAGCCGAGGGGTTCAGCGCTTCAGGTACGACGCCGAAAGCCGTGTGATCGAAGTTCGAAATCAGAGTGCGGCGGGTGAAACTATCGTCAAGATGGCGTATGACCCCTTGGGTCGGCGCATTGAAAAAACCGTACAAGACAAGAATGGTTATCCGCTTGGCACCACTCGTTTTGTGTGGGACGGCTTGCAACTGTTTCAGGAGCACCGAAACAACCAGACTAGCCTGTACCTTTATGAAGACGGCAGCTACGAGGCGCTGGCGCGCGTTGACGGAATGGGCCCGCTGCAAAAAATCCGTTACTACCACAATGACCCCAATGGGTTGCCGCAGGAGCTCACGGAACACGATGGGCACTGCATCTGGCAGGCCAATTATCGAGTCTGGGGTAATACCGCCAAGGAGACTCGTGAGCCGTACTATATAGAAGAGCAGAACCTGCGGTTTCAGGGGCAGTACCTGGACCGGGAAACCGGACTGCACTACAACACGTTCAGGTTTTACGACCCTGACATTGGTCGGTTCATTACGCCTGATCCAATAGGGCTCGCCGGCGGTCTGAACCTCTATCAGTATGGCCCCAACCCGATGGGTTGGAGTGATGCATGGGGGCTGGCGGGCAGTCCAACTACGGCAACCCATATCACCTATCTGGGCGTCGACAAAGCAACCGGTAAAGCCTATGTCGGCTATGCCAGCATGCAAGGTAAACAGGTGGGTTCAGACGTGCTGAACTATCGCTATGGATCGAGTTTTGATCGCTTTGGTGGTCAAGCTCCTCAGGTCCTGCATACAGCATACGGCCAGGACGGAAAGGACGTTACCCGTGGGCTGGAGCAACGCGTTTATGAAGGGTTAGGCGGAAAAGACGGCACCGCCAACGCGCAGAATCCGGTGGGCCAAGGTAATGCGCGAAGAAAAGAATATCTTGCTGCTGCTGATAAACATCTGGCCAAAACACCGGCAGGCAAAGCCTTGGATAAACGTATAAAAGCCGCCAACAAAGCCAGAGTCAAAGCCGCCGCTAAAGGGGTCAGCAAAGGCAGAGGAGGCCGTTGCTCATGAGTGATTCGTTAATGATTATTAAGATGGAGTGAGCCCCATGGCCAAACGCATAACCTGGAAGGAAGGCGATTTAGTCAGCCTCAAACTGCGAGACGATTTATATACCGTAGGCCAGATGATCAAAAATTCCGTCATGCGTTTTTACGACGTGAGAAGCGTGAATGGAATCTGGAGCGATCTCGTGCTGGCCGACAGTAAAATTCTGTTTAGCGGTTTTGTAGGGAAGGTCGTTACCCAACGACTTGCCGTCGAAAAGCTACAACCTACGACTCCACTGGTCCTGTCAGACCACGAACGTTACTGGTTAAGACCGCACGTTAACTTTGAAGGTGGATTCCCCTTCCGCGGTGCCGACCTGATCGATACCGGCAAAGACTGCGCTATCGATTACAGCTTGGCACCCGTGCGTCAAAAAGATCTGAAGCTTTCAAAAAATCGCGATGCTATTGAACAGTATGAGCTTACCAACATGTGGGGGGACGACGACTTGAGCGACAGATTGTGCCGCTATTTCGATACTGGACTTAACCGTGACGATTTGAAATTTGAAGTATTTCCGGGGCTGTGGACGGATCGTGAGAGTCTGCGGCCTTTAACCCGACGTTTACCTGTACCACTAAGATAAAAAGCAGCGTTTAATGCACAGCGGTTGGTAATAGCTATAAAGGCGCTTGATTCACTGCATTAAACGCTTGGCAAGCCTAAATGCGTCACTTGAGTTTTTATTCGGAATAACGAACATGAGCGCGTTAGAAAAGGCACTAATAGAGCTGCGCCGTATCCACAAGAAGTTTCAGTCAGAGGGCAGCTTCGAAAAGAATGGCCAAGTCAACGCCACATGGCCGCAAACGCTTGAACGCTCTGTCGAAACTGACTTTTTCTATGACAACTACGAGCCTGTGGGTGTTGAGATAGAGACAGGTTTGACTCCGATACGTTTTTTTGATCTGAACACCCTTGAAGATGACCAAGTGGGCTACAAGTGGGATGGCAATTCAAACAAGTCGCAGCTCAACCCACGCTGGCCAGCCAGTTTTGTAGTATTCATGGATGATATCGGAGGTGGTAAACCTGTCATCGCTGTTACCGACATTGAGGGTACACCTGTATTTGCCAGCTATGACGTGGCTTTGCCTTTCAAAATTGCCGACTCATTGGCTGATTTCTTTTTCGCTCTTGCAAAATTGATTGAGGTTGTCCACGGAAAATTCGAAATATTTGAGATCTATAACGACGATGACGAGCTTTCCAGCAAGTTCGTGAAATTACTCACAAAGGAAGTCAGCCCCCTACTGGGGAAAGAAAATTTCGAACGGTTTTTTGATTACTTTTATGGTTGATCTTCAGGTCATGATTCTGACCCGGCCAATGAGCGCAGAAGATGGAACAACTGGAAGACGAATACCCCGGCGATTCCGATTGGAATGTGTTTGTGCGGTTATACGAAGAGGACTATCTCGACGACAACGCCCGCACACTGGCCAAAGTAATGGATGGTTACCTCGATATGGCGGTCGTCCTCAACGGTAAAAGAGGGCTTGAGGAAGGGTTGTGGTGGATCGAACAGAAAGTGCCCGCCCTCGGTAACAAACGGCCGGCCGATTGCCTCAAGAATCCGAAGCTGATCAAACGCCTGAGGACTGCGCTAATGCGCATGCCGTAACCAACAAGGAGAAAGGTGCAATGGAAGGCATCGAATTGCGCAACCCGCACAACGATTACGCAGCCGTCAGACACTTACGTCGGATTAACATCCCGCATGTCTGACGCACTCTGGGCCGCCCGCCTGGGCGATGCACTCGACCACACCTCGATGATGGCCGACATTCTTGGCGGCGTGCTGGAGGTGGCAGCGAACATCGCGATCACCGCGGTGGCGACGGCGGCCGTGGTGGCAGCCACGGGCATCACGGTCGTCACCGGGGGGTTGGGCTGCTTCGTGCTCGGCTTGGTGGTGGGCACGATTGTCGGCCTCGCCATGAGCAAGACCGGGGCCGACAAGGGCTTGAGTAACCTGTGCGAGAGTTTCAGCAACGCGCTGTTTCCGCCCACGGTGCAGGCGAACATTCTCACCGGCTCCACCAACACCCTCACCAATAACATCCCTGCTGCCAGGGCCGCCGGGGCAATCCCGTCCCATGTCGCGCCGGCCGGTACCGAGCTGGAAGCACCCGAGCCGGAAGCCGAGCCCAGTTACCTCGACATGGCCGAAAGCTTCTTCTCCCAGATGTGGCGCCCCACCGTTGCCACCCCGGCGCCCGGCGCGGTGCCCAAGCCACTGGACCTGCTCGTCTGCATGAAGCATCCGCCGATGCCGCCGCAGTTCATGGCCGAGGGCTCGGACAAGGTCACCATCAACGGCCAGCCCGCCGTGCGCAGCGGCGACCGCAGCACCTGCGATGCCAAGGTCGTATCGTCGGGGCTGATTTCCTCCAACGTGACCATTGGCGGCGGTTCGGTGGTGGTGCGCGAGATCCGCAGCGGCAAGACCCCGGGCGTGGGCCTGGCGGTCACCGCGTTGCTGATGCTCAAGGGTGGCAAGGGCAAGTTCTTCAGCAAATTGCCGTGCATGCTGATCGGCGGCGCGACGTCGATGGCCGTCAGCAGCGCGATGGGGGCCATGGCCAACGCCGCCATGGGCTCATCGAACCCGGTGCATGCCGCCACCGGGGCCAAGGTGCTGGGGGGTGATGAAGAGCTGGATTTCGTGCTGCCGGGCGTCTTGCCGATCGATTGGCAGCGCTTCTACAACAGCCGCGACGAGCGACGCGACGGGTTGTTCGGGGCGGGTTGGAGTGTGTCCTATGAGGTATGCGTGGAAATCCTGCCTCACCCGGAGGGCGGCGAAACGCTGGTCTACACCGATGAACAGGGCCGGCGCATCGATATGGGCTCGATTCCTCTGGGTGGCGCGGTGTTCAGTGCCGGTGAAGGGCTCAGTGTTCGGCGGCACCACAATGGGCAGTTGCTGATTGAAAGCGATGACGGGCTGTATCGGCTGTTCGACGTCACACCCGGTAATCCGTCCTTGTTGCGCCTTAATCAGCTCGGTGATCGAAACGACAACCGCATCCACCTCGACTATGACGAAACCGGACAGTTGGCGCGCCTGCGGGACACCTTCGATCTGATACAGATCGAACTGATTCGGGAACGCGACCGCGTGGCTCGGGTGGAACGCGTGTATCCCGACCAGCATCGCGAAGTGCTCGTCAGCTATGGCTACGACGCAGCCGGCAACCTGGCCGAAGTGCGCGACACCACCGGCCAGGTGCAACGGCGCTTCAGATACGACGCCGGACGGCGGATGGTCGAGCATCAGTTGCCCACGGGGCTGCGGTGCTTTTATGAATGGGCGTTGGTTGAAGACCTTGAATGGCGCGTGGTCGGGCACTGGACCGACGAGGGCGACACTTACCAGTTCGACTATGACCTGAAGGCCGGTGTCACGCGCATCACCGATGGTTTGCAGCGCATCAGCACACGACGCTGGAACACCCAGCACCAGATCACCGAATACACCGACAACCTCGGCCAGACCTGGCAGTTCGAATGGAACGACGAGCGCCAATTGCTCAACGCGACCGACCCGCAGGGCGGGCGCTACGAATACAGCTACGACGACGCTGGCAACCTGATCGGCGAAACCGACCCGCTGGGCCGCAGCGACTCGACCTTATGGCTCGAGCACTGGGCCTTGCCGCTGGTGGAAACCGATGCTGCAGGCAACAGCTGGCAATATCGCTACGATCAGCGCGGTAATTGCATCGCCGAGACTGATCCGCTGGGCCACATCACCCGCTACCGCTACGACACCCAAGGCCAGGTCGTCGAGATCATCGACGCCACCGGCAAAAGCAAAAAACTGCGCTGGAACCCGTTCGGCCAATTGATCGAACACATCGATTGCTCGGGTTACCCGACGCGGTTCAGCTACGACAACCGAGGCTATCTGCAAACCATCACCGATGCCCTCGGCGAACGCACCCAATTCAGCTACGACGCCCAGGGCCGGTTGCTCAGCAGCCAATTGCCGGACGGGCGCACCGAGCAGTATCAGCGCGACGTCAGCGGCCAGTTGATCGGCTACACCGACCCGGCCGGGCACACCACGCTCTACCAACACAACCGCCGCGGCCAGGTGCGTCAGCGCACCGACGCCCACGGCCGACAGGTGCAGTTTGGGTATGACCGCTACGGGCGACTGCAAGCGCTGACCAATGAGAACGGCGAGAGTTATCGGTTTGCCTGGGACGCTGGAGATCGGCTGACAGAACAACAGGATCTGGATGGCAGCGCCAAGCGCTACACCTATGACCTGCTGGATAACGTCGCGGCGGTGACAGCTGTTCCGGCGCCTTATGGCAACGGCCTGGCCGTCGTTCCCGAGTCGCCCCCCGCTCCCATCGTTCACCGACTGGAACGCGACGCCGTCGGCCGGCTGATCGCCAAAATCACCGACGATGGCCGCACCGACTACACCTACGACCCGCTGGACCAGCTCACCGCCATCACCTTCACCGACCACCAGGGCAACGCACAAGCCCTGAGCTTCGCCTACGACGCCCTCGGCCAGTTGCTCGCCGAACACAGCGCCGCCGGCAGCCTGCAACACCACTACGACGAACTCGGCAACCTGATCCAGACCCAACTGCCCGACGACCGCTGGATCAACCGCCTGTACTACGGCAGCGGCCACCTGCACCAGATCAACCTCGACGGCCAGGTCATCAGCGACTTCGAACGCGATCGCCTGCACCGCGAAGTGCTGCGCACCCAAGGCCAACTCAGCACCCGCAGCGAATACGACCGCAGCGGCCGCTTGCGCGCACGCCAACGCCGACACACCAGCCAGCCATCGCTGATGGCGGCCGCCGTGCAGAAGCATTTCGAGTACGACCCCGCCGACAACCTGATCGGCAAACTCGACCAGCAACCCGCCACGCAACACCGCCAACTGCTGCACTACGACGCCACCGGCCGCATCATCGCCAGCCAGGACAGCCTGCACGGCCAGCGTGAAACCTTCGCCTACGACGCCGCCGCCAACCTGCTGGACGGCCCACAACCCGGCGCCGGGCTGGTGGTGCACAACAAACTGCTGACCTATCAGGACAAGCGTTATCGATATGACGCGTTTGGCCGGATGATCGAAAAACGCAGTGCTAAACGGGGCCTGCAACGCTTCGGTTACGATGCCGAAAGCCGGTTGATTGAAGTGCGTAACGAAAACGGCAGCGTGGTCAGGATGACCTACGATCCGCTGGGCCGGCGCATCGCCAAGACCGAACACGACAGCAAGGGTTATCCACTGGGAGAAACCCGCTTCACTTGGGACGGCTTGCGTCTGTTGCAGGAACATCGCCATCAGCAGACCAGCCTTTACCTCTACGAAGACGAAGGTTACGAACCCCTGGCCCGCGTCGACGGCACCGGCCCGCTGCAAAAAATCCGCTACTACCACAACGATCTCAATGGCCTGCCGGAACAACTCACCGAGGCGGACGGCCACAACGTCTGGCATGCAACTTATCGGGTGTGGGGCAACACATTAGAAGAGGTGCGCGAGCCGTATTACATTGAAGAACAGAACCTGAGGTTTCAGGGGCAGTACCTGGACCGGGAGACGGGGCTGCATTTCAATACGTTCAGGTTTTATGATCCGGATGTGGGGCGGTTTACGACGCCGGATCCGATTGGGTTGGAAGGGGATCTCAATCTATACCAATTTGCGCCGAATCCGATTGCCTGGGTGGATCCATGGGGATGGAAATGTTGGGGTACTGCAAGGAAAGGCCACTGGAAAAAAGCGGCAAGTAAAGCACCGCCAGGCAAGTATTCCGCAAAAAACCTGGCGCGGATGGCGGCCGGTAAAGCACCGAGAATGAGGGTCGAGGTCCGCTACCGCAACAGTGCAAGGAACCGACAGCTCGGGCGTGTCGGCAAGACAGCTCGAATAGATGTGTCGATGGAACTGAACCACCAGTACATTCCTCAACGCGCCGGATCGAAAGTCGCTCACGAGGATTGGAACCTGACTAAAGCAACACCTTGGGGGCATGAGTCAATGGACAAGTACCGCCATACAGGATGGGACTTGGTAAAAGTTATAAAAACCACTGGACAATGGTAAAGCAAGCTTTACAGGAGAAAACATGAGCGGGTTGACCGATTTTCACATTTTCTGGGGCGCTGCGATGGAGATCGCAGAAAAGCAATCCGCGTCGATGGAAGCCGAAGGTGCAGAAGATTTTGCAAGGGGTCTTTACAACGAATACGTCGAGCAAGGCGCCCCAAAAAATAAAAAGAAATGGCTAACAGAACGTCTAGAAAATGAGTTCCTGTGTTTGAATGAAAAACCTGTATGGGTGGGCGAACCAGCCTGGTTATATCATCAGGGCCTACCCATGGTCTTCTTACATCAATTTTTAGTCTCACCCTCAGCACAGCATATAAAAGAAAAAATTTCACTTGGCGACACCATATACGTGTTTGGCTCAAAACATATTCTTAAAAGATCGTCAGAGGATAGCTGGACGGTCATTTATCGAACGGCCGTCCAAACCTTTGAAGGAGAGACTGCAGTGGAAACCTTAGAGTAGGCTGTTAGAAATCTGACGCCATTTACAGCGATCAAGTATCAAGCAGGACGTCTACCATAAATGCAGAACTATCATATGAAAGACTTAGCCAATGAAAATCCCAAACTGGCAGACGAGTTAATGGCCATCATGGCGTCGGGCAATGAGCTCGATGAGCAAAACAAAAAGATGAAGCCCAAGCCTTGTACCAAAGAGCATGGGACTTGCTTCCTGAGCCAAAACTTGAATGGACACCTTTGTCGTCATGGGTCACAGGTTCTTTTTTCAACCTGCACTTCGACAACGGTGACTTCGAGACCGCTAAAGATTGGGCGCAAAAGACCCTGGATGGCCGAGAGTCAGATATCGATACAGGGCCGCTGATCAACCTGGGAATGGTCTACTTTGAATTGGAAGATTATTCACAGGCCTATAAATACTTTGACGATGCTTATAGCTTCGGTAAGGCACGAGCCTTTCAAGAAAGGCCAAAAAAATATTTGAAGTTCTATTTAGAGAAAAAATCCTGACCACGACCGAGGCCTCTAGGAATCCATCGCTTCTTTACCTACGACGCCCTCGGTCAGTTGCTGCCGAACACAGTGCGGCCCCCAATCCTGATCAAAAATGGTTTTCCAGTCGGTCCCACGCCAATGCCTGACAGTGCTTGTTTAAAAGCCTTGTAGGTAACGTCGTGAAAGCTACAACACCTTGCGTCGTTGCCTACGGCTACGCCAGAATCCGCCGGCTTGTACGCTTTGGGGCCGGTCGGTAACTTGATTCGTGTCACTGATCGTCAGTGGTCGGGTTTAGTCGCCCGCTGGTAATTGAAGTTGTACAAGCGTCCGTCAGACAGGTATTTCCTACCTGCATTTGATGGTAGCTGTGCGTAGGGCACCTTTGGGTGCGCCGGCTTCTTCAATTCCCCGGTCCGACTAACCTGCGTACAGCTGCCTCCCCTTCGTTTAGTCGGCGAAGTGGTGTCAGCATCACTCAAGGAATTGAAGATCATGTTCAAAGTTACACCTAACCCACCGGACACCGATCCGGTCTCCCCATACGAAAGCCCCGATTCAAAAAAACTCAACGACGCCGCCGAACGCGCCCTCGACCACCACTTCCCGCCAGCCGAACCAAAGCCACCGAAACGCAAAGGCCAGCTCTTCAGCGTCTGCCCGGGCATCAACACTGAAGCCCTCCTCGCCAATGCCTCGGAAGATATCTTGTCCATCAGCGCCATCGCCGCCGACCTCGCCGACGACGTGGACGGTTCACGCCGCTCCGTAGCCCTGGCGCTCAGCCGCATGGCCGACGGGGTGCATTTGTTGGTAGAGCGCGCGCTGGATCACCTGAATGAGCCGGAAATAGCAGCGATTCTCGCCAGGAAACAAAGCCGCGTCAGCTAATCCGCCACCCACAAAAAAATGGGCACCCAACCTCGTTGGCGTGCCCATTTTTTATCCCGCTCACCCGCTATGCGGGAAGTCGGTGCGTGTTACGGATTAACGCTGTCCTTCAACGACTTGCCCGGCTTGAACGCAACAGTGTTGCTGGCCTTGATCTTCACCGGCTCACCGGTTTGCGGGTTTTTGCCGGTACGGGCACCGCGATGGCGTTGCAGGAAGGTGCCGAAGCCCACCAGCGTCACGCTGTCTTTGCGGTGCAGGGCGCCGGTGATTTCTTCGAGAACGGCGTTGAGAACGCGGTTGGCCTGTTCTTTGGTGAGGTCTGCTTTTTCCGCGATTGCAGCGGCGAGTTCTGGTTTGCGCATTAGTGAAGCCCCTTTGACGGTTTTTTGTTGTTATGTCCGTGCTGTTCTCGTTGGAACAGCGCCTAAGGCGCCGCAGGTGCTCTACTCTGCGGCAGACGGGAGTGAGGATGGCACGCGCTTAAGAGCCGCGCCAGTCTCCCCGCGACCTTTGTGGGGACAAAAAGGGGGTGATTCCGACAGAACGACCGGTATTTACGCCAACAGGGGCGGAAGCTCTTTGTTCAGGGCGAGTTTTTCCATCACCGCCGCGCCTGTCAGGGCATAGCCCAGCAATTTGCCGGCGCTGTCGCGGCACAGCACCTTGATGTCCGCGCCCTGCCCTTCCACCGTCCAGACGCCCTCCGCGCCCCGTGGTGGCGGGGAAACCACCAATGGACAGACCGGGGTTTTCACGGTGATCGGCATCGGGCCATAACTCACAGCGGTGGGGTTTCCGGCGAGGGTCTGAGCCAGCGCTCTCGCACAGCTCATGAGGGGCATGACGTACAACAAATTCAGCCCATCGACCTCGGCGCAGTCGCCCAAGGCGTAGATGTTGGCATGAGAAGTTTTGAGGTGACGGTCGACCACTACGCCGCGATTGACCTGCACCCCGGCAGCAGCCGCCAGGTCGATGCGCGGACGCAGACCGATGGCCGATACCACTACATCGCAAGGGATGACCTGGCCGTCGGACAGATGTGCTTCCAGGCCGTCAGCCACTCGCTGCAGGCGATTGAGCACCGGCCCGAGGTGGAAGCGCGCGCCCAGGCTTTCCAGGCCGGCCTGGACCGCAGCGGCCGCCGCCGGGTGCAGCAAGGTCGGCATGACTTGTTCACACGGTGCAACCAGTTGCACCTCGTAACCACCGAGAATCAGGTCGTTTGCGAATTCGCAGCCGATCAATCCGGCGCCCAGCAGCAACACCCGATGCTTGCCGGCCGCCGCCGCGCGAAAGCGGGCGTAGTCTTCAAGGTCGTTGATCGGGAAAACGGCATCGGCCGCGTCGCCTTCGATCGGCGCCCGCACGGTTTCCGCGCCCCAGGCCAGGATCAGGTCGCGGTAGATCACCGCCTCTTCGCCGATCCACAGGCGTTTGTGGCCAGGATCGATGCCACTGATGCGCGTGTGGGTACGCACTTCGGCCTTCAATTGCTCGGCCATGGCACCCGGTTCGGCCATGCTCAGGCCATCGGCGTCTTTATTCTTGCCGAAGCCGGTGGAGAGCATCGGTTTGGAGTAGGAGCGTCCGTCATCTGCGGTAATCAACAGCAGCGGGGTTTCGCCATCGAGTTTGCGAAACTCCCGGGCCAGGTTGTAGCCAGCCAGCCCAGTGCCGACGATCACGACAGGTGCGTTCATTCCTTGCTCCTTGCTTGTCTTAGTTGATTTCAATCATTTCGAAATCCATTTTGCCCACGCCACAGTCCGGGCACAGCCAGTCTTCCGGCACATCCTGCCATGGTGTGCCCGCCGCAATACCGTCGTCCGGCCAGCCCTCGGCTTCGTTATAGATCAGGCCGCAGACCACACATTGCCACTTTTTCATTCAGGTACTTCCTCAGGATTCAGGCTTTTGCCGGCGCGAACGGTCGATGGGTGAAGCGCTGCCGTCCGGCTCAGGGCGTTTTGTACTGATCGGGCCCGACAGATGCAAGCCTGTTCGGCGCAACGGCAGGCCGGATCAATCAAACTCGCCGCCTGACATGGTAAGCTCGCCGCCTCATTTGCTGCCAATAATGACTCACTGTGCCGCACTCAAAAGCCCCCTCCCCGACGCTGCTCTGGCTCCCACAAAGCCAACTGACGCCCCTCCCCGACACGTCTACGCTCAATTGGTTGTTCGATGAAGGGTCGCTGACCCGACGCCTGACCCGTTTGTCGAATGACGGTTTCAGCGTCACGCCGCTGTTCGAAGGCTGGCAATCGCTGCGCGCCGACGAATGTGCCGCGCTGGAACTGACCGAAGGCAGCGAAGGCTGGGTGCGCGAAGTGTATCTGCGCGGCCACGGTGAAGCCTGGGTGTTTGCCCGCAGCGTGGCGGCGCGTAGCGCGTTGCAGGGCGATGGGTTGCACATGGATGAGCTGGGCAGTCGCTCTCTGGGCGAGTTGCTGTTTTGCGACCAGGCCTTTCAGCGTCGGGCCATCGAGGTTTGTCATTATCCTCAAGCATGGTTGCCGGTGGAGGCTCAGGCGCCTGAACTGTGGGGCCGGCGTTCGCGTTTCGACCGCGGCGCCTTGAGCGTACTGGTGGCCGAGATTTTCCTGCCGACCTTGTGGAGCGCCGCCCGCGCCCATCCGGAGAATTGCTGATGTACCAGAGCCTGCTCAAGTCCCTGAACCGTTTGAATCCACGGTCCTGGGATTTCATTCAGCTGACCCGCATGGACAAGCCGATCGGCATTTACCTGCTGCTGTGGCCGACGTTGTGGGCACTGTGGATTGCCGGTGAGGGTTCGCCGTCACTGGCCAATGTCGTGATCTTCGTGCTCGGCGTGGTGCTGACCCGCGCCGGTGGTTGCGTGATCAACGATTGGGCGGACCGCAAGGTCGATGGCCACGTCAAACGCACCGAGCAGCGGCCGCTGGTGAGCGGTAAGATCAGCTCGAAAGAAGCCCTGGTGTTCTTCGCGGTGCTGATGGGCGTGAGCTTTTTGCTGGTGCTGTGCACCAACGCGGCAACTGTCTGGCTGTCGCTGGGCGGCTTGGCCCTGGCGTCCAGTTATCCATTCATGAAGCGCTACACCTATTACCCGCAAGTGGTGCTGGGCGCGGCGTTCTCCTGGGGCATGCCCATGGCGTTCACCGCCGAGACCGGTGAACTGCCGGCGACGGCCTGGTTACTGTGGATCGCCAACCTGCTGTGGACCGTAGGCTACGACACCTATTACGCCATGACCGACCGCGATGACGACCTGAAGATCGGGGTGAAATCCACGGCGATTCTGTTTGGCGACGCCGACAGGGTGATCATTCTGACCCTGCAGGGCTTGGCGTTGGGGTGCTTGCTGCTGGCGGGTTCGAAATTCCAGCTCGGCGGCTGGTTCCACCTCGGGCTGCTGGCGGCGGCGGGTTGTTTTGCGTGGGAGTTCTGGTACACCCGCAGCAAGGACCGGATGCGCTGCTTCCAGGCGTTTTTGCACAATCACTGGGCGGGGTTGGCGATTTTCGTCGGGATTGTGCTGGATTACGCGTCGCGCTGACTGCGATTGATCTGTAGCAGTTGCCGCAGCCGAACGCAGGCTTCGCCAGCTGCTACGGGTGCAATCTTTTTGCAGTCAATCAGTGCCGATACATGTGCCAGAAGCCGCCTTTACCGTCACCCGCGGTATCCCCGGGTTTCGTGTCCATTTTGTAGCCATACATTGGCTTGCCTTCATACGCCCATTGCATCGTGCCGTCATCGCGTTTGATCGGCATCCATTTTCCGGTGGGCTTGGCATCCATCGGCGCCATCAACGGTGGCCACATCGTTGCACACTCACCTGTGCACATCGACTGGCCTTCTTTGTCCTTATCAAACGTGTACAAGGTCATACCCTTCTGGTCGACCATCATGCCGTCTTTCATCATGGCCGGATCGGCGGCAAAGGCCAGGGACGGCAGCGTTAACGCAGCCGTAACCAGCAGGGCCTTCCAGGATTGAGCAATGTGAGTCATGGAAACCTTCCTCTTGTGGTTGTCAGGATTCGGACTTAGAGCTTAGTTCAGGATCACGACAATCGCAGGACGGCTAAAATACTGTCACACGACTGCAATAATTCCGTTATCTAATGCGGCGCAAGACAGTTAAATGACAAGAGGATTAAGGCATGGTTGGCAGGAGCATTCTGATCGTCGACGACGAAGCGCCCATTCGCGAAATGATCGCCGTTGCGTTGGAAATGGCCGGCTATGACTGCCTGGAGGCAGAGAACTCGCAGCAGGCCCATGCCATTATCGTCGACCGTAAACCGGACCTGATCCTGCTCGACTGGATGCTGCCCGGCACCTCTGGCATCGAGCTGGCCCGCCGTCTCAAGCGCGATGAGCTGACCGGGGATATCCCGATCATCATGCTCACCGCCAAGGGCGAAGAGGACAACAAGATCCAGGGGCTGGAAGTCGGCGCCGACGATTACATCACCAAACCGTTTTCCCCACGTGAGCTGGTGGCGCGCCTGAAAGCCGTGCTGCGCCGCGCCGGCCCGACCGATGGCGAAGCGCCGATCGAAGTCGGTGGCCTGCTGCTTGACCCGATCAGCCACCGCGTGACCATCGACGGCAAACCCGCCGAGATGGGCCCGACCGAGTACCGCTTGCTGCAATTTTTCATGACCCACCAGGAACGTGCCTACACTCGCGGCCAGTTGCTGGATCAGGTCTGGGGCGGCAATGTCTATGTCGAAGAGCGCACGGTCGATGTGCACATCCGTCGCCTGCGCAAAGCCCTCGGCGATGCCTATGAAAATCTGGTACAAACCGTGCGCGGCACCGGCTACCGGTTTTCCACCAAGGCCTGAGCCGACCGCCAGACTCGCTGACAAGGACGCATTTTTCCGTGAACCAAAACTGGCATGGCACCCTGATTCGCCACATGCTGTTGCTGGTCACCGCCTGCCTGGTGATTGGCCTGATTTCCGGTTATTACGGCTGGAGCCTCGCCGTGGGCCTGGGCCTTTACCTGGCATGGACCCTCAAGCAGTTGCTGCGTTTGCATGAATGGCTGCGCCAGCACCAACCCGATGAAGCACCACCCGACGGCTATGGCTTGTGGGGCGAAGTGTTCGACAGCATCTACCACCTGCAACGCCGCGACCAACGGGTGCGCGGGCGCCTGCAAGCAGTGATCGACCGGGTCCAGGAATCCACCGCTGCGCTGAAAGATGCGGTGATCATGCTCGACAGCGACGGCAACCTGGAATGGTGGAACCGCGCCGCCGAAACCTTGCTGGGCCTCAAGACCCCTCAGGACAGTGGTCAGCCAGTGACCAATCTGGTGCGCCATCCGCGCTTCAAGGAATACTTCGAGCAGGACAGCTATGCCGAGCCGTTGGAAATTCCTTCGCCGATCAATGATCGCCTGCGTATTCAGCTGTACATCACCCGCTACGGCAACAACGAACACTTGATGCTGGTGCGCGACGTGACGCGTATCCATCAGCTGGAACAGATGCGCAAAGACTTCATCGCCAACGTGTCCCACGAGCTGCGCACGCCGCTGACGGTGATCTGCGGCTACCTGGAAACCCTGCTCGACAACGTCGAAGAAGTGAATCCGCGCTGGACCCGTGCCCTGCAACAGATGCAGCAGCAAGGGGGGCGTATGCAGACGTTGCTCAACGATTTGCTGCTGCTGGCCAAACTGGAAGCCACCGATTACCCCTCGGACAACCAGCCGGTATCCATCGACAGCCTGTTGCAATCGATCAAAAGCGACGCTCAGCAGCTTTCCGGTCAGAAAAATCAGCACATCACCCTGGAAGCCGACCCGACGATTCAGCTCAAGGGCAGCGAAGCCGAATTGCGCAGCGCGTTCTCCAACCTGGTGTTCAACGCAGTGAAATACACCCCGGCCGAGGGCAATATCCGCATTCGCTGGTGGGGTGACGATCAAGGCGCACACCTGAGCGTGCAGGATTCGGGGATCGGCATCGACAGCAAACACTTGCCGCGCCTGACTGAGCGCTTCTACCGCGTCGATTCCAGCCGCAACTCCAACACCGGCGGCACCGGGCTGGGGCTGGCCATCGTCAAACATGTGTTGCTGCGCCACCGGGCTCGTATGGAAATCAGCAGCGTACCGGGCCACGGCAGCACGTTTACTTGCCATTTTGCGCCAGCCCAGGTGACAAAATCCCGCGTTATCAGCGCCGCCGATTGATACCGGCCAGCACTCGCCACTAGGCAATCGTCCAGTCAGCCGCTACATTGGCTGACTTGTGCCTGCCCTTCAGGCGCACTTTTTTCTTACCATTCGAATACACGGAACCCGCAAAACTCCATCATGGACCCTTCCCCTGGCTTGACCCTCGCAACAATATTCGCCGACTTCGGCATGATTCTTTTTGCTCTGATCCTGGTTTTGCTCAACGGCTTTTTCGTTGCGGCGGAATTTGCCATGGTCAAATTGCGCTCGACCCGGGTCGAAGCCATCGCAGAGCAGCACGGCTGGCGCGGGCACATCCTGCGTACCGTGCACAGTCAGCTCGATGCTTACCTGTCGGCGTGCCAATTGGGTATCACCCTCGCCTCTCTCGGCCTGGGCTGGGTCGGCGAGCCGGCGTTCGCGCACCTGCTGGCACCCGTGCTGACTGCCGTGGGCGTCGATTCCGCCGAAGTGGTCAAAGGCGTGTCGTTCTTCACGGCGTTCTTCATCATTTCGTACCTGCACATCGTGGTCGGCGAACTGGCCCCGAAATCCTGGGCTATCCGCAAACCCGAGCTGCTGTCGCTGTGGACGGCCGTGCCGCTGTACCTGTTCTACTGGGCCATGTACCCGGCCATCTATCTGCTCAACGCCAGCGCCAACCAGATCCTGCGCATCGCCGGACAAGGTGAACCCGGCCCGCATCACGAACACCATTACAGCCGTGAAGAATTGAAACTGATCCTGCACTCCAGCCGTGGCCAGGACCCGAGCGACCAAGGCATGCGTGTTTTGGCCTCGGCGGTGGAAATGGGCGAGCTGGAAGTGGTCGACTGGGCCAACTCCCGGGAAGACCTGGTGACGCTGGAGTTCAACGCACCGCTCAAGGAAATTCTGGCGATGTTCCGTCGCCACAAGTTCAGCCGCTACCCGGTGTACGACAGCGAGCGCCAGGAGTTCGTCGGTCTGCTGCACATCAAGGATTTGCTGCTGGAGCTGGCGGCCCTGGATCACATTCCCGAGTCGTTCAACCTTGCCGAATTGACCCGCCCCCTGGAGCGCGTATCGCGGCACATGCCGCTGTCGCAGTTGCTGGAACAGTTCCGCAAGGGCGGCTCGCATTTCGCCCTGGTCGAGGAAGCCGACGGCAACATCATCGGCTACCTGACCATGGAAGACGTGCTGGAAGTGCTGGTGGGCGACATTCAGGACGAACACCGCAAGGCTGAACGCGGGATCCTCGCGTATCAGCCGGGCAAGCTGCTGGTACGGGGCGATACGCCGCTGTTCAAGGTTGAACGCCTGCTGGGCATCGATCTGGACCACATCGAGGCCGAAACCCTTGCCGGGCTGGTCTACGAAACCCTGAAACGGGTGCCGGAAGAGGAAGAAGTGCTGGAAGTCGAAGGCTTGCGGATCATCATCAAGAAGATGAAAGGGCCGAAGATCATTTTGGCCAAGGTGTTGATGCTGGATTGATAGGCTGATCCGGATCCGCGTCGATCCCTTCGCGGGGCAAGCCCGCTCCCACAAGGACTTGCGCAGGACCTGTGGGAGCGGGCTTGCCCGCGATGGCGTTGGGTCAGCCAACCCATTACTTCTTGCCCAACGCAAAGTTGGGCAACGCCCCCACCGGCTGATTGAACTGGTAAGGAATCGACACCAACCCCAAGCCTGTATTGCGCTGCACCACGAAGTGCAGGTGCGGGCCGCTGCTGTTGCCGGTGTTGCCCGACAGCGCCAGCGCGCTGCCCACCACCACTCGCTGACCTTCCCGTACGCTGACCGAACCTTTCTTGAGGTGCAGGTACACGCCCATGGTCCCGTCATCGTGCAACACCCGCACGAAATTGCCCGACGGATCGTTGCCGCGCCCGGTTTGTCTATTCTCGGTTTTAACGACCATCCCGCCGCGCGCCGCGATGATCGGCGTGCCTTCGGGCATGGCGATGTCCATCGCATAACGGTTCTTCGGCCCATAGTGGCTGTATTGGCCATTGGCGCCCTGACTCAGGCGAAACGGCCCACCACGCCAGGGCAACGGATATCGATAGGCCATGGCGGCCCCTGCAGGGTCGCCCAGGGAGTATTCGAACCTTGGGGTATACGCCAGCGGCCTTCCGGCCTTCGTCGCCTTGAGCAGTGCCAGACGAAGGTTACTGCGTGCCGGCATCACCCGGCGGATCGGTCGGCTCGGTGCACCACTGACGTTATTCAGCCCGGAAAAACTCAGCTCGATCTCGACTGGCGCATACAGATCGTTGCGCACGAACACACTGTCCATGCCCTTCTGCCTCTTGATATCGAGGTACACCTGCCGCTCAAGACGCTCGACCATCCGGTCCCGAAAAACGAACACCTTCGCGCCTTTGGTGGGGCGGTCGCTGTAAGAGACCACGCCACTGGCGTCGGTGGACCGGTAGATCGTCATGGCCACAGCCGAGGTGGAGGCCATGAACAGACCACAGAAAAACAGCAGGCGCGCGAACATGGGCAAGATTCTGTCGAGTAAGGCCTGGGAAGGAGCCTAGCAGCTGAAATGGACCAGCGTAGTCGGCAGATGTTTCAAAATGGGCGGTTCAGAAGATGTGCGGTGATTTCGATGGCCTCTTCGCGGGCAAGCCTCACTCCTACAGGTAAACAGTGAACCTGTGGGAGCGAGGCTTGCCCGCGAAGGCGTACGAGAAGGCGACGCCGGGCTTACGCGCCGGGTACGAAATGCTTCTGCGCGGTGCCACGGGCGATCAGGCGGGAGATGTAGTCGAGCTTCTGCGCATCCTGGTCGACGAAGCGGAAGGTCAGCTGCAGCCACTCGCTGTCGGGCTTCGGCTCGTGGGCGACGATGGCGTGCAGGTAGCCGTTGAGACGGGCGATTTCGGCGTTGTCGCCCTGCTCCAGGTCGAGCACGGCGCTGTCGAGGACTTGCGGCAAGGTGTCGGTGCGTTTCACCACCAGCAGCGCTTCCTTAATGCTCAAGGCCTTGATCACGCATTGCTGGGTGCCGCTCGGCAGGCGCAGTTGGCCTTGGCCACGACCGCCAGCGGGTGCCGCGGAGGCTGCAGGCGCCTTGACCGGCGGGCTGTTGAGCAGGCCACGAGACGGTGCGGCGGCCGGGGCTGGTGCAGCGGCGACAGGTTTGGCGAACGGGTTGACCGGTGCCGCCGATGGCGCGGCGACAGCAGCCTTGCCACCGGTCAATGCGCTCAGGGAGTCGTTGCCGAATGCCGAGTTCATTTTGGTCGGCGCACTGTTCATCAAGGTGTCGAGCTTGCCGACCTTGTTCAGCGCCTGTTTGACTTTGGTCAGCAGCTGTTCATTGGTGAACGGTTTGCTGACGTAGCCGGAAACCCCGGCCTGAATCGCCTGGACGACGTTCTCTTTGTCGCCACGGCTGGTGACCATCACGAACGGCATGGTCTTGAGGTTGTCTTGCTCGCGGCACCAGGTCAGCAGTTCCAGACCGGACATTTCCGGCATTTCCCAGTCGCACAGAACCAGGTCGAACGCTTCTTTGGCCAGCATGGCCTGGGCCTTTTTACCGTTGACTGCATCTTCGGTCCGGATCCCCGGGAAGTAGTTGCGCAGGCACTTCTTCACCAGGTCACGAATGAACGACGCATCGTCCACGACCAACACACTGATCTTGCTCATCCAACACCCCTTTAAAAATCCCGGCAAGCATAACGCTGGCTGATGGCACTTTGCCAAAACTCTTCAGTCACGCCGGGACTTTTCGTTCGCGGGTGCTGCTTTTCCATTCAAAAGCTCCAAACGAAAACGCCCGACCAAAGGGCCGGGCGCTTTTCTTGGGCAATCTTACTTATCGTCAGCTTTGCCCGGAACATTAGCGGTTTCGGCACTTGTGCCTTCAACTTCTTCTTTCATGCGCTTGAGGCCCAGGTGACGCACGTCGGTGCCGCGCACCAGGTAAATCACCAGTTCCGAGATGTTGCGTGCGTGGTCGCCGATCCGCTCCAGGGAACGCAGCACCCAGATAATGCTCAAGACCCGCGAGATAGAGCGCGGGTCTTCCATCATGTAGGTGGCCAGCTCACGCAGGGCGGTCTTGTATTCGCGGTCGATGATCTTGTCGTACTGCGCCACCGACAACGCCAGGTCGGCGTCGAAGCGGGCAAACGCATCCAGGGCATCGCGAACCATGTTGCGCACCTGGTCGCCGATGTGGCGAACCTCGACGTAACCGCGCGGCGCTTCGCCTTCTTCGCACAACTGAATGGCGCGACGGGCGATCTTGGTGGCCTCGTCGCCGATACGCTCGAGGTCGATCACCGACTTGGAGATGCTGATGATCAGACGCAAGTCCGATGCCGCCGGTTGGCGACGGGCCAGAATGCGCAGGCATTCTTCGTCGATGTTGCGCTCCATCTGATTGATCTGGTCGTCGATCTCGCGCACTTGCTGGGCCAGGCCCGAATCGGCCTCGATCAGCGCGGTGACCGCGTCGTTGACCTGCTTCTCGACCAGCCCGCCCATGGCCAGGAGGTGGCTGCGAACTTCCTCCAGCTCAGCGTTGAACTGCGCGGAGATGTGATGGGTAAGGCCTTCTTTACTAATCATGTTGGCGTCCTTGGAGCGTCCGGTAAGGTGCGGTGGACCGCAGCGTCAGTTCAGTGAGCAACAACAGCTTCCTAGCCGTAACGACCGGTGATGTAGTCTTCGGTCTGCTTCTTCGCCGGATTGGTGAACAGAGTGTCGGTGTCGCCGAATTCCACCAGTTTGCCCATGTACATGAACGCCGTGTAGTCGGAAACCCGCGCGGCCTGTTGCATGTTGTGGGTCACGATCACAATGGTGAACTTGGATTTCAGTTCGTAGATCAGCTCTTCGACTTTCAGCGTGGAGATCGGGTCGAGTGCCGAGCACGGCTCGTCGAGCAGCAGTACTTCCGGCTCCACGGCGATGGTGCGGGCAATCACCAGACGTTGCTGCTGACCGCCAGACAGGCCGAGTGCCGACTCGTGCAGACGATCCTTGACCTCATCCCACAGCGCCGCGCCTTTCAACGCCCACTCGACGGCTTCGTCGAGGACGCGCTTCTTGTTGATGCCCTGGATGCGCAAACCGTAAACCACGTTTTCGTAAATGGTTTTCGGGAACGGGTTAGGCTTCTGGAACACCATGCCGACCCGGCGACGCAGCTCGGCCACGTCCTCGCCCTTGCGGTAGATGTTGTTGCCATAGAGGTTGATTGCGCCGTCGACGCGGCAGCCATCCACCAGGTCGTTCATGCGGTTGAAAGTGCGCAGCAGCGTGGACTTGCCGCAGCCGGACGGGCCGATGAAGGCGGTCACACGCTGTTTCGGGATGTTCATGCTGACATCGAACAGCGCTTGTTTGTCGCCGTAGAACAGGCTCAGGCCCGGCACTTCGATGGCCACGGTTTCCTGCTCGAGGCTCAGGCTCTGTTTGTCGCGGCCCAGGGCCGACATGTTGATGCCGTGAGTGTGTGCTTCGTGCTGCATGGGAGGCTCCCCTGTGCTAACAAATTCGGTTCGTTGAACCGCTGGCTTGATGTTCGGGCCAGCGGCTTACTCAAAATCTCTGTCTGACGCCGGTCCCTGTGGGAGCTGGCTTGCCTGCGATGGCATCACTGCGGTGTTACTGACAGACCGCGTCGTCTGCATCGCAGGCAAGCCAGCTCCCACAAGGGGCCACGCCGACTTATAAAGTTAACTATCCAGCGCTTTGTATTTCTCGCGCAGATGGTTACGGATATAAACGGCCGACAGGTTCAATGTCGCGATCACCAGCACCAGCAGTAATGCAGTGGCGTACACCAGCGGCCTCGCGGCTTCGACGTTCGGGCTCTGGAAGCCAACGTCATAAATGTGGAAGCCCAAGTGCATGATCTTCTGGTCCAGGTGCAGGTACGGGTAGTTGCCATCCAGCGGCAGCGACGGCGCCAGTTTCACCACACCCACCAGCATCAACGGCGCCACTTCACCGGCGGCACGGGCCACGGCGAGGATCATGCCGGTCATCATCGCCGGGCTGGCCATCGGCAGCACGATTTTCCACAAGGTTTCGGCTTTGGTCGCGCCAAGGGCCAGCGAGCCTTCGCGAACAGTGCGAGGAATCCGCGCCAGGCCTTCTTCGGTGGCCACGATCACCACTGGCACGGCCAGCAGCGCCAGTGTCAGCGAGGCCCAGAGCAGGCCCGGCGTACCGAAGGTCGGTGCCGGCAGTGCTTCAGGGAAGAACAACCGGTCGACTGAACCGCCGAGTACGTAGACGAAGAAGCCCAGACCAAACACGCCGTAAACGATGGCCGGAACACCCGCCAGATTGTTCACCGCGATGCGGATCAAGCGAGTCATGGTGTTCTGCCGCGCATATTCACGCAGGTAGACTGCCGCCAGCACGCCGAACGGAGTCACGATCATCGCCATGATCAGGGTCATCATCACGGTGCCGAAAATCGCCGGGAAAATCCCGCCTTCGGTGTTGGCTTCACGGGGGTCATCGCTGAGGAATTCCCAGACCTTACTGAAGTAGAAGCCGATCTTGGTGAGCGTGCCCATGCCATTCGGCTGGTAGGCGTGAACCACTTTGCCGATGCCGATTTCGACTTCTTTACCGTTAGCATCGCGAGCGGTCAGGCTGTCGCGGTTGAACTGCGCATGCAGGTCGTTCAAACGCGCTTCGATTTCCTGATAACGGGCGTTCAGCTCGGCGCGCTCGGACTCAAGGTCCGCTTGCGCGGCAGCGTCGAGACGGCCGTCCAGCTCCAGTTTGCGACCGTGCAGACGGATGCGTTCGAGACCGGCGTTGATCGCACCGATATCGACCTTTTCCAGGGTCTTGAGCTGCGCGGCGAGCTGGTTGACGCGAGCAACACGGGCCTGCAACTCAGGCCATGCGGCCTCGCCTTCAGCGATGACCTTGCCATCCTGTTTGACGTTGACCAGGTAGCCGTAGAAGTTGCCCCACTCGCGACGCTCGATGGCCATCAGCTCTGGCGGGGTCTTCTGGTTGGTCAGCCACTCACCGACGATCCAGGTGAAGTCGTTGCCGTTCAGATCACGGTTGCCGACCTTGATCAGCTCGCGGGTCATGAACTCCGGGCCTTGGTCGGGCACCGGCAGGCCAGCGCTTTTCAGGCGCTCGCGGGGCACTTCTTCCTTCTGCACCACTTCGCCGATGACCAGGTGATTGGCCTGGCCCGGCACGTCATAACTGGCGTGGATCAGGTCCGCCGGCCAGAAGTGACCCAGACCGCGCACGGCAATCACCGCCAGCAGGCCAATGGTCATGATGACCGCAATGGACACCGCGCCACCGCTGATCCAGACGCCGGGGGCGCCGCTCTTGAACCATCCATTCAGGGAGTTCTGTTTCACAGACTTCTACCTTTCTTAAAGCGACGAGTATTTCTTGCGCAGACGCTGACGAATCAGTTCCGCGAGGGTGTTCATGACGAAGGTGAACAACAGCAGCACCAGCGCCGAGAGGAACAGCACGCGGTAGTGGCTGCCGCCGACTTCCGATTCGGGCATTTCCACCGCGACGTTGGCTGCCAATGTGCGCAGGCCTTCGAACAGGTTCATTTCCATGACCGGGGTGTTACCGGTGGCCATCAGCACGATCATGGTTTCACCGACCGCACGGCCCATGCCGATCATCAGCGCCGAGAAAATGCCCGGGCTGGCGGTGAGGATCACCACCCGCGTCATGGTCTGCCACGGCGTGGCACCGAGAGCCAGAGAGCCCAGGGTCAGGCCGCGAGGCACACTGAACACGGCATCTTCGGCAATGGAGTAGATGTTCGGAATCACCGCGAAGCCCATGGCCAAGCCGACCACCAGGGCGTTGCGCTGGTCGTAGGTGATGCCCAGGTCGTGGGAGATCCACATGCGCATGTCACCGCCGAAGAACCAGGTTTCCATGTACGGGCTCATGTACAGCGACAGCCAGCCCACAAACATGATCACCGGAATCAGGATCGCGCTTTCCCAGCCATCCGGCACTTTCAGGCGAATGGACTCAGGCAGGCGACTGAAGGTGAAACCGGCGACCAGGATGCCAATCGGCATCAACAGCAGCAGACTGAAAATCCCCGGCAGATGCCCTTCCACATACGGCGCCAGGAACAGGCCGGCGAAGAAGCCGAGGATCACCGTCGGCATCGCTTCCATCAGCTCGATCACCGGTTTGACCTTGCGACGCATGCCCGGAGCCATGAAGTACGCGGTGTAGATCGCAGCGGCGACGGCCAGTGGCGCGGCCAGCAGCATGGCGTAGAACGCAGCTTTCAGGGTACCGAAGGTCAGCGGCGAGAGGCTCAGCTTGGGTTCGAAGTCGGTGTTGGCGGCGGTCGATTGCCAGACGTATTTAGGCTCGTCGTAGTTCTCGTACCAGACCTTGCTCCACAACGCGCTCCACGAGACTTCCGGATGCGGGTTGTCGAGCAGCAGAGGTTGCAGCTTGCCACCTTGCTCCACGATCACGCGGTTAGCCCGTGGCGACAGGCCGAACAGGCCTTGGCCGTCGACGACCTGGTCCACCAGCAAAGTGCGGTGAGCGGTGCTGTGGAACACGCCGAGCTTGCCGGACGCATCAAGAGCGACGAAGCCTTTACGGCGCTCTTCGGCAGTGATTTCAACGATCGGCGTCGTACCCATCTGGAAGGTACGGATCTGCTTGAGGCGTTGTTCGCCATCCTGATCGCGAGCCATGAACCACTGGGCGAGACCGCCCTTGGAATCACCAACGATCAGCGAGATACCACCCAGCAATTGTGTACTGGCGGTCACTTCGGCATTGCCATCTTCGAGCAACTTGTAGCGACCGTTGAGGCTCTTGTCGCGCAAGCTGAACACGTCGGCCTGGGCGCGACCATTGACCACGTACAACCATTGCTGACGCGGGTCGACGAAGATGTTCTTCACCGGCTCGGTCATTTGCGGCAGGTCGATGCGCTTCTGCTCGTTGGTGACTTCGCCGGTCATCATGTTTTCTTCGCTGGTCAGCGAGATGACATGCAGTTGCGCACCGCTGGAGCCGGCCAGCAGCAGGGTCGAATCGGTAGCGTTGAGGCTGACGTGCTCCAGCGCACCACCGGTCTCGTTCAGCGCGATTGGCGTTTCGCCGTATGGGTATTCAATGGCTGGCGAGATGGTTTTCTTGCCATCCGGGTAGCTGACTTTATAGGTGTGACGGAACACCAGAGCCTGACCGTTGGACAAGCCCACCGCGACCAGTGGCTGACCTGGCTGGTCTTCGCCGATAGCGGTTACGCTGCTGCCCGCCGGGATTGGCAGATCAACGCGGCGCAGTTCGGCGCCGGTGTCGATATCAAAGAACAGCGCCTGGCCCTTGTCGGAAACCCGCATGGCGACCTGGTTCTGTTCTTCGAGGGAGATCATCAGCGGCTTGCCGGCGTCTTGCATCCAGGCGGGCGTGATGGCGTCTTTGGCAGTCAGATCGGCACCCTGGAACAGCGGCGCGACAACATAACCGAGGAAGAAGAAGATCAGGGTGATCGCGCCGAGGACGGCGAGGCCGCCGACGAGGACGTACCAGCGGGTCAGGCGATCTTTCAGCGCACGAATACGGCGCTTGCGGTGCAGCTCAGGCGTATTGAAGTCAATTCGCTTGGGGGGATTTGTAGTCATGGTGGAGTTGGCCAGATCATTCATTCGCACACCCTAGCGATCCTGTATGACAGAAAGATGACAATGCAGTGACGCAACAAATCCACCGCCTGTGGGAACTGGCAGTGGATCGGAAATTTGGGGGCCGGTATTTACCGGCATTTGTAGGGGCGAAGCTTGCCCGCGAAGGGGTCGTTACATTCAACATCAATGTGGACTGACCCACCGCTTTCGCGGGCAAGCCTTGCTCCTACAGGTCCGGGCTTAGCCCGGGCCTAGGGTTTTACTTTTTTGCGACGTTACCGCCTTCCGACAGACCCAGATCAGCCAGTGCTTTTGCAGCAACCTTGGCTGGCAGTGGGATGTAGCCGTCTTTCACGACCACTTCCTGACCCTGTTTGGACAGAACCAGTTTCACGAACTCGGCTTCCAGCGGGGCCAGAGGCTTGTTCGGGGCCTTGTTGACGTAAACGTAGAGGAAACGCGACAGCGGATACTTGCCGTTCAGGGCGTTTTCTTCGGTGTCTTCAACGAACTCGGTGCTGCCTTTCTTGGCCAGGGCCACGGTCTTCACGCTGGCGGTCTTGTAGCCGATGCCCGAGTAACCGACGCCGTTCAGCGAGGAGCTGATCGACTGCACAACCGAAGCCGAACCCGGTTGTTCGTTGACGTTTGGCTTGAAGTCGCCTTTGCACAGGGCTTCTTCCTTGAAGTAGCCGTAGGTGCCGGATACCGAGTTACGACCGAACAGCTGAACCGGCTTGTTGGCCAGGTCGCCGGTCACACCCAGGTCGCCCCAGGTTTTCACGTCGGTTTTAGCGCCACACAGACGCGTCGAGGAGAAGATAGCGTCGACCTGTTCCATGGTCAGGTGCTGGATCGGGTTGTCTTTGTGTACGAAGACAGCCAGGGCGTCTACGGCAACCGGGATAGCGGTTGGCTTGTAGCCGTACTTGGTTTCGAAGGCTTGCAGCTCGTTGTCCTTCATCTTGCGGCTCATCGGGCCCAGGTTAGCGGTGCCTTCAGTCAGCGCAGGTGGCGCGGTAGAAGAACCGGCGGCCTGAATCTGGATGTTTACGTTCGGGTATTCTTTTTTGTAGTTCTCAGCCCACAGGGTCATGAGGTTCGCCAGGGTATCGGAGCCGACGCTGGACAGGTTGCCCGACACACCAGTGGTCTTGGTGTAGCTCGGGATAGCAGGGTCAACAGCGGCAACCGCGTTGGCAGTCGCAACGCCAGCAGCGACAAAAGTCATTGCCGCCATCAAACGCTTCAGTTTCATGCCTTACTCCTAGCAGATAGGTGTGTTAAGTCGGGGCCAAGTATCAGCAGGCCGTGTGAACACTCTATGGCTGAAATATGACAATTGGATGAAAGGCCAGCATCTAGCGATAGATCGTTCCCACGCTCTGCGTGGGAATGCATCTCGGGACGCTCTGCGTCCCATTCAAAAGCGGACGCAGAGCGTCCATGGCGGCATTCCCACGCAGAGCGTGGGAACGATCGGTTACAAGGTTAGCGACCCTTCTTCCAGAGATACCCACCCACGACAATCCCGACCCCACAAATAATCGCCACGTAATAGGCCGGCCCCATCGGGCTTTCCTTGAGCAGCAGGGTGACGACCATCGGTGTCAGGCCACCGAAAATCGCGTAAGCCAGGTTGTAGGAAAACGACAACCCGCTGAACCGCACCACCGCCGGGAAGGCTTTGACCATCACATACGGCACCGCACCGATGGTCCCGACCAGCAGACCGGTCAGGGCATACATCGGGAACAGCCAGTCGGGATGGTTGAACAGGCTGTGATAGAACGTCCACGAACTGATCAGCAGCGCGGCGCTACCGAACACGAACACCCGGCCTGCGCCGAAGCGGTCAGCCAATACACCGGAGGCCACACAGCCCAGGCTCAGGAACACGATGGCCAGGCTGTTGGCCTGCAACGCGGTAGTCGGCGCGAAGTGGTAAACGGTCTGCAACACGGTCGGGGTCATCAGAATGACGACGATAATGCCGGCGGACAGCAGCCAGGTCAGCAGCATGGAAATCAGAATCGCACCGCGATGGTCGCGCAACACGGCGCGCAGCGGCACTTCTTCGGCCAGGGCCTTGCGCAATTGCAGCTCGGCGAACACCGGGGTTTCGTGGAGCCAGCGGCGCAGGTAGACCGAGAACAGGCCAAACACACCGCCCAGCAGGAACGGGATCCGCCAGGCGTAATCCGAGACCTCAACGGGTGTGTAAATGCTGTTGATCGCGGTGGCGACCAATGAGCCCAAAAGAATACCGGCGGTCAGACCGCAGGTCAGCGTGCCGCAGGCATAACCGATGTGCCGCTGCGGCACGTGTTCGGAAACGAATACCCAGGCCCCTGGCACTTCCCCGCCAATCGCCGCGCCCTGGATCACCCGCATCAGTAGCAACAGGATCGGCGCCCACATACCTATCTGCGCATAAGTCGGCAGCAAGCCCATGATCAGGGTTGGCACGGCCATCATGAAAATGCTCAAGGTGAACATCTTCTTGCGCCCCAGCAGATCACCGAAGTGTGCCATGACGATGCCGCCCAGCGGCCGCGCCAGATAGCCAGCGGCGAAGATGCCGAACGTTTGCATCAGTCGCAGCCACTCGGGCATGTCTGCGGGGAAGAACAGTTTGCCGACCACCGTGGCGAAGAACACAAAGATGATGAAGTCGTAAAACTCCAGCGCGCCGCCCAGGGCAGACAGCGATAGCGTCTTGTAGTCGTTACGGGTCAGCGGACGTGCGGAATGGGTGGGCTGCGCGATGCTCGAGGGCGCTGTGGTCATGGCAAGGGCTTCTCTTATAGTCGGATCTGCAACCTCAACAACGCTGGCAGAGGCTTGGGCAGGTTCGGCACGATAGCAAATTGTTCGAAAAAGCACATAGAGGCGCGTATTTGACGGTCAAAATGAGAACCGGACGGTCGTCTCGGAGTCTACCGATCGATATACTCGCAACATTGCAACGGCTTGTAAGGGGTTGCTGTGCGAAACCGTCGTTGGCACCTGTCAGCCGATTTCGCAGAGTTTCCCTTTAGGCGCCTTACGAAAAACGTGACGAACGTAGTATGTTCGGGGCTGAATCGTTTTTCCGAGACGGCTATCCACCCGCTACAACTATGAAGAGTCACGGGTCAGAGGCACCCCCGGCATGATAGAGCTCGAACAAGAAGATCCAATCCCGCAAGGCGACCTGGCCCTGCAAATCACCGCGCTTCCGCGTGAAACCAATGGCTTTGGCGATATTTTCGGCGGCTGGCTGGTGGCGCAGATGGATTTGGCTGGCACCGCAATGGCCAGCAAGGTTGCCGGTGGTCGCGTAGCCACCGTTGCGATCGATCGCATGGCGTTCCTGGTGCCGGTAGCGGTGGGTGCTCAGCTGTCCTTCTATACCCAGGCCCTGGAAATCGGCCGCAGCTCGATTCAGATGATGGTCGAAGTCTGGAGCGACGATCCACTGTCCAGCGAATGGCGTAAAGTGACCGAAGCCGTCTTTGTGTTCGTCGCCATCGACGGCAGCGGCCGCACTCGCTCGGTTCCGCCTAGAGCGCGTTAAACCGGAGCTCGTAAAAAAACGGTGCGTTAAACACGGCGACCGTTTTGCGGTCCATTGCAGTCATTGTTCCTGATTGAGAGTTGCCCCATGAGCACGCCCAACGTTGAAGCTGTGAAACTGGATGAACTGAACTGCTGGCGCATCCGTCACAGTCAGGCCGAATTGCTGGTGGCCCAACAAGGTGCGCACATCCTCAGTTATCAACTGGCTGGCGAGCCGCCACTGATCTGGCTCAACGACGAGGCGGTGTTCAAGACCGGCAAAAGCATCCGCGCCGGCGTTCCAGTGTGCTGGCCATGGTTCGGCAACCTGTCGCGCAATCCGCAGAGTGTCCAGGCCATGCGCGTCGGCAATGAACCGCCGACCGCCCATGGTCTGGTACGTGCGATGGACTGGGAATTGCTCGGCATCGAAACCGAGGGCGTAAGCCTGAAGGTGGAATTCGTTCTGCCCTACCCCGAAGGCGGTCTGCCGGGATGGCCGCATCAAGTGGACTTGAAGCTGAGCATTCGTCTGGATGAGCAGTTGCATATCAACCTGACGAGCGAAAACAAAGGCGCTGAGCACGTCACGATCAGCCAGGCATTGCACAGCTATTTCGCGGTCAGCGATGTGCGCAACGTACATGTCGAAGGGCTGGACGGCTTGAGTTATATCGAAACCCTGGACGACTGGAAAACCGTCACCCAGACCGGTGATTTGCGTTTTACCGGCGAGACCGACCGCATCTATCTCAATACCCCACCGAAGCTGAGCATTGTTGACCCACACTGGGAACGACGCATTGAACTGACCAGCAGCGGTTCGCGTTCGGCGGTGATCTGGAACCCCTGGATCGACCGCGCTGCAGCGTTCAGTGACATGGCTGACGATGGCTGGCAGCGCATGCTGTGTATTGAAACGGCGAATGTGATGGATGATGTGGTGACGCTGGCACCAGGGGCGAGCCACACCTTGGGTGTGAGCATCGCCAGCAAATCCCTTTAACACCACAAAACGAATGTGGGGCTTGCCCGCGATGACGGAGCATCATTCAATATTGATGTCGACTGTTTCACCGCCATCGCGGGCAAGCCCGCTCCCACAGGTACGGTGTTTCAGACGCAAAAAAGGGGCGCAGTGATTGCGCCCCTTTTTCGTTTACGTCAGCTGATCAGAACGCCGGCAATACCGCGCCTTTGTACTTCTCGAGAATGAAGGCTTTCACTTCCGGGCTGTGCAGCGCAGCAACCAGTTTCTGCATCGCGGCGCTGTCCTTGTCGTCCGGACGGGCCACGAGGATGTTCACGTATGGCGAGTCGCTGCCTTCGATGACCAGCGCGTCCTTGGACGGATCGAGCTTGGCTTCCAGCGCATAGTTGGTGTTGATCAGCGCCAGGTCGACCTGAGTCAGCACGCGCGGGATGGTCGCGGCTTCCAGTTCACGGAATTTCAGGTCCTTGGTGTTCTCGGTGATGTCCTTGACGGTCGACAGGATGTTGTTCGAATCCTTCAACTTGATCAGGCCAGCCTTCGCCAGCAGCAACAGCGCACGACCGCCGTTGGTGGCGTCGTTAGGGATCACCACGTTGGCGCCGCCCGGCAGCTCGGTCAGGGCTTTGTACTTGCTGGAGTAAGCGCCCAAAGGTTCCAGGTGCACACCGGCAACGCTGACAAGGCTGGTGCCCTTGGCCTTGTTGAACTCATCCAGGTACGGCTGGTGCTGGAAGAAGTTGGCGTCCAGACGCTTCTCGGCCACCTGCACGTTCGGCTGGATGTAGTCGGTGAAGACTTTGACCTTCAGGTCCACGCCTTCTTTGG
Organism: Pseudomonas wuhanensis; assembly: GCF_030687395.1. GTDB lineage: Bacteria > Pseudomonadota > Gammaproteobacteria > Pseudomonadales > Pseudomonadaceae > Aquipseudomonas > Aquipseudomonas wuhanensis. The sequence goes on along the minus strand of NZ_CP117430.1, from coordinate 76,040 downwards.
CCAGGGCCGGTTTAACAAACTCGAGGATTTCCGCGTGAGGCACCGGGGTGGCCGCGACGGTCAGGGTGTCGGCAGCGTGTGCGGAAAAGGCTGCAACGGCAGCGAATGCGACGAGTAGTTTTTTCATTCAGCTAACTCCTTGTGAGGCGCCCGTTTGGCGCCTACCAGCGAATGGCCGGCTCATGACTTATTTACGTGAGAAGTGGACAACCAATTTGTCGCCAACGGTTTGCAGCACTTGAACCAGCATCAGCAGCAACACCACCGTCACAACCATCACATCCGTCTGGAAACGCTGGTAACCGAAACGGATCGCCAGGTCGCCCAGACCGCCAGCGCCGACCACACCGGCCATTGCCGTGTAGGACACCAGTGTAATCGCTGTCACCGTAATCGCCGCGAAGATGCCCGGACGAGCTTCCGGCAGCAAGGCATTGATGATGATCTGACGTGTCGTCGCGCCCATGGCCTGGGTCGCCTCGATGATGCCGCGATCCACTTCACGCAAGGCGGTTTCTACCAGTCGTGCGAAGAACGGCGTGGCGCCCACTACCAAGGGTGGAATCGCACCGGCAACACCCAGGGAGGTGCCCGTGATCAACACAGTGAACGGAATCATCACGATCAGCAGAATGATGAACGGCAGCGAACGCAGAATGTTCACCACCAGCGACAGCAGCGCGTAGACGCCTTTGGCTTCCAGCAACTGACGAGGGCTGCACAGGAACAACAGCACGCCCAGCGGCAATCCTAAAAGCACGGTGAACAACAGCGAACCGCTGAGCATCAGCAGGGTATCGCCGGTGGCCAGCCAGATTTCGTACCAGTCGATATTAGAGAAGAAACTCATCAGGACTTCCATCAGCGCAGCACCTCCATGTGGACGTCAGCTGCGGTGAAGCGGGCAAACGCCGCTTCCATGTCGCCGCCGGTGACGGCGAGGGTCAATTGCCCGTAAGGGACGTCTTTGATGCGATCGATACGACCGGCCAGGATGCTGTAGTCCACGCCCGTTTCCCGGGCGACGGTACCCAGCAACGGCGCGTAGGTCGCTTCGCCCTGGAAGGTCAGACGCACGATGCGCCCCGGTACATGAGCGAAGTCGTCGCGCTGTTCGCTTTCGTCGATCTGCTCGTCTTCCTGTACGAAGCGCTTGGTGGTCGGGTGCTTGGGATGCAGGAACACCTCGGCCACCGAACCTTGCTCAACGATCTTGCCGGCATCCATCACCGCCACCTGATCGCAGACCCGACGGATCACATCCATTTCGTGGGTGATCAGGACGATGGTCAGTTTCAGCTCACGGTTGATCTCGGCCAGCAGTTGCAGGACCGACGCCGTGGTTTGCGGGTCCAGGGCACTGGTGGCTTCATCGCACAGCAGGATTTTCGGTTTGGTTGCCAGGGCGCGGGCGATGCCGACACGCTGCTTCTGACCGCCAGACAATTGTGCCGGGTACTTTTTCGCATGATCAGACAGGCCGACCCGCGCCAGCAACTCCGCCACACGCCGGTCGATTTCGCCACGGGACAGTTCACCGGCGAGGGTCAGCGGCAGCGCGACATTGTCGGCAACGGTTTTGGAGGCCAGCAGGTTGAAGTGCTGGAAAATCATCCCGACCTGCTGACGGAAGCGCCGCAGGCTATTGGCATCCAGCGCGGTGACTTCTTCGTCATCGACGATGATCTTGCCGCCACTGGAGTTCTCCAGGCGGTTGATCAGACGCAGCAGGGTACTTTTTCCCGCGCCGGAATGGCCGATCAGGCCAAAGACCTGACCATTCTCAATCGTCAGACTGGTCGGATGCAGGGCGGGAATATCCTTACCGGCGACGCGGTAAGTTTTGTGGACGTTTTGAAACTCGATCACGTAGCGAACCTTGTGGGGCGCGTTAGAAAAGGATCAGCGGTTAGCCGGGCGCGCATTTTAGCCTGTCCGTATAGAGGTTCTTAGCATTTATTTCGCATTCAACCAGCGATTTGGCAATAACGCGATCAAAGGTCAGAAAAAAGGAACGGCGCCAACTCCCCATCGGTCACTGATTAAGCAACTCGAGAATGCCTGGATGCCGTGTCTGGGCAATGGCCCATAAGCCTTGGCCCGGCGGGAATCGCCACGAGGAGTTTACGTCTGATGAGTACTAAAAAGCCTGCAGCCCCCCAAAGCGCACTGGCCGGGACCGATACCCTAGACCGCAGTAACACCAACGCCAAGCTCGACAGCCTGGAAAAATTTCGCTCCGACGCCACCGAGCAGGCCTTGCGCACCAACCAGGGCGTGAAGGTCGCGGACAATCAGAACACGTTGAAGGGCGGTGCCCGCGGGCCGTCATTGCTGGAAGACTTCATCATGCGTGAAAAGATCACGCACTTTGACCATGAACGCATTCCCGAGCGCATCGTCCATGCCCGCGGCACCGGCGCCCATGGTTACTTCCAGGCGTACGAAACCCATTCCGTACTGACCAAGGCCGGGTTCCTACAAGACCCACATCAAAAGACTCCGGTTTTTGTGCGCTTTTCCACGGTGCAAGGTCCGCGCGGATCAGGCGATACCGTGCGGGACGTACGAGGTTTCGCGGTGAAATTTTTCACCGACGAAGGCAACTTCGATCTGGTGGGCAACAACATGCCGGTGTTCTTCATTCAGGATGCGATCAAATTTCCTGACTTCGTCCATGCGGTAAAACCCGAACCCCACAACGAGATTCCTACCGGTGGTTCGGCCCACGATACTTTCTGGGACTTTGTTTCTCTGGTGCCGGAATCCGCGCACATGGTGATGTGGACCATGTCCGACCGGGCAATTCCCAAAAGCCTGCGCACCATGCAAGGCTTCGGCGTGCACACGTTTCGCATGATCAATGCCGAAGGCAAAGCACGCTTCGTAAAATTCCACTGGCGCCCCGCCGCCGGCACCTGCTCGCTGGTGTGGGATGAGGCGCAGAAGCTTGCCGGTAAAGACACCGACTTCCACCGTCGTGATCTCTGGGAGTCCATCGAGATGGGGGACTACCCGGAATGGGAGTTGGGCGTACAGGTCATCGAGGAGGAAAACGAACATGCCTTCGATTTCGACCTTCTCGACCCAACCAAAATCATTCCCGAGGAAGTCGTCCCTATCACTCCGCTGGGCAAGATGGTGCTCAACCGCAACCCGGACAACTTCTTCGCCGAGACCGAGCAGGTTGCCTTCTGCCCCGGGCATATCGTGCCGGGGATCGACTTCTCCAATGACCCGTTACTGCAAGGGCGGCTGTTTTCCTACACCGATACGCAGATCAGCCGACTGGGTGGGCCGAATTTTCATGAGATCCCGATCAACCGTCCGGTGTCGCCATTCCACAACGGTCAACGGGATGCGCAGCACCGCACCACCATCGACAAGGGACGCGCCTCTTACGAGCCGAACTCTATCGACAGCGGCTGGCCGAAGGAAACCCCACCGGCAGCGCAGGACGGCGGCTTCGAGACTTATCCGGAGCGCATCGATGCTGCGAAAATCCGTCAGCGCAGCGAGTCGTTCAGCGACCATTTCTCCCAAGCACGGCTGTTCTTCCACAGCATGAGCAAGCACGAACAGGAACACATCATCGCGGCTTACAGCTTTGAGCTGGGCAAGGTCGAACGCGAATTTATTCGTGCGCGGCAGGTGAATGAGATCCTGGCCAATATCGATCTGGAACTGGCCAAACGCGTGGCACAGAACCTGGGCTTGCCGGTACCGAAGGCCGGCACGGTCGAGGTGCGCAAAACTTCACTCGACCACTCCCCCGCCCTGAGCCAGGCCAACCTGCTGTCAGGGGATATCAAAACCCGAAAAGTGGCCATTCTGGCGGCCAACGGGGTGGATGGCGCGGCGATTGAATCGATGAAAAAGGCTCTGATGGCCGAAGGCGCGCACGCCAAACTGCTTGGCCCGACCTCGGCCCCCGTGACAACCGCCGATGGCAAAGCGCTGCCGGTGGATGCGTCGATGGAAGGTTCACCGTCGGTGGCATTTGACGCGGTGTTCGTACCGGGTGGCGCGGCGTCGATCAAGGCGCTGAGTAACGACGGTGTAGCGCTGCATTACCTGCTGGAGGCGTACAAGCATTTGAAGGCAATCGCGTTGCATGGCGAAGCGAGGCAGTTGCTGGATGTGTTGAAGCTGGAGGCTGATGCGGGGCTGATCGTGGGTAACGATGCCAAGCTGTTCAAGGCGTTTTTTGCCGCGATCGGGCAGCATCGGGTGTGGGATAGGGAGCCTAAGGCCAAGGCGGTTCCGGCTTAAGATTTTTTTCGTTAGGAAGGGCGCCTTCGCGGGCAAGCTTCACTCCAGGGTCGGTGTCGATTTCAAAATCAACGCGAACCTGCAGGAGCGAGGCTTGCCCGCGAAGCTTTTAAGGCTTGCGTGGACTCAGAACCATCTGCGCCGGAATGTTGCGCAGAATCTGTTTCTCCAGCTTCAGATCAAACTCCGAATCCAGCTTCTTCACCCGTTTGGTCAGCAGCGTGGCCAGCCATGGGTAATCCTGGGTGCGCGGCACCTGAATGCTCACGTCGCACTGATAATTCACCACATCGGCGGCGATGGCATCCAGTTGACGACGAAGCTTGCTCATATCGGTGAGGTTCAATGCGACCGTGGTGCTTTCAGCCGTCGGGTCGATGACTTTGGCTTGAGGCTTGGCTTCGGCAGCCTTGAGCGCCGCTTCGGCTTTATCCAGTTCCGCCTTGCGGGCATGGACAATGGCGCTGTTGACGCCACCGGTTAGCGCCGGGGCCTTGGGCATCAATACCCGGGCACGGCTGAGGGCGGTGGCTGCTGCATTCACATCACCTTTTTGCAACACGATCTGGCTACGCAACAAATAAGCCTCAGCCAATTGCCGCTGGTATTGCTCGAGGGATTGATCGTTGGGCGACTCGGCCTGCAAGGCTGCCAATTGTCCTTCGGCAGTGGCCAGCTCGCTGCTGGCCAGGCTTTGTTCCAGCTGTGCGATAGCCGTGGCCCGTGCATCGGGGGCCTCGATGGCCGCCGGTGGCGTGCTTTGGCAAGCGCCCAGTAGCAGCGAAAATGCGACAAGGAGCAGATAACGGGAGGCGAACAGCTTCATTCCTGCGACTCTCTATTTGCGCAAAAAACGAGCAAGTCTACACCCCTCGACGGGGCAGGACAAAACTCAGCAGAAACAGTGCGGCAGCCGTCACCACAATCGACGGGCCGGCCGGGGTGTCCTTGAACCAGGACAACGCCAGCCCGCCACACACCGCGAGCATGCCCAGCAGGCTCGCGCCCAGTGCCATCTGCTCCGGCGAGCGGGCGTGACGCTGTGCCGCAGCCGCCGGAATAATCAGTAACGAAGTAATCAGCAACACGCCGACGATTTTCATTGCCACCGCGATCACCACAGCGATCAGCAACATCAGGGCCAGGCGCAACGCCGCCACTGGCAAACCTTCCACTTTGGCCAGTTCTTCGTGCACCGTAATCGCCAGCAAAGGTCGCCACAGCGTGACCAGCAATGTCAGCACCGCCGCGCTACCGCCGAGGATCCAGGCCAGATCGGTCGGACTGATCGCCAGCAAGTCGCCGAACAGATAGGCCATCAGGTCGATCCGCACTTCATGCATGAAGCTTAGTACCACAAGACCCAGAGAGAGCGTGCTCGGTGCGAGAATTCCCAAAAGCGTGTCGGACGCCAGTGGCTGCCGTTGTTGCAACGTCACCAGCAATACCGCCAGCAACAAGCAGCCTACAGTAACGGCAACGGTCGGGCTGACATCCAGCAGAAAACCCAACGCCACGCCGAGCAATGCGGCGTGGGACAGCGTGTCGCCGAAATAGGCCATGCGCCGCCAGACCACGAACGAACCCAACGGGCCCGCGACCAGCGCCAGGGCCAGACCTGCAAGCAGGGCATAAAGCAGAAAATCAGCCATGCTTACAGCTATCTCCATGAACGTGAGTCGACGGGACCGCGCTGACCACCGAGCCATGCAGGTCGTGGGCGTGGTCGTGATGGTGGTGATATATCGCCAGGCTTTGTGCGTTTTTTCCGAACAGCTCGACGAATGCCGGATCGCCGCTGACCTGCTCGGGATGCCCGGAACAGCAGACATGGCGATTCAGGCACACCACCTGATCGGTGGTGCTCATCACCAGATGCAAATCGTGAGAGACCATCAAAACGCCGCAACCATGACGGTCGCGCAAGCGTGTTATCAGGCTGTAGAGCTCGGCTTGACCGGCCACATCGACACCTTGCACCGGTTCATCAAGCACCAGCAATTCCGGCTCGCGCAACAGTGCCCGAGCCAGCAGCACCCGCTGCATTTCGCCACCGGAAACACTTTGCACCGGGCTGTCGATGACCTGTTCGGCACCGACTTCCTTGAGGGCCGCCAAGGCGCGAGCGCGGTCCACGCCCGGCACCAGACGCAAGAAGCGCAGCACCGACAGCGGCAGGGTCGGATCGACATGGAGTTTTTGCGGCATGTAACCGACGCGCAACTTCGGCTTGCGCCAGACGCTGCCGCTGTCCGGCTTCAACAGACCGAGCACCGCGCGCACCAGCGTGGTTTTGCCGGCACCGTTGGGGCCGATCAAGGTGACGATCTGCCCCGGCTCGACGCTCAGCTCGATGTTGTCCAGCACGTTTTGCCCGGCAAAGGTGACAGCCACCTGCTCGAGGCGAATCAGCGCGTTGCTCATCAAGCCCCCTGGCAACCCGAGCAGAGACCGATCACTTCAACGGTCTGGGCCTCGACGATAAATCCGACATCTTTGGCGCTATTGATGATCGCGTCGCTGATGGATTTCTGTTCGAGTTCGATGGCGGCGTGGCATTCGCGGCAGATCAGGAACTGGCCCTGGTGAGCGTGTTCCGGGTGATTACAGCCGACAAAGGCGTTCAGCGAGGAGATGCGGTGTACCAGGCCGTTTTCCAGCAGGAAATCCAGCGCGCGGTACACGGTTGGAGGCGCGGCGCGGCGGCCGTCCTGCTCGCTGAGCACCGCCAGAATGTCGTAGGCACCCAGCGGTTTGTGGCTTTGCCATACCAGTTCCAGCACCCGCCGGCGCAAAGCGGTCAGGCGCAGCCCCTGACGTGCGCACAAGGCATCGGCCTCAGACAATGCGCTATGCACGCAATGAGAGTGGTCGTGGGGACGGCTGGCAATCGGTGTTTTAGGCATGAGCGGCGACGAGTTTTGTGAGAGACGTTATTATGTTACCCGTTCTCGCCTCTTCGAGTGGTCATCGTGTCCCGACTTTTTTCTATCTTTGTCGCATTTGTCGCAAGTTTTCTGCTGATCGGCTCAGCTCAAGCCGAGGTCAAAGTCCTCACCAGCGTCAAACCCCTGCAGCTGATAGCCGCAGCGGTGCAGGACGGCGTAGCGGTTCCGGAAGTCTTGCTGCCGCCCGGCACCTCGCCCCATAACTACGCCTTGCGCCCTTCCGACGTACGGAAAGTGCAATCGGTGGATCTGGTGTACTGGATCGGCCCGGACATGGAAGGTTTTCTGCCTCGCGTACTGAAAGGTCGTACGCTGCCGAGCGTTGCGGTGCAGGATTTGCCTGGCCTGAAACTGCGACACTTCGCCGAAGATAACCACTCTCACGCCGAAGAAGCCGACGAGCATGACCACGATCACCGCCCCGGCAGCCTGGATGCACACTTGTGGTTGTCACCGATCAACGCCCGAGTGATCGCCAGCAAAATGGCCACCGACCTCAGCGCGGCCGATCCGGCCAACGCGGCGCGCTACCAGAGCAACCTGAAGGCATTCGACGAGCGTCTGGATGCTTTGGACCTGCGCCTGAAAGCCCGTCTGGCGGGTATCGCGGGTAAGCCTTATTTCGTGTTCCACGAAGCCTTCGACTACTTCGAAGACGCTTATGGCCTCAAGCACACCGGCGTGTTCAGTGTCGCTGCCGAAGTGCAGCCCGGTGCCCAACATGTGGCAGCGATGCGCACCCGGTTGCAGGAAGTCGGCAAGACTTGCGTGTTCAGCGAACCTCCGCTGCGCCCACGCCTGGCAGAAACCCTGGTGGCCGGGCTGCCGGTGAAACTGGCGGAACTGGATGCGCTGGGCGGATACACGCCAGCGACCGCTCAGGGCTATGAGCAATTGCTGGAAAAGCTGGGGAATGATTTGGCGGGGTGTCTGGAGTCGTTGTAGTTCCGAAAATTGTGTCGCCCCAATCGCGGGCAAGCCACGCTCCCACAGGGTTTGTGTCGTTCGCCAATACTATGAACGACACAAACCCTGTGGGAGCGTGGCTTGCCCGCGATGCTTTTAGAGGGCGAAAGGCAACGGCGTGCTGACCTTCTGCCGTTGCGCCAGCCGCAGCTGAAACTCCATCGGATCGTGAATCAACACGTCCTGCCCGGCGAAAGACTCCGCGGCGATCAACCGCGACAACCAGAACCGCACGCACGCCACGCGCAGCATGGTCGGCCACAGCTCGGCTTCGGCAGCGGTAAACGGTCGCAGCGCGGCATAAGCACCCAGCAGCGCCCGCGCCCGAGCGCCATCAAGCTGCCCTTGCTCGTCCGAACACCAATCGTTCAAGGCAATCGCCACGTCGTAGAGCATCGGCCCCGAACAGGCGTTGTAGAAGTCGATCAACCCGGTCAGGTGCGTGCCTTCGAACATCGCATTATCGCGGAACAGGTCCGCATGGATGTTGGCCCGCGGCAGCGCCAGAATTTTCGTCTTCTGCTGTGTGATTTCATCCAGCGCCCGTTGCAGCAAATCGCTTTGCTCGGCATTCAGATGCGAAAGCAACTGCGTGCCCTCCTCCAGCATCCAGTCCAGGCCGCGATCGGTTTTGCGTTTGATCATGTTGGCCTGGGTCGCCAGGTGCAGATGAGCCAGCAGCTCGCCGACCTGAGCGCAATGCTGCGCGTTGGCATCCTTGATGTGCTTGCCCGCCAGACGTGGCTGCAGCAGCGCAGGTTTACCGGCCAGTTCGCGCAAGGCGACGCCGTCGGTGGTGCGCAGTGCATAAGGCACCGGCAGGTCGGCGTCGTGCAGCACGTCGAGCAGCTCGATGAAGAACGGCATCTCCTGCACCGGACCTCGCTCGACCAGGGTCAGGACAAACTCGCCCTGCTCCAGGCTGATAAAGAAATTGGTGTTTTCGCTACCGGCGGCGATCCCCTGGAAATCAAGCAGGCGGCCGAGCCCATAAGGGGCGAGAAAGGTTTCCAGCTCGGGCCGAGCCAGGGGGGTGAACACAGACATGGTTAAAACTGCCAGTACGGGCGCCGCGACTGCCAGCGCCAATTTAAGTTAGGAGCGGCTTACCACTCGAATATTTTCCACGACGGAATCAACATATCCGGCTGATCCGAGCGGATGAAGTTACCGTCCGAGCCATCAGCGCGCACAAGGAAATACGGTTTACCGACTTTCGGGGTCACCTTGATGGCATACAAAAAACCATTTTGCCGATACTCCTGAATGGTTTTGTCACCTTCCGTGCGGATTGTTACATCCGGGTCTGCCGAGGGCGCGTCATCCGCGGCCATGGCAGCCAAAGGAGTGATTGCGAACAAGCCAGCCAGCAACAAGCGATTTAGTGTGCGCATGATAACCTTGTCCCTTTGTCGTCAACGGTCCCGCTATTCTAGCGCCGGACCCGCCGAAAAGGTTGATCCTGCTCATGAGCCAAGCCCCCCTCGTCCTGGTGGACGGTTCTTCTTATCTGTACCGCGCCTTTCACGCGCTGCCACCGCTGACCACGTCCAAAGGCCTGCCGACCGGTGCGGTCAAGGGCGTCTTGAACATGCTCAAGAGTCTGCGCAAGCAGTACCCGGACAGCCCGTTCGCCGTGGTATTCGACGCCAAGGGCGGGACGTTCCGCGACGCGATGTTCGCCGAATACAAGGCCAATCGCCCAAGCATGCCTGACGATATGCGGGTCCAGATCGAGCCGCTGCACGCCAGCGTCAAGGCCCTGGGCTTTCCATTGCTGTGCGTGGACAACGTCGAAGCGGACGACGTGATCGGCACCTTGGCCCGCAGCAGCGCGGCCGCCGACCGTCCGGTGGTGATCTCCACCGGCGACAAGGACATGGCGCAACTGGTCGACGGGCACATTACCTTGGTCAATACGATGACCGGTAGCGCACTGGACGTAGAAGGCGTGAAGGAGAAATTCGGCGTCGCTCCCGAGCAGATCATCGATTATCTGGCACTGATGGGCGATTCGTCCGACAACATCCCGGGCGTTCCGGGCATCGGCCCCAAAACCGCTTCCGGCCTGCTGGTCGGCGTGAACGGCGGCCTGACCGAGCTCTATGCGCAGCTCGATATCGTCCCGACCCTGCCGATTCGCGGCGCCAAAACCCTGCCGGCCAAGCTCGAAGAGCATAAGGAGATGGCGTTCCTCTCCTATCAACTGGCAACCATCAAGATCGACGTACCGCTGGACATCGGTCTCGACGATCTGCAAATGGGTCCGCCAGATCACGACAAGCTCGCCGAGCTCTACACCCTGCTGGAATTCAAAAGCTGGTTCGAAGAAAACCAGCGCGACGCGAAGCGCTCGGGTCAGGACATTGTCGAGGTCGCCCAGGAACAGCCGGGTGCTGCCGAAGCGAAGTACGAAACCATCCTCGACCAGCAACACTTCGAGGCCTGGCTGGACAAGCTCGACAAGGCACCACTGATCGCCTTCGTCACCGAAGCCAATGGTACCGATGCTCAACATGCACAACTGGTGGGTCTGTCGTTTTCCGTCGCGGCCAACGAAGCGGCCTACATTCCGCTGACCCATTCCTACATGGGCGTGCCGGAGCAACTGGATCGCGACACCGTGCTGCTGGCGTTGAAACCGCTGCTGGAAAACCCGAATAAGCTGAAAGTCGGCCAGCATGCGAAATTCGAAACCAATATCCTCGCCAACTGCGCCATCGGTGGCGATCAGAGCAACGGGATTATTGTTCAGGGTATTGCCTACGACACTATGCTCGAGTCTTACGTCCTGGACTCGACGGCCACCCGCCACGACATGGACAGCCTGGCGCTCAAGTACCTGGGCCAAAGCAAGACCGATATTCAAGGAATCGCGGGCAAAGGCGTCAAACAGCTGACTTTCGACCAGATCTCTCTTGAGCTGGCGGGCCCCTATGCTGCCGAAGATGCCGATGTCACCTTCCAGCTGCACCAGGCTTTGCAGGAAAAACTGGCAGCAACGCCAAGCCTGTGCAAAGTGCTCAACGAGATTGAAATGCCGCTGATGCCGGTTCTGGCCCGAATCGAACGCCAAGGCGCACTCGTAGATGCCAACCTGCTCGGCATCCAGAGCGTCGAACTGGGCGAGAAACTGGTCGCCCTTGAGCGTGAGGCGTTCGCCATTGCCGGTGAAGAATTCAACCTGGGTTCGCCGAAGCAACTGGGCGTGATCCTCTACGAAAAACTCGGTTTGCCTGTACTTAGCAAAACCGCCAAGGGCCAGGCCTCGACCGCCGAAGCGGTGTTGGCTGAGTTGGCCGAACAAGACTACCCGCTGCCCAAGGTGCTGATGCAATACCGCTCGCTGAGCAAACTCAAAAGCACCTACACCGACCGTTTGCCTGAGCAGATCAACGCTCGTACCGGGCGCATTCATACGTCTTACCAGCAAGCCGTCGCCGCCACCGGACGCTTATCGTCGATCGACCCGAACCTGCAGAACATTCCGATTCGCACTGCCGAAGGTCGGCGGATTCGTCAGGCGTTCGTCGCGCCGAAAGGCTACAAGTTGCTGGCCGCGGACTACTCGCAAATCGAACTGCGGATCATGGCGCATCTGGCCAAGGATGAAGGCTTGTTGCATGCCTTCCGCAACAACCTCGATGTACACCGCGCCACGGCCGCAGAGGTGTTTGGCGTCGAACTGGACGCGGTCACTAACGATCAGCGTCGTAGCGCGAAAGCCATCAACTTCGGTTTGATCTACGGCATGAGCGCGTTTGGCCTGGCCAAGCAGATCGGCGTTGACCGCAAACAGTCCCAAGCCTACATCGACCGCTACTTCGCCCGTTATCCCGGCGTCCTGGAATACATGGAGCGCACGCGCGCCCAGGCCGCCGAGCAGGGTTTCGTCGAAACCATCTTTGGTCGTCGTTTGTACCTGCCGGAAATCAACGCGAAAAACCAGGCCCTGCGCAAAGCAGCGGAGCGCACGGCAATCAACGCCCCGATGCAAGGCACCGCGGCGGACATCATCAAGAAAGCCATGGTAACGGTAGATAACTGGCTGACATCGTCAGGTCTGGACGCCAAAGTCATCCTGCAAGTACACGATGAATTGGTGCTTGAGGTGCGTGAGGATCTGATCGACCAGGTGCGTGAGGATATTCGCGTACACATGAGCAGCGCAGCACAGCTGGATGTACCGCTTCTGGTCGAGGTGGGCATAGGCAACAACTGGGATGAAGCGCACTGATCGGTATGAAAGACGCCTGTGCTGCGGCCTAATGCCGCAGCACAAAATAACGAAGGGCTATAGTGCGGAAAATGACGTCGATTATTTCCAATAGTTTTTGAAAATAGTCTGAACTAAATCCGTGAACCGCCACTCAGAGATACTGAATGGCTGGTGAAGCCCTTCGATGCTCCTATGTTGTGTTAAGTGTTGGCAGATATCTGGACCCCGCCCTAGCGGTCCGGAGCTTGAACCCCGGAACTTCTCCCTCCCCATATGAAGTCCGGGGTTTTTTTTGCCTGGCTTTTCACCTGTAAAGTCTTACTCGGCAGTCTCGCTGCCCTTGTCCGCCAACTCCATCCAGCCCGCCAGTACAGTGTAGGCGTCTTCCAGGCCCATGCGTTTGGGTGCCGAAAACAGCTGGATAGTGATCGAATCGCCCCAGCCCTTGCGGATTTCCGCCTGAACCTTGAGCAATGCGTTTTTTGCCGCACCGTAGGTCAGCTTGTCTGCCTTGGTCAGCAAAATATGCATCGGCATGCCACTGGCGATGGCCCAATCGAGCATCAGCAGGTCGAAATCGGTCATTGGATGACGGATGTCCATCATCAGAATCAAACCTTTCAAACTCTCGCGACCGCCCAGATAGGCTTCGAGGTGACGCTGCCAGTGCAGCTTCAACGGGATCGGCACTTTCGCGTAACCGTAACCCGGCAGGTCGACCAAACGGCGTTCATCGTCTAGCTTGAAGAAGTTCAACAGCTGTGTGCGACCCGGTGTTTTCGAGGTCCGCGCCAGGCTGGCGTGTGTCAGGGTGTTCAACGCGCTGGACTTGCCGGCGTTGGAACGCCCGGCGAAGGCCACTTCAAAGCCTTCGTCGTCGGGGCATTGGTCGACTTTGGCGGCGCTGAGCATGAAGGTGGACTGTTGGCACAGGCCGAGGATGGGGTTCTTGAGTTGCATGGGATTTCCGATGTGGGCGGCGCCGGGAATGGACGCGGCAAGCAGTGTCGTTTCCGTTTCAGTGACGCCAGTATATAATGCCGCAGATTTTGTGTGCGCTTTGTCCCAGCGTAGGATGAAGTTCACGAGAGCGATTAACCTTGATTGCGCATTAGAACGCAGCACGCTCTCAACCCTGAAAAGGTCGTTTTATGACGAAATGGCTGCTAGCTGCCGGTGTCTTGATGCCGCTTTACAGCGCTCAGGCTACACAGGATCCGGAAGCTGTGTACAACCGTGTTTGTGGTGCCTGTCATTCCGGCCAACTACCCATGGCGCCCCGCAAGGGCGATCAGGAAGCCTGGACGCCGAGATTGGCGAAAGGTATGGAGACGCTGGTGCAACACGTGACCCAGGGTTTCAAGGCGATGCCGCCGCGTGGTTTGTGCATGGACTGCAGTGCCGAGGATTACCGAGCCATCATCCACTGGATGAGCGAGTAAACCCGGCCCATAACTCTTTAACCCTTAGCCGTAGTTGGATTAGCTGATGAACAAATTGATCGTGAGTCTGCTGTTGACCGTGGGGATCTCCGGCATTGCCCATGCTGCAGGTGATGCGACTGCTGGTCAGGCGAAAGCCGCAGTATGTGGCGCCTGTCATGGCCCGGATGGCAATAGCATGGCGCCTAACTTTCCGAAACTGGCAGGTCAGGGCGAGCGTTATCTGAACAAGCAGCTGCACGACATCAAGTCCGGCAAACGCACGGTACTGGAAATGACCGGCCTGCTGACCAACCTGAGTGATCAGGACCTGGCCGATATCTCCGCCTACTTCGCCAGCCAGAAAGGCAGCGTCGGTGCCGCCGACCCGAAAGTCGTGGCTCGTGGTGAAGCACTGTTCCGTGGTGGCGATCTGGCCAAGGGCCTGCCTTCCTGCACCGGCTGCCATTCGCCTAATGGCACCGGCAACGCCGCAGCGGGCTTCCCGCATCTGGGCGGGCAACACGCTCAATATGTCGCCAAGCAACTGACCGAATTCCGCAAGGAAGAAGGCGGCCGCACCAACGACGGCGACACCAAACCGATGCAGAGCATCGCTAAAAAGCTCAGCGACGAAGATATCGCCGCAGTCTCCAGCTATATTCAAGGCTTGCACTAAGGCCTGTGATCGAGCGTTGTGAGTGATGTACGTCTCTTGCAACGTTAACACTCGATTAATCCGTCGATGCAAACATAAAAAGGGTAGCTTTGGCTGCCCTTTTTTGTGGCCGCTGCCGTTACACTACAAACTCAAGCCCGCCAGGATCTGTCTGAAAACAGGTCGCGCGAGGCGACCCAATTGTCCAGGAGTAAAGCATGCGTAATCTGATCATCAGCGCCGCGCTCGTCGCTGCCAGCCTGTTCGGCATGACTGCCCAAGCCGCCGAAAAACCTGAAGCACCCTATGTCGAGCTGAGCAATCCGGTCCCGGTGGCCGTGCCTGGCAAGATCGAAGTCGTGGAACTGTTCTGGTACGGCTGTCCGCATTGCTATGCCTTCGAACCCGTCGTTAACCCATGGGCTGAAAAACTGCCTGCCGACGTGAACTTCGTGCGGATTCCCGCCATGTTTGGCGGCCCGTGGGACGCACACGGCCAGATGTTCCTGACGCTTGAAGCCATGGGTGTCGAAAGCAAGGTTCACGCTGCAGTTTTCGAAGCGATTCAGAAAGAACACAAGAAACTGACCGACAAAGAAGACATGGCGGACTTCCTGGCGACCCAAGGAGTAGACAAGGATAAGTTCCTGGCCACCTTCGACTCCTTTGCCATCAAGGGCCAGATCAACAAAGCCAAAGAACTTGCAAAGAAATATGAAATCTCCGGCGTGCCTACCATGATCGTCAACGGCAAGTATCGCTTTGACATCGGCTCTGCCGGCGGTGCCGAACAAGCGCTGAAACTGGCCGACCAACTGGTTGCCAAAGAGCGAGCGGCAACCAAGGCCGTCGCCAACTAAGCGCGGCACCTGCCATGCGCCGCTGGGGAACTGAACGCATCGTTGGCCTGCATCACCCGCGGGTCAACGAGCATCACCTGGAATCGACGGGGTTGCCCGTGGACAACCGTCTGCGTTTGCTCAGTTTCAACATCCAGGTCGGTATCAGTACCGAGCGCTATCGGCACTATCTGACCCGCGGCTGGCAACATCTGTTGCCGCACACCGGGCGTGCCGACAATCTGCAAAAAATCGGTAATCTGCTGGGCGACTTCGACCTGGTCGCCTTGCAGGAAGCCGATGGCGGCAGCCTGCGATCAGGCTACGTCAATCAGGTCGAACACCTGGCGCAGCTCGGCGCCTTCCCTTATTGGTATCAACAACTCAATCGCAATCTCGGTCATCTCGGCCAACACAGCAATGGCGTGCTCAGCCGCCTGCGCCCGTGGGCGATCGAAGATCATCCGCTGCCAGGACCCAAGGGTCGCGGGGCCATTCTGGTGCGCTTCGGCGAAGGTCCGGAGGCACTCGTGGTAGTGATGATGCACCTGGCGCTGGGCGCTCGCGCCCGGAGCATGCAACTGGCTTACATCCGCGAGTTGATCGGCGGCTATAAACACCAGGTGCTGATGGGCGATATGAATACCCATGCCAGTGACTTGCTGCAAAACTCCCCGTTGCGTGATTTAGGCCTGCTCGCGCCGCAACTGGAAGCGACCTTTCCCAGCTGGCGCCCACAGCGCTGCCTGGACCATATTCTGCTCAGCCCCACCCTGACCCTTGAAAAAGTCGAAGTGCTGGCACATCCCATTTCCGATCACCTGCCGGTCGCGGTAGAGATTCGTCTGCCGGGTTCGCTCACGGCTGATGCATTGCCCGCGTTGAGTCCTGCCTGAATGAGCGACGAAGCACAGCGCTGGAAAGAGAAATACCTCAAAAGCATCGAGCAACAAGAAAAACTGGAACGTCGATGGGACGCCCGGCTTGATCTGCTGCGTCGTGGGTTGGTGCGCAGCACCCTGGCCGCAGAAGGTACTGATCGCGCCGTTGATCAATGCATGAAGGAAATGCGCGAAGTCGTCCGCACCGATGACATGGACGCCGGCCTGGCGGCCTTGCTGCCACGCCTGGAAAAGGCCGTGCTCGACTCCGAGCAACGCCGGGAAACCCGGGTCGATCAAGTCAGTGCCGCCCTGACGGCGCTGGTCTCTCAACTGCAAGCGCTGCCACTGCCCCGGGAAGTGAGCCGGCCACTGAAGAATTTCGCCAAGCAGCTGGACGGACGAGTGGGCCAGGCTCGCGAGATCCCGTTACTGCTCAGCGAACTGAGTGGCTTGCAAGGCAAAGCCTTGAACCTGCTGGAGAACCCTGCAGAGCCTGGTCGCCCGAGTTTGCTGCAACGCCTGTTCGGTAGGGAAACGGAAGAGACCGCGCCACAGGTCGCCGCCCCCGCATCGCCAATGCCTGCCCCGCAACCTGTCGAACCGGTTGCAGCAGCGGCCGAGCCCCCACAAGCGGTGATCAATCTCACGCCAGCCGCCCATAAACCGCAGGTGTTGCCAACAGTAGAAGCCGCCCTGCCCGCCGCTACGCGCCCTGAGCCAGTGCAAATTCAGGCACCAACAGCAATGGCACCTGCGGCTGAAGTCGTGGCGTTTGTCCCGCCCGTCCTTGAGCCAGAATCTACGGGCAGCCAAGTCCTGGAGTTACAAACCCGAGCGAATGTCGAGCAGACACAAGAGACGGCTCCAATGATCACCCTACCGGCCACTCAGGCTCCGTCGGCAATCAATCCCGATGAACTGACTCCGGAGACCATCGATCCAGAGCCGTCCGAGCACGATGTTCTGTATGCCCTGCCGGACTCGCCGGAGCCATCCTACAGCTCTGTCGCCAAGCACATCGAAGACACGCTGCTGGGTCTTCTCGATGACCTGGCACTGCCCGAACGCCATCGTCCGCAAGCCGAGGCGATGCGGGATCGCCTGCAAAATGGCTTGAACTGGTACGAATTGCTACCGATCCTCGATGACCTGGC
Organism: Pseudomonas wuhanensis; assembly: GCF_030687395.1. Lineage (GTDB taxonomy): Bacteria > Pseudomonadota > Gammaproteobacteria > Pseudomonadales > Pseudomonadaceae > Aquipseudomonas > Aquipseudomonas wuhanensis. The sequence goes on along the minus strand of NZ_CP117430.1, from coordinate 58,679 downwards.
AACGTTGATGCTAGCGATCACCGACAGCGGCCAACACGAATTCGAAGCGTATTTGCAGCAACTCAACGAACGCCTCGAGTCATTCCAGAGCAACTTGCAAGCCGCGAGCGACGGCCACGCCGACAACCGCTCGGCCGCGCGGGAAATGGACACACAGATTCGCGAGCAAGTTGACGGCTTGCAAAGCAGCATGCAGGAAGCGGCAGACCTTGATGATCTCAAGCATGTGCTGGAAAACCATCTCGAAGGCCTGCTCGGCACCATGGACCAACACCAGAAGCAGCGCGATGAGCGTGAGCAGGAAGTAGCAGCCCGCCTGCAAAGCCTGGCCGAAAGGGTTGCTCACATGGAGCAGGAAGCCCTGGGCTACCGCGAGCATCTCGAAGAGCAGCGCCAGAAGGCCTTGATCGATCCCTTGACCGGCCTGCCGAATCGAGCGGCCTGGAGCGAACGCCTGGAGCAGGAAATCGGTCAATGGCAACAACATGGCAATACCCTGTTGCTGGCAATGCTCGACCTCGACCATTTCAAACGCATCAATGACAACTACGGCCATCTGGCGGGCGACAAGGTGCTGAAAATCATCGCCAGCGTGCTACGCAAGCGTCTGCGGGGGACTGATTTCATTGCCCGATTTGGCGGTGAGGAATTTGTACTGTTGATGCCTGCCACACCACCTATGGCTGGCGCGAAGCTGCTGGAAGCGTTGCGCGCATCGATCGAAGCCTGCCCGTTCCACTTCAAGGGCGAGCGAGTCACTATCACCATTTCCATGGGACTGACCGCCTTCAGATCGGGCGAACATAGTGATCTGGTGCTTAAAAGAGCCGATCAGGCGCTATATCGGGCGAAAAATAATGGCCGGAATCGAATAGAACTGGGCTGATAGCTAATTGTTCCATTTTGTTTAAAACAGCATTTTTTGCCATCTGCGCGCAAGGCAATACCGTTACACTGTTGCATTATTGTCCTGCGTGTACTGCCTCCCGCCATGAAATGTCTTGTTCTTATTGCGTCGCTGCTTCTATTAGCCGGTTGTGCCGGCGGCCCCCGAATCGATACCAGCCACCCTTCAGCCAATCACGACAGTCGTATCCAGTTCGTGGTGATGCATTACACCTCCGCCTCCCTGGAAACCTCGCTGCAATTGCTGACTCATGGCGAAGTCAGCAGCCACTACCTGATTAGCGACGACAAGCGCGCCACTATTTATAAGCTGATGGATGAAAATTTCCGGGCCTGGCACGCTGGCGAAAGCGAATGGCAAGGCCGGACCTGGCTGAACTCCAGCTCCATTGGTATCGAGATCGTTAATCAGGGCTTTGAGGACACCCCGACCGGGCGTCTCTGGTATCCCTATAGCGAAGCCCAGATTCAGTCGATGATCTTTCTGCTCAAGGACATCAGCAAACGCCAAGGCATCAGCCCCCGCCATATCATTGGCCATAGCGACATCGCACCGATGCGCAAGCTCGACCCCGGCCCGCTGTTTCCCTGGAAGCGCCTGGCTGCCGAAGGCCTGGGGATCTGGCCGGACGAGCAGGCCGTGGCGCGCCAGCAAGCCCAGTTCGCGGTGCAATTACCCAGCATCAGTTGGTTTCAGGGGCAGCTTGCCCGCCTGGGCTACGCCACGCCACAAACCGGCGAATTGGATGTAGAGACACGTAATGTGTTGGCAGCCTTTCAGCTGCATTTTCGCCCTTCCCGTTTCGACGGTACGCCGGATGCGCAAACTGCGGCGATCCTTCAGGTGTTGAATCAGACAAAATAATGACGCCCGCCCGACGGTCAGCGCTTTTTCGGAATCAGCAGCTATAACTCATTGGTAATTCTTCGGATATTCCATGATGCCTGCTGCTCGGGAGAGACTGCATAGTTGGTTCTATCGCCCTTGGTTTTTGGCGATGCTGGCTACTGCCCTGAGTGCAACGCTGTTGACGGTCGGCAGTTTGTTCGTGGCGATGAATCAAGTCGAGCACAACGAAAGCCAGGAAATGAACGCCCAGGGAGAACGCTTTCTGGTCCGCCTGGAACAGTTGTTCGGGCAGTTGCGCGAAAGCCTCGATGATCTGGAAGCCCAACCGTTGCGAGGTTGCGATGACGAAATGATCGCCACCCTGCAGCAGGTCAGCTTCAATTACCGCTTCGTTTATGAAGCCGCTTATATGGACACTTCGCGAACCTGCTCCAACCGCCCCCGCCAGGAAGGGGTGTCGCTGATCCGACCGCCAGACATCAAGGGCCCCACCTACAGCTATTGGCTGAACACCACCACCGAACCCGATGAGAACCGCGCCGCACTGATGCTTGGGCGTGGCAATTTCCGGGTGGCGACGTCGCGCGGGCATCTGACCGACATGGTCGATCTTTCTCCGGGGAGCAGCCTGTTGGTGGTGCTCGACCACGGCACCCGGGCGATTCCGGTACTCGGTGTCGCGCAGGCTTGGCCCCCCACGGAACCCTGGCCCCCGAAAAGCCCCAATGCGCTGCAAGTCACCCATACCCGCCTGATTTACCGAATGCCCACTAATACACCTGAATACCAACTGGTACTGATCACACCGCGCACCGGGATGCATGTGCCGGCGGTATGGTGGTGGCTACTGCCGGCGAGCCTGGCGCTGAGTGCCTGTGTAGGCATTCTGGTGTTTTTGCTGGTACGCCAGCGTCAGTCGCTGGATGCCGAACTGCAAGGCGCCATGCGGCGAGGCGAGCTGCAGGTGTTGTATCAACCGATCTTCGACCTCGACAGCCGCAACTGCGTCGGTGCCGAAGCCCTGCTGCGCTGGCGAAGGCCGGACGGCACGCTGACCAGTCCGGACCTGTTCATTCCAATGGCGGAGAATACCGGCCAGATCCGCCAGATGACCGATTTCGTATTGCAACGCCTGCTGGAACAGCTCGGGCAACTGTTGCGGTCCAATCCGCAGCTGTACATCTCGGTCAACCTGGCGGCCTGCGATGTCATGGTGCCGCGTATCGGTCAGGTGATGGCGCGTCTGTTGAGTATGCACCGGGTGGCGGCCAGGCAAATTGCCTTTGAGGTGACCGAACGCGGACTGGTGGATGTGGTGGTAGCCAGAGAGAATCTGCAAGCCCTGCGGGATGTCGGGCATCAGGTGCTGATCGACGACTTTGGCACCGGCTATTGCAGCCTCGCCTACCTGCAAACCCTACCGGTGGACTGCCTGAAAATCGACAAAGCGTTTATCGACGCGCTGGGCCATGATGCCGCCAGCAGCGGCGTGGCACCGCACATCATTCGCATGGCTCAGGCCCTGCAACTCAAGGTAATTGCAGAAGGCATCGAACATGAAGCCCAAGCAGTGTTTCTGAGCAGCGAAGGGGTGAAGTTCGGCCAGGGTTGGTTGTTCGCCCATGCACTGAGCGCCGTGCAGTTCATCGAACTGATTACCCGTGGCCGTCGACTGAGCACGCGACGTCAGGATGACGAAGCCTGAGATGACTCCGGTTTATATCGCCAGTGTCATGTAGAACTGCGTCCCCTGCCCCGGCCGCGAGTAAACCCCCATCCGCCCGCCATGCAGCTGCACGATTTCTTTGCACAGCGCCAGACCGAGCCCGGCACCGCCCTTTTTGCGGCCGACCTGGACGAAGGGCTCGAAGATCCGTCCTTGCTGGCCGTAAGCAATGCCTTCGCCGTTGTCCTCGACGCTGATAATCATCCGCTCTCCATGGCGCCGGGCCTGCAAACGGATCAGTCCATCGTGGGAGGTATGGCGCAAGGCGTTGTCGATCAGGTTGTCGAGCACCCGCTCCAGTTGCGCCTGATCGGCTTGCAGGCGCGGCAACGGTCCCTGCACCTCCACCAGCAGCTCAATGCCCTTTTCCTGTGCCGGGCCGGCAAAACGTATCTGGGCCTGATCCAGCAAGTCTTCGATGGAGCACGGTGCCAGCGTGAGTTTTTGCAGACCGTTTTGGTAGCGAGAGAAATTCAGCAGGTCGTTGATCAGCTGCATCAGGCGCTGCATTTCTTCGTTGACGGTGTCCAGCAGGTCGGCTTCGCGGGAGTCTTCGGCAAAATGCGTCCGCTCGCGAAACAGGCCGAATGCCATGTGCATCCCGGTAACCGGCGTGCGCAACTCATGGGAGGCGCGCAAGACAAACTCGCTGCGTACGCGTTCGAAGGCACGTTGTTCGGTGACGTCATGCAACACCATCACCGCGCCGAGAATATGACCCTGGGTATGGCTGACCGGCGTCAGGCTATACGTCAGCAATCGCGACTCGCCATCGACCTCGATACTCAGGTCTTCCGGCGCTCGTTCCGGAGTGCCGCCGCGCAACACCAACTGCAGTTGTTCATCCAGCTCGGGACGCTCAAGCGCCGTGCCCAGCCCTTGGCCGAGACGATCGGTGTCCCAGCCTAATTGGCGCTGAGCAACCGGGTTGAGGTGCTCGAGATGACCTTGACGATCAATAATCAGCAAACCATCGTCGATGCTGTCGAGCACCGCCTGCAAACGTTGCTGACCGGCGAGCAGCTCGTCGATATTGGTAGCCTGGTGCTCACGCAAGGCCTCGGCCATGATTCCGAAACGCCGGGTCAACTGGTTCATTTCCACGGCGGAAGAAATCGGCAGGGTCACTTCGAAATTGCCTTGGCCGATATTGTCAGCGGCCTGCACCAGAGCCTCGATCGGCGCCCCGAACCGCCGGGCGATCGCATGGGCGGTAATGAACCCGATGAACAATACCGCCACTCCGACCAACCCAAGCAGGCCGGCAATTAACAGTGCCCGCTCCCGGGCCTTGCGTTCGATCTCAGTGATGTTATCCAGCGCGCGCTTCTGTTCAGAGATCAAACCGTTACGCAACGCGTTGAATTTTTCCGTGAGACCCTCGTTATCATTGACTACCTGTACCGGAGCACGGGAAAGATCAAAGGCCTGCAACAAGTTCTGATAATCAGCCTTGGCTTTTTTGAAACCATACTGGGCACCCTCGCCGGAGGGCTCGCGAGCAATGCCTTCATCAAGCAACTCAAGGGAGTGTTGCCTGGATGCCTCGAACGCCGCAGGGTCAGGGTTTTCGCCAAGCACGATGATCAGTTGATCACCCAGGGTCTGACGCAGCTTCAACCCCAGATCCAGCGTGACGAAGTTGTCACGGATCAGGGCTTCCTGAGCCCCTGCCATCTGCATCACGCTGACCAGTCCGAGCAAGAGCCCAAGCAGCGCCACGGTAATCAGCGCGGAAATACTCAGAAACAGCCGGGTGCGCAACGTCATCGCCAGTTTCATCGATTACGACTCACAGGTTGTACTGCTTGCGTTTGCGGTACAGGGTCGAGGCATCGATACCCAGGGTCTTGGCCGCCTGATCCAGCGTGTCGGCCGTGGCGAGGACCGCGCCAATGTGAGCTTTCTCCAACTCATCCAGGCTCAACGCAGCACCAATGCGCGGCGTGTGATTGGCCGGGGCCTCGGCCATGCCCAAGTGGCTGAGCTCTACCCGTTCCTGCGGACAAATAATGCTCGCGCGCTCCACCACGTTGCGCAGCTCGCGAATGTTGCCCGGCCAGCGGTAGCTGAGCAGCGCTTCGCGGGCCTCGTCGCTGAAACACCGGGCCGGACGCGAGTATTCCTTGACGAAGCGCGCCAGGAAACGGTCTGCCAGATTCAGTATGTCTTCCCTGCGCTCGCGAAGCGGCGGCAGGTGCAAGGTGATGACGTTCAGGCGATAGAGCAAGTCTTCACGAAAACGGCCCTCGCGAACCATGTCCTCCAGGTTGAGGTTAGTCGCTGCCAGGATTCGCACGTCAGCGCGGCGGGTCACCGGGTCGCCCACGCGTTCGTATTCCTTGTCTTGAATGAAACGCAGTAGTTTTGGCTGCAAAGTCAGAGGAAAATCGCCGATCTCGTCAAGAAACAACGTTCCGCCGTCGGCCTGATTGACACGACCCAGAGTACTTTCGCTGGCACCGGTGAATGCGCCCCGGCTGTGACCGAAAAGCTCGCTGTCCATTAATTCGGCAGTCAGGGACGGGCAGTTGATGGTGACGCAGGATTTCTTCTGGCGTTTGCTCCAGCCGTGAATCGCCCGTGACAGCTCACCTTTACCGGTGCCGGACTCGCCGAGAAGCAGGATATTGGCGTCAGTACTGGCGACCTGGCGTGCGGTTTCGAGCACCACTTTCATGGCCGGACTGTGGGAATCCAGCCCCTCCTTGGGTTTGCGCACTTCGCCTTCAAGGGCTTCCAGACGCGCCGAGAGTTGCCGTACTTCCAGCTGTTTGGCAGTGGCCAGACGCAACTGGTCAGGGCTGCAAGGTTTGACCAGATAGTCGGCGGCACCCGCCTGAATCGCATCCACGGCAGTGTCCACGGCCGAGTGAGCAGTGACGATCACCACCCGCATCCAGGGCGCCTGGATGCGCATCTGGGCCAAGACATCGAGCCCATTGTCTTCACCCAGGCGTAAATCGAGGAAGCACAAATCGAAAACCTGGCGCTGCAACAAGGCTTCGGCCTGAGCAGCGCTGGTCGCAGTGGCCACGCTGTAACCTTCATCTTCAAGGCAATAGCGAAAGGTTCGAAGGATGGCGGATTCATCATCCACCAGCAGAATGCGGCCTTGATGCTCAGTGGCTGATTCCATGTTCCTACGCTCCTTTAATTGTTGATTTTGGTTAGGCCCAGAAAAATCGGGCAAGTTGCATGATTGATTGTGGCCGATTTCAGCCAAATCAGCGGAGCTATCTACTTATCAACAAGGTAACTCACTGATCTATTTAATTTTTTATTAATGAACTGTTCTGCGGCGCTTGCCTGCGTCCCTTTCTGACATCTGCGCCCTTCCCTCAATTCCAAAAATATTGAAAGTTTCGGTGAATGCATCGTGCATTACGCACGAGCTGCGAAGCGGCATCGTGCAGGATGCGTCCAAAACGAATTTCACAGAACATCTAACTTATTGATTTTAATCGTATTAATACTGACAAAAAGGTGGCATGCAGGCTGCAGGAGTCTGGGTAACCAGGGGCATTTAATGAACCAGCGCCCGCCAAAGATCACTACCCCAGCGTGGGAGGAACTTCAGGATGAATCGCCAAGGTGCCGCCCAATTGCGTCTCTCGCCATTGCTTGTCCAGCAAGGCTTGTTTGCCCTGCTGGCGCTATTGATCACCTTGATTGGCGGCCAACAGTACTTGCGTTGGGAACAGAGCCAGCAGCCAGAGACGCCGCACCTGTCGATTCCACACACTCCTCAAACCCACTTCAGCGCCGCCAGCAGCAGCCTGGCTGACAGCGACTCGATGCGAATGATGGACGTCGACCAGGCCCAGCCTGTGGATGAGACGCCTCAGGAACGTTGGGTGTTTTAAGTAAATGAACTTGGCGCGCTCGACGCGCCGGGAAAAGCACCACAAGCAACGCCTTTAAACAGAAGCGTAAGGAGAATCACCATGTTGAGCTGGGCAATCACATTCTTGATCATTGCCATCATCGCTGCAGTACTGGGCTTCGGTGGTATCGCGGGCACCGCCACGGGTATCGCCAAGATTCTCTTTGTCGTGTTCCTGGTGATGTTCATTGCTTCCTTCTTCTTTGGCCGCCGCGGTCGAGGCTGAACATGAGCATTTCGTTAAAGACAGTGGCAGCCGCCCTGCTTCTGGGCGGCAATGCCATGGCAATGGCGGCTGAATTGCTCAATTGATGGAACGACTAAAAAAGATCCGAACTGGTATTGAGTTTCGAAACACGAAAGAGGCCACAGCGCTTTTTTCCACTGCGCTACCCGAGGACGGTAGACGCATGACCAAGGGGTCGGGACGTTCTGACTGCTTCAGGGTCGGAGTGACCTACGGGTACAGGGAGTACCTGCTCACGGGCCAGGTCAGGTAAAGCGCGCCGCAAGTTCGCCTGGCCCGGAAGGGTTCGACGAACTTGCGGAGAGCTTCAACGTGCAAAACGTTGATCTAGAGCACTCTGCTCATCTGTTCTTGCCGCATATTCCCCGCAAAACCGTTTCGCGGTGTTTCTTCGTGACCGTATATCGAGAAAGCTCCGACGTCCTCGAGAAGATAATTCGCAGCCAAACGTAGGCCTTTTCCCAAATTTCTGCCTATTTAAAAAACATCGACCTGCGCTGAAATGGCCGGCACACGGCACTTATGCCCGCCTGAATGTCGTATTCAAACCGGGTGGGACGCGGGTTTCAGTTAGAAAATCTCATGCCGATTCGGCATAGGGTAGGCGTTTACGGCATTAGACGGCGCTTCCCTGCATCGGAATAGTTGCGCCTTTTTCGCTGCCTGAGAGCTGTAAATGCTCGCTCGCGGGGACCTTATACGGGGGCCGATGCAAGACTTGTTCGCCATTGAGCGTTTCAGTTCATGCATCAGCCTGAGTCAAACGCAAGTAAGGGTAAAGATATGAAGAAGGCAAAGCTTAGCCTCGCCTGGCAGATCCTCATCGGTCTGGTTCTGGGGATAGCAATTGGTGCACTGCTCAACCATTTCAGTGCCGAAAAAGCCTGGTGGATCAGCAACGTGCTGCAACCGGCAGGCGATATCTTTATCCGTCTGATCAAAATGATCGTGATCCCGATCGTGATCTCCTCGTTGATCGTCGGCATTGCTGGCGTGGGCGACGCGAAGAAACTCGGTCGCATCGGTCTGAAGACCATCATTTACTTCGAGATCGTCACCACCATCGCCATTCTGGTCGGTCTGGTGTTGGCCAACGTGGTCCATCCGGGCACCGGCATCGACATGAGCACCCTGGGTACGGTGGATATTTCCAAGTACCAGGCCACTGCCGCCGAGGTTCAGCATGAACATGCGTTCATCCAGACCATCCTCAACCTGATCCCGTCCAACATCTTCGCGGCCATGGCCCGCGGCGAGATGCTGCCGATCATCTTCTTCTCCGTCTTGTTCGGTCTCGGTCTGTCGAGCCTGCAATCGGACCTGCGCGAGCCGCTGGTGAAGATGTTCCAGGGCGTATCGGAAAGCATGTTCAAAGTCACCCACATGATCATGAACTACGCCCCGATCGGCGTGTTCGCATTGATCGCGGTGACCGTGGCCAACTTCGGCTTCGCCTCTCTGCTGCCGCTGGCCAAACTGGTCGTTCTGGTTTACTTCGCCATCGCCTTCTTCGCCTTCGTGGTGCTGGGCCTGATCGCTCGCCTGTTCGGCTTCTCGGTGATCAAGCTGATGCGCATCTTCAAGGATGAGCTGGTCCTGGCCTACTCCACCGCCAGTTCCGAAACCGTGCTGCCGCGCGTGATCGAGAAGATGGAAGCCTACGGCGCACCGAAAGCCATTTGCAGCTTTGTGGTACCGACCGGTTACTCGTTCAACCTCGACGGTTCGACCCTGTACCAGAGCATCGCGGCGATCTTCATTGCCCAGCTCTACGGCATCGACCTGTCGATCAGCCAGCAATTGCTGCTGGTGCTGACGCTGATGGTCACCTCCAAAGGCATCGCCGGCGTACCGGGCGTGTCCTTCGTGGTACTGCTGGCTACTCTGGGCAGCGTCGGTATTCCACTGGAAGGCCTGGCGTTCATCGCCGGTGTCGACCGCATCATGGACATGGCCCGTACCGCGCTGAACGTGATCGGCAACGCCCTCGCCGTGTTGGTCATCGCTCGTTGGGAAGGCATGTACGACGACGCCAAGGGCCAGCGCTACTGGAACTCCCTGCCGCACTGGCGCAGCAAGGAAAAGCTGCCGGTTGGCGAGATCTCCAGCAACTGATCAAAAAAACCTGTAGGAGCGGGCTTGCCCGCGATGGCGTCAGCACAGTCGACATCGAAGCTGAATGTCACACCGCTATCGCGGGCAAGCCCGCTCCCACAAGGGCCCCAAACAAACCCCGGAGAAATCCGGGGTTTGTCGTTTCTGCCTACCCCGCTATCATTCGCCGCAACTTCCGGGGGATTTGACTGATGCTTAATGGCCTGTGGCTTGGCTTCTTCATCGTGGCTGCCGTTTCGGCGCTGGCGCAATGGCTGATCGGCGGCAACGCCGGGATCTGGGCGGCGATGGTGGAAAGCATTTTCGCCATGGCCAAATTGTCGGTTGAGGTCATGGTCCTGTTGTTCGGCACCCTGACGCTCTGGCTGGGCTTTCTGCGGATCGCCGAGAAGGCCGGGATCGTCGAGTGGCTGGCCAAGGCACTGGGCCCTTTGTTCCTGCGCCTGATGCCGGAAGTGCCGGCCGGTCACCCGGCCATCGGCCTGATCACCCTCAACTTCGCCGCCAATGGCCTGGGCCTGGACAACGCCGCCACGCCCATCGGCCTCAAAGCCATGAAGGCGCTGCAAGAGCTCAACCCCAGCGATACCATCGCCAGCAACGCGCAGATCCTCTTCCTGGTGCTCAACGCCTCCTCACTGACCTTGCTGCCGGTGACGATCTTCATGTACCGCGCCCAGCAAGGCGCGCCCGATCCAACCCTGGTGTTCCTGCCGATCCTGCTAGCGACCAGCTGCTCGACCCTGGTCGGCCTGTTGTCGGTGGCGGTCATGCAGCGTCTGCGCCTGTGGGACCCGGTGGTGCTGGCATACATGATTCCCGGTGCCCTGATCCTCGGTGGCTTCATGGCGCTGCTGGCGACGCTCTCGGCGACCGCTCTGGCGAGCTTGTCATCGATCCTCGGCAACGTGACGCTGTTCGGGCTGATCATGCTGTTTCTGGTGATCGGCGCATTACGCAAAGTGAAGGTCTATGAGGCATTCATCGAAGGCGCGAAAGAAGGCTTCGATGTCGCCAAGAACCTGCTGCCCTATTTGGTGGCGATGCTCTGTGCCGTGGGTGTGCTGCGAGCATCCGGAGCGCTGGATTTCGGTCTGGACGGGATTCGGCATCTGGTGGAGTGGGCCGGTTGGGACACGCGCTTTGTCGATGCGCTGCCGACGGCCATGGTCAAACCTTTCTCCGGCAGCGCCGCACGGGCAATGCTGATCGAAACCATGAAGACCTCCGGAGTCGACAGCTTCCCGGCGCTGGTGGCGGCGACGATTCAGGGCAGTACCGAAACGACCTTCTATGTGTTGGCGGTGTACTTCGGCGCGGTGGGCATTCAGCGTGCACGGCATGCGGTGGGGTGTGCGTTGCTGGCGGAGTTGGCGGGGGTGTTGGGGGCTATCGGCGTTTGCTACTGGTTCTTTGGCTAACCAAAAAACCTGTGGGAGCGGGCTTGCCCGCGATGGCGTCAGCACAGTCGACATCGACGTTGAATGTCACACCGCTATCGCGGGCAAGCCCGCTCCCACAGGGGTTCAACGGTGGCTTCAAGGCCTCAGCGGCGGCGCAACCTTCTGACCTTGCTCTACCGTCCAGGCCACTACCTGTGCCGTCAACTGGTCGCTCGCCTGGCCAAAACCGGCGATAACCGCCGGCACCTTCACATCGCTCAACGGCTGATGCACTTCAAAGCGTCGGCTGGCGAGAATTCGCTGGTCATACCCACGCACCAGCAACGCATCCAGGCGCACGACCACGCTCGCCGCCGTGCCCTGGTACTCGGTCTGGAACGCTTGCAGGTTGCCGCCCAGCTCCAGGTCCGCCTGGAAATTGCTGTCATCGGTGCTGAGCAACGGCACGCGACCGTCACGCTGGAAACCATCAAGCAGACGATTGCGCAATAGCACCGGTGCCGGATCGCTCCAGCGTGAAGCCTTGTAGCTGCTGATCAGATCACCCTGAGGGATTACGGCGATTTTCGAGTTGTTCAAGGCTTCGCTGGTCTGAGGCTTGGCCAGTCGCAACGACCAGCGCTGCGGCGTGCCGTGATGTGCCGGTGCGTCGCTCTGTGCCGACGGCAGTCGATAGACATCGGACGGTTCGGTCTTGGGGAAAATCGAACAGGACGCGACCATCGCGAAACCGGCGAGGAGGGCGAGATGAGCCAGCTTCATGGCGTGAACTCCTTGTTTTTGTCACTGCCCAGCAGGTAACCGCTGGGGTTGGCCTCAAGCCGCTGGGAAATGGTCCGCAACGAACTCAAGGTATCGCGCAGCTCACGCACCGCCGGTGCCAGGCCATTGAGGCCCTGCATGCCGTTGTTGAGGGAATCCTGATTGGCGGAGAGCAACGTGTTGATGGTTGCGCTGCTCTGTTCCAGGGACTTCATGGCTTGCTCGGCACTGCCGAACATCTGCTTGCCCTGATCGTTGAGCAGGCCGTTGGCGTTGCGCATCAACGCGGTGGTCTGTTCCAGAGTGGCGCTGGCCTGCTTGCCAACCGAAGCCAGTTGCTGCATCGCCTGACGAATGTCGCCGCGCTGGTCGGCGATGGTGCCGGTGGTTTGCTCCAGGTGCTCCAGGGTCTTGCTGATGCTCGCGACGTTCTCTGAGGAAAACAACTGATTAGCGTTGTGCATCAACACATTCACGCCCGCCATCAGATCGTTGCTGTCATTCATCAACCGGGCAATGGGCGAGGGCGATGCAACGATTGTCGGTAAATTGCCATCCTTGCCCTTGAGCGTCGGACTTTGCGGCGTGCCGCCGCTGAGCTGGATGATCGAGGTCCCGGTGATCCCGGTCAGCGCCAGTTTGGCCTGGGTGTCGTCTTTGATCGGGGTGTCTGCGCCCAAGCGAATCCGCGCCAACACCCGGCGCGGATCGTTCGGGTCCAGGCGCAGCATCACCACGTCGCCGACCTTGATCCCGCTGTACTGCACCGCGCTGCCCTTGGACAGGCCGCTGACCGCCTCGTTGAAGACGATTTCGTAATCCTTGAATTCGGTATCAACGCTGGACTTGGCCAGCCACAGACCGAAGAGCAGGGCGCCTGCCACCACTATGACGGTGAACAGGCCGATCAATACGTGATGGGCTCGGGTTTCCATGTCAGACCTCGTTGAGCTGGTTAGCGGCCGTCAGGGCCGCGCGGCCGCGAGGGCCATGAAAGTATTCATGAATCCACGCATCATCGGTTTCCGACACCTTGTCGATGGCGTCCGCTACCAGCACTTTCTTCTGCGCCAGCACTGCCACGCGGTCGGTGATGGTGTAGAGCGTGTCGAGGTCGTGGGTCACCAGAAACACACTCAAGCCCAAGGCATCGCGCAGGGTCAGGATCAGTTGATCGAAGCCTGCAGCGCCAATCGGGTCTAGACCGGCAGTGGGCTCGTCGAGAAACAGGATGTCCGGGTCCAGCGCCAGTGCTCGGGCCAGGGCCGCGCGTTTGATCATGCCGCCGGACAATGAAGCAGGGTATTTGTCGGCCGCCGACAACGGCAGCCCGGCCAACGCCAGTTTCACCGCCGCCAGGTGCTCGGCGTCGACACGGCTCAGGCCGGCGTGTTCAATCAGGGGCAGGGCGACGTTCTCGGTCACAGTGAGCGAAGAGAACAAGGCACCTTTCTGGAACAACACACCAAACCGCCGTTCGACCAGTGAGCGCTCGTGTTCCGACAGACTCGGCAAGTTCTTGCCGAAGACCTTCACCAGCCCTTCGCTGGGTTGGCGCAAGCCGACGATGCTGCGCAACAACACCGATTTGCCGCTGCCGGAACCGCCGACCACTGCCAGAATTTCGCCCTTGTACAAGTCCAGGTCGAGGTTCTCGTGCACGCTCTGGCGGCCGAAGCGATTGCACAGCCCGCGGACTTCAATCACCGCCTCTGAAGGCGCTCGGGGTAAACGACTCACCAGTCCATCTCCATGAAAAACAATGCAGCCACGGCGTCGAGCACGATCACCACGAAGATTGATTGGACCACGCTGGACGTGGTGTGCGCGCCGACGGACTCGGCGCTGCCGCTGACCTTGAAGCCTTCGAGGCAGCCAATGGCGGCGATCAGGAACGCAAATATCGGCGCTTTTACGATCCCGACCAGGAAGTGCTGAACGCCAATGTCCGATTGCAGCAGCGACAGGAACATCGCCGGCGAAATATCCAGAGACAGCGCGCAGACTACGCCACCGCCGATAATCCCTGACAGCATCGCCAGAAAGGTCAACATCGGCAACGCCACCAGCAACGCCAGGACGCGGGGTACTACCAGCAACTCCATCGGGTCGAGGCCGAGAGTGCGGATCGCGTCGATTTCTTCGTTGGCCTTCATCGAACCGATCTGTGCGGTGAACGCACTGGCGGTGCGGCCCGCCATCAGGATCGCCGTGAGCAACACACCGAACTCCCGCAGAAAAGAGAACGCCACCAGGTCCACGGTGAAAATACTCGCGCCAAAACTGGCCAGTACCGTCGCCCCGAGAAACGCCACCACAGCCCCCACCAGAAAGGTCAGCAGGGCGACGATGGGCGCGGCGTCCAGACCGGTCTGCTCGATGTGGGCGACCATCGGCGTGAGGCGCCAGCGCTTGGGACGAAACAGTCCGCGAGCGATGGTTTCCAGGATCAGGCCGACGAAACCCAACAGTTGCAAGGTGTCCTGCCAGACCGCGTCGACCGCGCGGCCGATGCGGGTCAGCAGTTGAATGCCGACGCTGATTTCCGGCTCCTTGATCGGCACACAGAAATCGGTCAGTGAGCAGTACACCGTCTGTAACAAGGCGCGATCAGCGGCAGAAAGGGTGCAATCGGGGTGTTCGGCAGACTTGCCCAGACGCTCGGCCCCCAGCAGCTCCACCAGCAATGACGCACCCGCCGTATCGAGCGCGCCGAGGCCATTGAGATCGATGTGGATGTTGCTGTCATATTGGCCACGGAGCTTTTCGCTCAGGTGGCTGAGATTGGCGTAATGGGCGAGCGTCCAGTCACCCGTGACCCGCAACAGGGCAGGGCTGTGCGAGGTATCAAGTTGGGCACTGCCGGGCATTGTGCTGCTGGTCATAAGCTCCGTGCTTGTTCGGCTATTACGCAGATCTGACTAATAGCACGAACCGCGTTACTTTTCTTTGACGGGTGTGCTGTCCAGGACCTTGAAGCGCAGCACGCCAATCAACTGACCGTCCTCAGTGAGCACCCGGACCTGCCATTTGCCGGCGGGGTTACCGGGAAAGTTCTGCTTGTGGGTCCAGGCGCGGTAGCCTTCCTTGCGCCCCCCGTTGATGTCCAGCGGGATACGGTCGACTTCTTTACCGTTGAACATCCAGACGTGATAAATCCGCTCGGCCAGACCCCGCGGAGCGTTGATCGCGGTGTACGCGTACAGCCCACCTCCGCGAATCTGTTCGGCGCTGACTTCTTCCAGGCTCTTACCGGGGGTTCGATCCTGCATTTGGGTACTGATCGCCACATCGGTCATCCACAGGGTCGCTGGCGGAACCCAGGAGCGCAGCACCCAACCGGCGGCGCCGATGCCGACGGTAATGCTGAGGATCGCCAACGCATTGCGCACGGTGCGAATCGGGAAGATCGAGGCCAGGCTCGGGAATGACAGCAACATGGCAATGCCCAGCGCCAGCTTGAAGCTCTGGGCGGTGGTCAGGTGCAGGATGACGGGCAGGGCGGTCAGCAGGGCCGCGAACAGGGTCAGGGTGTGCAGCGCCAGGAACGCCCAGCGGCGCGGTGCCAGCCATTTGTAGTAGAGCGGGTCGATGATCGAAATCAGCGCCGCCATGCTCAGTAATCCCGTGAAGAACAACTGGCCGCTGTTCCAGGTAGTGGTGATTAAAAAGAACGGCAGGACGAAGAACAGGCTTTCCTGATGGATCATCTGCGTTGCGTAACGCAGCAGGGGCTGGGGTATTTCGCGCTTGAAGACCCTGGCGAACAGCTTGGTGAGGCTGTTTTCCAGCATCAGCCAGACCCAGCTGACCAGCATGATGGTGGTGATCCACGTCGCCAGACCTTGTTGGCGATCCACCAACATGAAGCTGCCGACCCCTGAAATGAAACCGCCAAGCGCAATGACCCCGGGATAGCGCTTCATCAATTCGAGGATGCGCTGTACGTACAGGGTCAGATTCGGCATTCGGCGATTCACAATAGTCGAGGGGAAAACCTCGACAGGGTACCGCCCGAGAGGCGGTGTGGCGAGGCTTGCGGTCACTTTGATCGAACCCAAAAACCCTGTGGCGAGGGAGCTTGCTCCCGCTCGGCTGCGCAGCAGTCGCAAAGCCTGAGCATGCGGTATGTCTGAAAAACCGTGATCGCCGGGATTGGGGCCGCTGCGCGGCCCAGCGGGAGCAAGCTCCCTCGCCACAGGGAAGTCATTACTTTCTGCGGTGAACGCGCCAACCCAATACTCCAAGCACCATCAATCCAAATCCCCCGACAATCGACCACATCACCTGGTCATAACTCATCAGCGGCTTCTCGATCCGCAAATACCCCGGCTGCAATAGCAACTCACGTATCGCCTTGTTCGCCTCGGCCAGCGTCACGCCTTGCAGTGCCTTGGCCGGGTTGACGAATTGTCCGTCCTCGTAGTCGCCGAGGGCGCTCCAGTAATAGTCCGCCAGGGCGCTGTTGCCTTGCACGGCCCAGGCTTGGCGAGCGATGGCGGCTTGCTTGAGACGGGCGAAGGTGGCGGCGTCGAGGCCGTTCTTGAGCAGATCGGCTTTAAGTTCATCCAGCACCTGTTCCGCTGCCAGCACGTCATCACGATCAAGGTCGGCGTTCAGGCTCATGAAGCCCACACCACCAAACACCTCACGCTCGGCCGAAGGCCCGTAGGACAATCCATGGGCCAGACGCAATTGGCGATAGAGCGCCCAATCGAGATAGTCCTTGAGCAGGTCGAAGGTTTCGTCATGCTGGTCTTCCAGTACCGGTTCCGGCACCAGCCAATGCAACTTGGCACCGCCACCGACGAAACCGTTACTCAGATTGCGCTCGTGGGCCGCGCTGGCCTGAATGTCTGGCAGCGGCAGGTGAGCGCTAGGCTCAACCGCTTCGAGTGCGCCATAGGCCCGTTCCAGATAGGCCGGCAGCAGGCGGTCGAGGTCGCCGACCACGATCAGGGTCATGTTATTGGGCGCGTACCAGTCCTTGCGCACCTTCTCCAATTGCTCGCGGGTCAGGTGATCGACTTGTGCACGCTCGGGGCATTTGAGGCCCAGCTCCACCGCCAACTGATTACTCGCGGTATGGCCCAGATCCTGGCGATCCAGCCAGCGTTGCAGATGCGAGTAATGACCACCGTCTTCGCGCTCGACCACTTGCTTGGCGACGTTGATGGCATTGTCATCGATACGGGTCTGGGTCAGCAGCGCCAACAACAGGTCGAGGACCTTGCGCTGGTTTTTCGCCGGGGCTTCGATGACGAAGGTCGTGTCGGCATTGCTGGTGTAGGCATTCCACTCACCGCCCAAGGCCTGCATGCGTTCTTCCAGACCGCCTTCGCCGGTGGCGTCGATGCCACTGAACAGCAAGTGTTCGAGCAGATGCGGCAGTTCCTTGTCGGCGCAGCTGAAATCATCCAGGCCTACGCCAACCACCAACCGGATCGCCACATGCCCGCGCTCGGTGCCCGGTTTGAGGACCAATTGCAGACCGTTGCGCAACGTGTAGCCCTCGACCTGAAAGCGATCCAGGGCAATTGAAGGCAGTGAACCAAGTAGCAGGCAAGCGAACAGCAGACAACGCATAACAAGTTTCCGTACGGCCAGCGTAAGTTCAACAGACTCCAGGCAACTGTGGACGTTCAGGGTGAATGAGTGATGTCAGTCATATCGTCGACCGCCAGAGCGCCGGTGTCCGAAGTGCCCAACACCGCGTAGGCGCTGCTGCAGAACAGTGAATTCAAGCGTCTCATGTCAGCAATCAGTTCCAGATGCAGCGAACTGGTCTCGATACTTTGCACGATCTTACGGTTTAAACGGCTGACATGAGCGTGGGCCAGGCGGCGTTCCTGTGCGCGAAAGCGACGTTTCTCACGTAGTAACTGGCGGGCACTTTCCGGGTCGGAACTGAGAAACACCGACAACCCCAGACGCAGGTTGGAAATCAGCTGACTGTGCAGCCCCGCCAACTCCTCCAGACCGACCTCGGAAAACGACCGCCGTTGCGAGGTTTTCTGCTGCTGAACCTTGCGCAGCATGCGTTCGATCACATCGCTGGCGAGTTTCAGATTGATCGCCAACTCGATGGTCTCCGCCCAGCGCCGGCTGTCCTGTTCGCTGAGGTCTTCGCGGGGCATTTGCGCCAGGTAGAGTTTGATGGCGCTGTAGAGCGCTTCGACATCATCGGTCAGGCGACGGATTTCCTGGGTGACAGCGGTTTGTTTGCCGCGCAGCACGGCGAGCATGGCCTCGAGCATGCTGTCGACCAGATCACCGATGCGCAGGGTTTCCCGGGCAGCATTGGCCAGCGCCAGACTCGGGGTGACCAATGCGGTTGGATCAAGATGCCGCGGTTTGGCCGTGCCATTGATGTCCGGCCGCTCTGGCAGTAACCACGCACAAAGCCTGGCCATCGGCCCGACGCTGGGCAACAGGATCAGGCAGCGCGCGGTGTTGTAGAGCAAGTGAAAGCCGATGACCATTTCCTGAGCACTGAAATCGAAGCTGTCGATCCAGCGCACCAGCGGATCGAGCACCGGAATGATCAGCAGCAGGCCGATCAGTTTGTACAACAGGCTACCGAGCGCCACCTGACGGCCGGCAGCGTTCTGCATGCTGGTGCTGAGGAAAGCGAGAATGCCGCTGCCGATGTTGGCGCCGATCACCAGGCCGATGGCCACTGGCAGACTGATCACGCCGGCACCAGCGAGGGTCGCGGTCAGCAGGACGGCAGCCAGGCTGGAATAGGAAACCATCGCGAACAGCGCGCCGACCAGGGCATCGAGCAAAATATCGCCGGTCAGCGAGGCAAAGATGACCTTCACCCCTTGCGCCTGAGTGATCGGCGCGGCGGCCTCGACGATCAATTGCAGCGCCAGAATGATCAGCCCCAGACCAATGCTGACCCGGCCCATCTGCCCGACCCGGGTCTGCTTGCGTGACAGGAAGAAAATGACCCCGAGGAAAATCAGCAGCGGCGACAGCCACGACAGGTCGAGGGTCAGTACCCGCGCCATCAGTGCGGTACCGACGTCGGCACCGAGCATCGTCGCCAGGGCCGGGGTCAGCGCCATCAGGCCCTGACCGACAAACGAAGTCACGAGCATGGCGGTGGCATTGCTGCTCTGAACCATGGCGGTCACCATGATCCCGGCGAGAAACGCCAGCCAGCGCCTGGACATGTTATGGGCGATGACGTGGCGCAAGTTGGAACCATAAACCCGCAGGATGCCGGTTCGGACGATGTGCGTGCCCCAGATCAAAAGGGTCACGGCCGATAACAAATTGAGCAGGGTGAGCATACAGGCCCCCTGTGGTGGTAGCGCCCCAGTGGGGCAAGTCGACGGTGCCGCGCGTTTTTCTACGTTCTGTACTTAAGCTGTAGTTGGCTAACGGTCTGGGCGCCAGCATCGCATAGCTAAAGAGGCGATTGAAACAAAACTGTCACAGAAACAGCTTGTTGATGGACCGCAATGCAATAGACGCTGCCCACTGCCAATGTATGCGGAGAACGTTGGTGCGACTCTTCATTTTCCGCTGTGATCCGAACCCACGCTGATATCGATCAGGTATTTCGCCGTCGCCGGATCACGTTCATCGCAGCGTGCATAACACTTAATCAGAAGCAGCAAACTGTATTTCCCCGGCACGTACAGATCGATGCCGTCAGCCTGATCGAAAAGCTTTGCCTGTAGTTGTTCACGGTCTGCAACAGAGTCGAGTCTGAACCAATCGTTCTTCTCTTCGGGCTGAAGCTCCCATCCTTGGTTTTTAAGGGTGTTCTGCAACCCCTCCAACCGTTCCACTGCCTTTCCAAATGACATTGTTTCTGACATGGGCGACGTGGTCAGGGTTGCGACCTTCAGGCTTCCATAGGTAACCGCGCCAAAGACCGTAGGAGGGAGTTTGAACCCGTAAGCAGGATCATCAAACTCTATAACGGTCGAACTGGTGATCCATGTAGAACTCGGATGAGGAGGGTCTTTAGCGTCGTTAGGATCACCAGGATAAATCGCCGTGTTGCCTTCGACCGGGAATGTCGAGTCTTTGATGACCTGTTCGTATGGCTTTCCTATGTAGACGGATAAGGTTTTGGTACTCCAACGGGAATACACCAAGCTACCTGCCACCAGAAGAGTAAAAAAAAACAAAATCAGCCAGCGTTGCCTTGAACCGATCACTGACGTACTCCATTTCCATTTGCGATATCTGTAATGGAGTTTTTTAGCTGACTTTTAGTGGTTGGATTCTTTAGCAGATTGTTGAATTGTGCTGCGGCCCGTAGGACGAACTCCATCCTTTGATTTTTATCCGCGAGATTGGCGAGCGGATTGCTGCTGAAAGAAACGCTCCGATTGTCTGGTAACGACACTCTGAGTCATGCCCTGAGCGTTGGTCTGGCCTTTGACGATTCGTCCTTCAGCGGTTTCGATTTCGTACCCTTGCTCGGCAATCGGTTCACCATCGCCGGCGCTGACGGCTTTGAATTCGACCAAGGGCTGGCCAATGATTGGCAAGGGTGGGATGAAGGGCGCGGGCGTGTGAGTGCTGCCGATGATAACGCTGCCAGAGCCGCCGATCACCACGCCACCATGGCTGGCGGTGCTATCGAGGGTCATGGCGTTCAGGCCGTTGATGAAGACCGTTGAAGAGAATCCGCCACTGAGGGCCTGACCGCAGGTGCATTTGTCGCTGGCCCGCGCAGCAGCAAGACCGTCGAAAAAGACATCGGGTGAGCCGCTGGCGATGGGATTGGTGCCATGCCCGGGAAGCGGGCAAGTAGTGGGATCCGTGAGGCGTGCAGCCGGTTTTCCAGACATATGCATTCCTTGTCATTGTCGTTTGATGCGAGCGGGGGACGCTACCCAGCCGAGTACTGTGCGTCAACCTTTGGAAATAACTGTCGGATAATCCTTCAACCGCGCTGGTGTAATTCACGCACTCTGCGACGCATGTTTAATGACATTCAGAGTTACTTCTCAGGGGCTACAACGCCTTGCGCCATTGCCTACGGTTACGCCAGAATCCGCCGGCTTGTGCGCCTTGACCCTGGCCTCTATCGTTTCCCAGTCGCTGAAAACAGTGATCGGGTTTGGTAGCCCGGAGTCCTGGCGCATAGCCACATTTTGCGGACGCTTTCTTAGGTCGCAGCTTTATGGTGGCCATGCGCAGGGTCCCTTCGGGGACGCCGGTTCCAGTACTCCGGTCTACCAACCTGTGTATGGCCGCCACCCTTCGTTTGGTAGCGAGTGTGATGGCTCCACGTAACCAGTACTGGAGTTCTATCTATGTTCAAGGTAACACCCAACCCACCGGACACCGATCCGGCCTCCCTGCGCAAACCCAGCACAATCTTCTTCATCGACCCCAAGGTTGATAACGAAACCCTGCTCGCGCACGCCTGTGAATCTTTGGCATCGGCCAGCGTCCTGGCCAGTGATTTCGCCGCACTAATGGAAGGCCCACATCGCAATACCGTGTTGGCGATTCAGCAGATCATCATGCTAGGGGAGTTGGCGGTGAATCGAGTGCTGGATAACCTCGATCCGCCTGGGTAGCCACTGCGCAAAAATGTGGGAGCGAGCCTGCTCGCGATGAGGCCGTCACATTCAACATTGATGTTGACTGACAGACCGTCATCGCGAGCAGGCTCGCTCCCACAGGTTTTGCGCACTGGCTGACATGAGCCAGTGCGCAGATTCGGGTTATTGGCCCGGAACATCCTTGCGCAGTTTCACTGGATCCTGCTGTTTGCGCTTTCTCGCCATGGCGGTGCGCATCTTGATGTTGATCGCTTCCACCGCCAACGAGAACGCCATGGCGAAGTAGACGTAGCCTTTTGGCAAATGCACGTCGAGCGATTCGGCAATCAGAACGGTACCCACCAGCAACAGGAACGACAGCGCCAGCATCTTCAGCGACGGGTGTTTGTCGATGAACTCGCTGATAGTGCCAGAAGCCCACATCATCACGAGCACCGCAACGACAATCGCCGCGACCATGACCGGTACATGGGACACCATACCCACCGCGGTGATCACCGAGTCCAGCGAGAACACGATGTCGATGATCGCGATCTGAATGATGGTGTAGAGGAAGTTGCCACCCTTGCCGCTCGGCTCGTCGTTGGCTTCATCTTCACCTTCCAGCGCGTGGTACATCTCTTGCGAGCTCTTCCACAACAGGAACAGACCACCGAAGAACAGGATCAGGTCACGCCCGGAAATACCCTGGCCGAACAATACGAACAGGTCTGCGGTGAGGCGCATGACCCAGGTGATCGACAGCAGCAACAGGATCCGCGTGATCATGGCCAGCGCCAGGCCGAAAATTCGGGTGCGCGCCTGCATGTGCTTGGGCATGCGGCTGACCAGGATCGAGATCATGATGATGTTGTCGATGCCCAGGACGATCTCCAGGGCGGTCAGGGTGAAGAAGGCAACCCAGATTTCAGGGTTGGTCAGCCATTCCATGTGTATTCCTTTGAGCGAGTGTTTAAACCACGAAGGGCCCAGGCTTCAAACAAAGCCTGGACCCCTCATGGTGAGTCTTGGGCTTATAGAGTGCTGAACAGCGGAAAAATCCCCATCAGCAACGCAGCGACCAGTATGCACAGGCAAACCAGCACTGCCCACTTCAAGGTGAACCGCTGATGGTCACCGAATTCGATACCGGCCAGGGCCACCAACAGATAGGTCGATGGAACAAGCGGGCTCAGCAAGTGGACGGGCTGACCGACGATCGAGGCACGTGCCATTTCCACCGCGGTTATACCGTAATGACTGGCGGCTTCGGCAAGTACCGGTAACACGCCGTAATAAAATGCATCGTTCGACATGAAGAACGTGAACGGCATGCTCACCAGCGCGGTGATCACGGCCAGGTACGGCCCGAGGAAATCCGGGATGACCGCCAGCAGGCTTTTCGACATGGCATCGACCATGCCGGTGCCCGTCAGGATACCGGTGAAGATACCCGCGGCAAAGATCAAACCGACCACTGCCAGCACGCTACCGGCGTGGGCCGCAACGCGGTCCTTCTGTTGTTGCAGGCACGGGTAGTTGACGATCATCGCGATACTGAACGCCACCATGAACAATACCGGCAGAGGCAACAGGCCAGCGATCAGGGTGCCCATCAGCGCCAGGGTCAGCGCACCGTTGAACCAGATCAGCTTCGGACGACGGGCGTCAGGGAACTGCGAAACGCTGATTTCACTGTGGTCGATTTCATCACCGACCAGATGCAATTCACCCAGACGCGCACGCTCGCGTTTACCGTAGAAGTAGGCAATCGCCAGAATCGCTACCACGCCGGCCAGCATCGCCGGAATCATTGGCACAAAGATGTCGGACGGGTCGACATGCAGCGCACTGGCCGCACGAGCCGTCGGGCCACCCCAAGGGGTCATGTTCATCACGCCACCGGCGAGGATGATCAGACCGGCCATGATCCGCGGGCTCATGCCGATGCGGCTGTAGAGCGGCAGCATGGCGGCCACGCAGATCATATAAGTGGTCGCGCCGTCACCATCAAGGGAAACGACGAGCGCCAGTACGGCGGTGCCGACCGAAACTTTCAACGGGTCGCCCTTGACCAGTTTGAGGATCTTGCGCACGGCCGGGTCGAACAGGCCGGAGTCGATCATCAGGGCGAAGTAGAGAATGGCGAACATCAGCATCACGCCGGTCGGCGCGAGCTTGGTGATGCCTTCGAGCATCATCGGGCCGATCTTCGGCGAGAAGCCGCCGAACAGGGCGAAGATGATCGGGATGATGATCAGAGCGATCAGCGCGGACAGGCGCTTGGTCATGATCAGGAACATGAACGTGATGACCATGGCGAAGCCAAGGAAAGTCAGCATAGGAATACTCCAGGCGTAGCGCGGCTAGTAAATGGGCGAACCGGATGAGGTCAGCGCAGAACGGGAAGCACGAGACGTACGGGCGGAGTGACAGCGAAGAGGCGGGTAGTAGCGGACATCAGAATCACCATTGTTGTTGTTTAATGGACCGGGCGGGCGATAAAACACTCGCATTGGCCAACCGGTCTGTTGCCGGCAGTGAGGGCGATCCTAATCGGGGAAGCTTTCAGCCAGCTTTCGCGAGTGAAAGCATTGACCGAATGAACAACCGGTCGTCGGCCCGGTTGAAAGGCCGTAAACACGGGGTCAGGAGCAAAAGACATGGGCGAACTTCACACCGGCGGCTGCCACTGCGGACAAATGCGCTATCAATTCAGCGGGCCATTGCACGACATCGCCCACTGCCATTGCTCGATTTGCCGACGGGTCAGCGGTGGAATCGTGACCACCTGGATCACCGTGCCCGCCTCAGCATTTGAATGGATGGCGGGTACGCCGTCGCGGTACGAGTCTTCGTCTACTTGCGTGCGATATTTCTGCCCAAACTGTGGGGCGCAACTGGCGCTAGTGACGAAGCTCAGCCCCGAGAGCATCGACGTGACCATCGCCACCCTTGACCATCCCGAGCAAGCACCGGCCGAGCGGCATATCTGGACCGACAGTCGTTTGCCTTGGCTGCATCTGGACGAGCACTTGCCCGGTGAGGCCCAAGAACAACTCTGATCAGAAAACAGACAGGTTCAGCGGCCGGATCGCGCCCATCCAGATCGCATGTTCGGTGTGGTCGAGCAGATCGTCGCCCGTGTCCGGGTGCAGGAATATCACCAATCCCTTACGGTTGAGCGCCAGCCACGGCAACACCGCGCCGAGATGTTGCGGCTCGAAAGCCAATTGGCAGCTCCAGTCTGGATGCGGGCCAACCGGGCGTTCGTGCATGCGCCCCATCTTCAGCGGAAACAATTGCGCTGCCTGCTCACACAGGGCCCGGGCCTGCGGCAGGGTGCTGGCATCGAAATAGACATGGGCGTGGTAGCCCTTGATCTGTTGCATCTGAAACCCCTTTAAACCTCGTCGAACCCACACCGTTCCCAGCAGGTCTTACGCTATATAGGCAGGAAGTACGGAGCACGGCCATGAAAAATGCCGAAACCCCGGTGGTGAAGGTAGTGCTTTATGGTGCCATGAGTAGCTTGGGCAGTGCGCTGATGGCTGAAATGCTGCGGCGCCAGCATGAAGTGATCGCGATTCTCGATGACCTGAACGCGCTCGCGCCGCGCCCGGGTTTACGCACCAAGACTGGTGACCTGTTCGATGCCAAGCGGGTCAAGCAGAGCGTGGCCGGCAGTTCGGCGGTGATCTGCCTGCTCGATGCACCAGGGCTGCCGATGAACAGTGAACACATCGAAAAATCCATCGTGCCCGGCCCGGTCGAGGAGGTGCTGGCGGTGGATGCACTGATCGACGGCATGCAGGCCGCAGGCATTGCCCGGCTGTTTGTGGTGGGCGATTTCGAGGTGCTGGACGATCCGGAAATAGAAGACCCGTTGCAACGCCACGCCGCCGAAGAAATCCGCGAGGCTCTGCAAAGCAGCTCGTTGCACTGGACCTTGGTGAATGCACCACGCCGCGTGCCCGGGCTGACCATCGAGCATTTCAGTCACGTCAGCAGTAGCCTGGAACCTGGCTTGGCCGCAGCGCTGGAACGGCTGAACAGGGTAGCGGTGGGGATTGCCGATGAGCTGCACCTGAACCTGCATGTGGGTGAGCATGTGAGTTTTGTCGGGACTTCGGAATAGTAAAGATCGTCCGCACCCGTTTACACCGCAATCGAAGGCAAAGGAAGACCATTGAGCGATTGCGCACTGCTGGCCTGTTCCGCCATCAACCAATCCACAAACAGCTGAATCAACACCCCACGTCGTTTGCGCTGGGGCAGGACCACGTAATAGCCCAGCCTGGAAATCACCGTGTCGGCAATCGGGCGACACAACAGACCTTGCGCCAGCAAGTTATCCACAAGGTGCCGCCAACCGATTGCGACGCCCTGACCGCCAATCGCCGCCTGAATCAGCAAGGTGTAATTGTCGAAGCGCAGTTGTCCCGGGGCTGGCGCCGACGTGATCCCCAGCTCGCGAAACACGCCGCTCCAGTCGAACCAGTTACTGCTGTGTTCGCCTCTCAGGTGCAACAACGGAAACTCCAGCAAGGCCTGAGCCGGCAAGGGCAGGGGACGGTCTTTCAATAGCAGCGGGCTGCACACAGGAAACACTTCTTCGCTGAACAGCCAATGGCTCTCGCCTTGCTTGAATCGGCCATCGCCGAATAGCACCGCCACATCGATATCGGTGCGCAGCATGTTGTGGCTGCGCTCACTGGTGACCAGGCTGACATCCACGTGAGGGTTGGCGGTATGGAAGCGGTGCAGACGCGGCATCAGCCAGTACGCAGCGAAGGCGAAATCGGTGGCCACCTGCAACACTTCGTGCTGTTGCTGAGCGCTGATTGCGCTCAATCCTGCATCGATGTTCTGCAAACCGAGCTGAACTTGCTCGAACAGAATGGCGCCAGCCTCGGTCAGTTCGATACCGCGATAAATGCGGTCGAACAACCGTGTAGCGAGCTGCTCTTCCAATCGCTTTATCTGCTGGCTGATGGCCGGTTGCGTGGTGCCGAGCTCCACCGCGGCCGCGGTGAAACTGCGTTGCCGGGCCGCGGCTTCAAAGGCACGCAGCAGGTCCAGGGACAAATCACCGAGGGCGTCATACATAAGCTGTGCTTATCCTAGTCATTGCCTGGCATGGGCTTTACCACAAAGAGTATGGACTCCATGCTCGATCACAGCACTCTCGCATAAATATCCACTATGGAATGCCGCGATCACATGAAGCGCAAAAATATTCTTTTCATCATGGCCGATCAAATGGCCGCGCCAATGTTGCCGTTCTACGGCCCTTCGCCTATCAAACTGCCGAATCTCAGCCGCCTGGCCGCCGAAGGCGTGGTGTTCGACGCCGCTTATTGCAATAGCCCTCTTTGCGCGCCGTCGCGTTTCACCCTGGTCAGTGGCCAGTTACCGAGCAAGATCGGCGCCTACGACAACGCGGCCGATTTCCCTGCCGACGTTCCGACTTATGCCCACTACCTGCGGCGCCTCGGTTACCGCACCGCGCTGTCGGGCAAGATGCACTTCTGTGGCCCGGACCAGTTGCACGGCTATGAAGAACGCCTGACCAGCGACATCTATCCGGCCGATTACGGTTGGTCGGTGAACTGGGATGAGCCGGATGTGCGCCCAACCTGGTATCACAACATGTCGTCGGTGCTGCAAGCTGGGCCGTGCGTGCGCACCAATCAACTGGATTTCGACGAAGAGGTGGTGTTCAAGGCCCAGCAATACCTGTTCGATCACATCCGCGAGGACGGCGATCAGCCATTCTGCCTGACCGTGTCGATGACTCACCCACACGATCCGTACACGATTCCCAAGGCTTTTTGGGATCTGTACGACGAGGCCGACATCCCTTTACCCGAGACACCCGCACAGAAAGAACTCGATCCTCACTCCCAGCGTTTACTCAAGGTCTATGACCTGTGGGACAAGCCGCTGCCTGTGGATAAGATTCGCGACGCGCGCCGCGCCTATTTCGGTGCGTGCAGCTATATCGACAGTAACGTCGGCAAACTTCTGCAAACACTCGAAGAAACCGGGCTGATCGATGACACCATCATCGTATTCTCCGGTGACCACGGCGACATGCTCGGCGAGCGCGGCCTCTGGTACAAAATGCACTGGTACGAAATGGCTGCCCGTGTACCGCTGCTGATCAGTGCACCAGGGCAATTCGGGGCCGGGCGGGTCAGCGCGGCGGTGTCCACCGCCGACCTGCTGCCGACCTTTGTGGAATTGGCCGGCGGCTCACTGGAACCAGGTCTGCCGCTGGACGGCCGCTCGCTGGTTTCGCACCTGCAAGGGCAGGGCGGTCACGATGAAGTTTTCGGTGAGTACATGGCCGAAGGCACCATCAGCCCGTTGATGATGATTCGCCGTGGCGCCTACAAATTCATCTACAGCGAAGACGACCCTTGCCTACTCTTCGATGTACAAAACGACCCGAAGGAACAGGAAGAGCTCAGCCAATCGCCGCAACATCGGCAACTTTTCGAGGCGTTTCTCGCCGAAGCGCGGGGCAAATGGGATATCCCGGCGATCCACCAACAGGTGCTCGCCAGTCAGCGACGCCGACGTTTCGTTGCCGAGGCCCTGACCATCGGCAAACTGAAGAGCTGGGATCACCAGCCGCTGGTAGACGCCAGTCAGCAGTACATGCGCAACCACATCGACCTCGACGATCTGGAACGTAAAGCACGCTATCCACAACCCTGCCAAAACCAATAATGTTAAGGGGAAGTCCATGCAAAGGTTATCCACAGTACTGACAGTCGGGCTTCTGGCTCTGGGCAGCGCCTCGGCCTACGCCGAGCAAAGCTGCGAGACGGTGAAAATGGCCGACCCTGGCTGGAGCGACATCGCTGCAACCAACGCCATCACCGGGTTTCTGCTGGACGGCATGGGCTACAAGGCCAAGGTCGACACGCTGGCGGTGCCGATCACCTTTGGCGGTCTGAAGGATGGCCAGGTGGACGTTTTCCTGGGTAACTGGATGCCGGCGCAGCAAGGCTTCTACGACAAGTTCGTGGCCAATGGCGACGTTACGCAACTGGCGAAGAACCTCGACGGCACCGAGTTCACGCTGGCGGTCCCGGACTATGTTTGGGACGCGGGTGTGCATAACTTTAACGACTTGAATAAGTTTGCTGACAAGTTCGACAAGAAGATCTATGGCATCGGCTCCGGTGCCCCGGCGAACATTTCGCTGCAAGAGATCATCAAGAAGAACGACTTCGACCTGGGTCAGTGGAAGCTGGTCGAATCCAGCGAGCAGGCGATGCTGGCCGAAGTGTCTCGCGCGGTGAAGAAACAGAAGTTCGTGACCTTCCTCGGCTGGACGCCACACCCGATGAACGTGCAACTGAAAATGCATTACCTGAAGGGCGGCGAGAAGTACTTCGGTGACACCGGCAGCGTTTATACACTGACCCGCAAAGGTTATGCACAGGCCTGTCCGAATGTCGGCAAGCTGCTCACCAACCTGAGTTTTACCCAGGAAATGGAGAACAGCATCATGGCCGAGGTGGTGAACAAGAAAATCAGCAATACCGAGGCGGCCAAGGCGTGGATCAAGGCCAACCCGGTGGTGCTGGATAAATGGCTCGATGGTGTGAAGACTGTGGATGGCAAGGATGCTCTGCCGGCGGTCAAAGCCAAGTTGTAACGGTTCTCTGTGGCGAGGGAGCTTGCTCCCGCTGGAGTGCGTAGCGCTCCCATTTCGGCGAACACGGTTTATCTGTCTCACCGAGTTGTCCGGATTGGCGGCTGCTGCGCAACCGAGCGGGAGCAAGCTCCCTCGCCACAATGATCGTTTTACCCTGTTACCCTTGTGCAAAACCCCGCCCGAGAGGACCCATGGCCTTCCCCAGCCGCCATTCACTCTTTCCTTTCCTGACCTGGTTGCCCCGGCAAACCCGCGCCAGCGTCGGTCGTGACCTGATTGTCGGCCTGAGTGGCGCGATTCTCGCGTTGCCACAATCCATTGCCTACGCCCTGATCGCCGGTCTCCCACCGGAATATGGCTTGTATGCCGCGATCATCCCAGTGCTGATCGCCTGCCTGTGGGGTTCGTCGTGGCATTTGATTTGCGGCCCTACGGCGGCCATTTCCATCGTCCTTTACGCCAGCGTCAGTCCTCTGGCCGTCCCCGCGTCGCAGGACTACGTCACGCTGATCCTGCTTCTGACACTCCTCGCGGGCATTTTCCAGTGGTTGCTGGGTTTGCTGCGTTTCGGCGCCTTGGTGAATTTCGTCTCTCACTCGGTGGTGCTGGGCTTCACCCTCGGCGCGGCGGTGGTGATTGCCATTGGGCAGCTGCCGAACCTGCTGGGGCTGGAGGTGCCCAACCAGGCCACGGCGCTGAACAGCCTGGTGCTGCTGTTCAGTCATCTCAGTGAAGTGGACAAACCCTCGCTGGTACTGGGCTTGGCCACGGTGGTGGTGGGCGTCGTGCTGAAACTGCTGGTGCCACGCTGGCCGACGCTATTGATCGCTCTGGCCTTGAGCGGATTGCTGGTGTGGCTGTGGCCAGCGATGTTCGGTCATGTGAAGTTAGTCAGCGCCTTTGTCGGACGGCTGCCGCCCTTCAGCCCGCTGCCGCTGGATCTGGACCTGGTGTTGCGCCTGCTGCCTAGCGCGGTAGCGGTCGGCATGCTCGGGTTGGTGACGAGCCTGTCGATTGCCCGCTCTTTGTCAGCGCGTTCGCAGCAATTGCTCGATGCCAATCAAGAAGTCCGCGCCCAGGGTTTTTCGAACATGGTCGGTGCGTTTTTTTCCGGCTCGTTGTCAGCCGGTTCCTTCACCCGCTCGGCCCTGAGCTATGACGCCGGTGCCTGTTCACCGTTGGCGGGGGTTTTTTCAGCGGTGTGGGTGGCGCTGTTCGCTATCTTCGGTGCGGTATTGATCGCGCATATTCCGATCCCGGCCATGGCCGGCAGCATTTTGTTGATCGCCTGGGGATTGGTGGACCATCGCGGCCTTCGCGCCTTGTTGCGGGTCAGCCGTGCCGAGTTTCTGGTCATGGCGCTGACCTGTGTCGCGACGCTGTTGCTGGAGTTGCAAACGGCGATCTACGCCGGAGTGCTGGCCTCGCTGTTCTTCTACCTCAAACGCACCTCGCAACCTCGGGTGCAGCATTGGCGAGAGGGCGACGAAGACATTCTGCGAGTCGGTGGTTCGATTTTTTTTGGCGCCAGCCATTACCTGCAAGTGCGTTTGCAGCGAATGCACGGCGCACGGGTAGTGATCGAGGCGCAGCAGATCAACTTCATCGACTATTCAGGCGTGGAAATGCTGCACCAGGAAGCGCGACGGTTACTGCGCCAGGATCGCAGCCTGACCCTGCGGCGGGCGCGACCACAGGTGGTGGAGGAGTTGAGGAAGCTCGAAGGCGCGGAGAAATGCCCGATTCGCTTTGAAGATTGAAACACCGACGTTGAGGCAACGGCATAACCTGTGGCGAGGGAGCTTGCTCCCTCGCCACAAAGAACTACATCGCCAGTTGCCGGCGGAGTTCGGCCAGCACTGGCGCTGTGTCCGGACGCACACCACGCCACAGATAGAAGGCTTCCGCCGCCTGCTCGGCCAACATTCCCAAGCCATCCATCGCCACCGCCGCGCCGTGCTCGCTGGCCCAACGGCAGAACGAGGTCGGCTCCTTGCCGTACATCATGTCGTAGCAAACCGTCTTGCCCGGTTCGATCAAACTGCCGGCAATCGGCGGTACATCGCCTGACAGACTGGCAGACGTAGCGTTGATGATCAGGTCCACCGGTTCGCGCAACCAATCGAAACCGCTGGCCGACACAGGCCCCAAATCCGCGAACAACTCCGCCAGTAATTCGGCTTTTTCCACCGTGCGGTTGGCGATGATCACCGACGCCGGTTGCTCCGCCAGCAGCGGCTCCAGCGCACCGCGCACCGCACCGCCGGCCCCGAGCAGCAGGATGCGTTTGCCCGCAAGACTAAATCCGGCGTTGACCGTCAGGTCCCGTACCAGCCCGGCGCCATCGGTGTTGTCGCCCAGCAAACTGCCATCAGCCAGTTTGCTCAGGGTATTCACCGCGCCGGCCCGCTGCGCTCGCTTGGTCAAGCTGTTCGCCAAACGATAGGCATCTTCCTTGAACGGCACCGTCACATTCGCCCCACGCCCTTCGCGGAAAAATGCCTGGGCACAGCCGGAAAAATCATCGAGGGGCGCCAGCAAGGTGCTGTAGTCCAGTTTCTGCCCGGTCTGTTCGGCGAACAAACGGTGGATCAGCGGCGACTTACTGTGGCCAATCGGGTTACCGAATACGACGTAACGGTCCATCAGGATTCCTCGTTCAGGCCTTGGCCAACCAATCGCGGTCTTGCAGGAAGTACTCGGTCAGGCGCGCTTCTTCACTGCCCGGCTCGGCTTTCCAGTCGTAGGCCCAGCGCACTTGTGGCGGCAGCGACATCAGGATCGATTCGGTACGCCCACCCGATTGCAGGCCGAACAACGTACCGCGGTCATAGACCAGGTTGAACTCGACATAACGGCCACGGCGAAATTCCTGGAATTCACGCTGTTTGGCGGTGAACGCATCGTTCTTGCGGCGCTGCACGATTGGCAGGTAAGCGTCGATAAAAGCATCACCGATGGCACGCATGAAGGCGAAGCTGGTGTCGAAGTCCCACTCGTTCAAGTCATCGAAAAACAGGCCGCCGATGCCACGCGGCTCGTGGCGATGCTTGATGTGGAAGTAACTGTCACACCAGGCCTTGTAGCGCGGGTAGACGTCCGGGCCGAACGGCGCGCAGGCCTGTTCGGCAACGCGGTGCCAGTGCACGCAGTCTTCTTCATTACCGTAATAAGGGGTCAGGTCGAAGCCGCCACCGAACCACCAGACCGGCTCTTCACCTTCTTTTTCAGCGATGAAAAAGCGCACGTTGGCGTGGGACGTCGGTACATGGGGGTTGTGCGGGTGAATCACCAGAGACACGCCCAAGGCTTCGAAGCCTCGTCCGGCCAGTTCTGGCCGATGAGCGCTGGCGGAGGGTGGGAGACCGCTGCCAAAGACGTGGGAAAAGTTGACGCCGCCCTTTTCGATGACCGCGCCGTTTTCGATCACCCGGGTGCGACCGCCACCGCCGGCAGGCCGGGTCCAGGCGTCTTCGACGAAACGCGCGCCGCCGTCTTCAGCTTCCAGGGCAGCGCAAATGCGGTCTTGCAGGTCGAGCAGGTAGGCTTTTACGGCCTCGGTGCGGGTAGTCATGGCATCACCTTGAATCGGGCAAAGCTACGCGGCGCTCATACAGGCCGGTGGCAAATTGCTGCGTAGGATAACACTGCACCTTGTGCCGTCGCAGTTGACGAAGGTCAAGCTTTAAGAGTCCGATAGGGCGCTTGGCGCTACAACTCTAGAAGCTAATACTTAAGGAAAGTGCAGATGGCAAAGCGTATCCAGTTCCGCGCCCATGGCGGCCCCGAAGTACTCGAACATGTCGATTACCAGCCCGCCGAACCCGGCCCGCTGCAGGTGCGCGTGACCAACAAGGCCATCGGCCTGAACTTCATTGACACCTATTACCGCGGTGGCCTTTATGCGCCACCTGCCTTGCCGTCGGGCCTGGGGGCTGAAGGCGCGGGCGTGGTCGAAGCCGTCGGAAGCGAAGTCACCCGCTTCAAGATCGGCGATCGCGTGGCGTACGGCAGTGGCCCATTGGGCGCTTATAGCGACGTTCATGTCTTGCCGGAAGCCAATCTGGTACATCTGCCGGATGCCATCAGCTTCGAGCAAGCCGCCGGCGTGATGCTCAAAGGCCTGACTGTGCAGTACTTGCTGCGTCAGACGTACGAACTCAAGGGTGGCGAAACCATTCTGTTCCACGCAGCAGCCGGCGGCGTCGGT
The DNA here is from genome assembly GCF_030687395.1 of Pseudomonas wuhanensis. Lineage (GTDB taxonomy): Bacteria > Pseudomonadota > Gammaproteobacteria > Pseudomonadales > Pseudomonadaceae > Aquipseudomonas > Aquipseudomonas wuhanensis. The sequence continues at coordinate 25,378 of NZ_CP117430.1, read as the reverse complement.
TCGCTGGCCTGCCAATGGGCCAAGGCCTTGGACGTGAAGCTGATCGGCACAGTCAGCTCACCAGAGAAAGCCGCACTGGCGAAAGCCAATGGTGCCTGGGCGACCATCGATTACAGCCATGAAAACGTCGCACAACGCGTGCTGGAATTGACTGACGGTAAAAAAGTGCCGGTGGTGTACGACGGCGTAGGCAAAGATACCTGGCTAACATCGCTCGACAGCGTCGCGCCTCGGGGGCTGGTGGTGAGTTTCGGTAATGCTTCAGGCGCAGTGGACGGAGTGAATCTGGGAATTCTCGCGGGGAAGGGTTCGCTGTACGTGACCCGACCGACCCTGGCGACCTACGCCAACAACGCTGAAAACCTGCAAAGCATGGCCGATGAGCTATTCGAGATGATCATCAGCGGCAAGTTGAAGGTGGACATCAGTCAGCGCTATCCACTGGCTGAAGCGGCCAAAGCGCAGACCGAATTGTCGGCGCGGCGTACGACGGGCTCGACTGTTTTGTTGCCTTGAGGGCCTCTTCGCGGGCAAGCCTCGCTCCAGGATTTCGGTCGTTCACATTATTCGTATACGACTCGGATCTGTGGGAGCGAGGCTTGCCCGCGAAGAACGATGACGCGGTCTAATCCGGGCGCACAACGTGGCCGGTGGCCAGATCGCGAATCACGCTCGGATTCTTCCGCCCACCCAGATTGCCACCCAGCACCCAATCAACCTGCCCGCGGAAATACTGCTCCACGCGAAGCCGCGTCCGCGCCGCCGGCCGCCCCTGAGGGTTGGCCGAGGTTGACACCAACGGCCCGACCAACGCACACAAATCCCGCACCAGCGGGTGATCGCTAACCCGTAACGCCACCGTTTCATGCACACCGGTAATCCACTGGGGCAACAGATTCTGATGCGGCACCAGCCAGGTGTTGGGGCCGGGCCAGGTGCTGGCCATGCGGTCCATCCACAATTCAGGGAAGTCTTCGAAGAGGAAGTCAAACTGGCGAATATTGTCGGCCACCAGAATCAGACCTTTATCCACAGACCGTCCCTTGAGCATCAGCAGACGATCCACCGCCTCTTCGTTCCAGGGGTCGCAACCCAGGCCCCAGACAGCTTCGGTTGGATAGGCAATGACCGCCCCGGCGCGAACTTCTCGTGCGGCTTGTTGCACACGCCAACTGTTGACCATGAAAGACTCTCCGGAATAAGGCTCTGCGCAGTTTACCGATCTTCCTTATAAAACCTAGTTTACCCGCGCAAACCATCGACCGCTTTCGCAGACCGCACGGCCATCCATTTCCAGTTCCGTCAGCGCTGCCAGCACTTTTGGCAGCGCCCAGCCGCTGGTGATCGACAAGGCTTCGCTGGTATGGGGCGCCGCGTGGAGCAACATGAGCAGCGGATGAGTCTCTGTCGTCTGCGGCGTTTCTGTGGATAACGGCAGCCGTTGCCAACCGCGCAAGGCTTCGAGGATGTGCTCGATGGTTTCCACCAGCACCGCACCGTCGCGGATCAGCTGATGGCAACCCTTTGCCCCAGGGTGATGGATCGACCCTGGAATCGCATACACCTCACGCCCCTGTTCCGCCGCCAGTCTCGCGGTGATCAATGAACCACTGGCAACACTCGCCTCGACCACGAGCACGCCGAGGGACAAACCGCTGATGATTCGATTGCGCCGGGGGAAATTGCTGGGGGAAGGGCCGGCGTCCAGCGGGAACTCCGAAAGTACCGCGCTTCCCGAAGCGATCATGGCGTCCGCCAGTCGCCGATTGCGCTGTGGATAAAAATTTTCCAGCCCCGTGCCAAGTACCCCGACCGTTTGCCCGCCAACGTCCAGAGCTGCCTGATGCGCGGCGGCATCGATGCCCAGGGCCAGACCGCTGGTGATGACAAAACCGGCACCGGCCAGAGTGCGGGAAAACGCGGTGGCAGTGTCCATGCCCGGTCGCGAAGCACGACGGCTGCCGACCATCGCCAGCTGTGGTTTTTCCAGAATTCCCGGATCGCCCGCGACGAACAACAGCGGCGGCGCATCGCTGATTTGCGCCAGCAACACGGGGTAGTCAGGTTGGTCCCACATCAGTAAATGCTGGCCCTGGCGCCCTAGCCAGGCCAGTGCGTGGCTGGCGCCATCACGAATTTCACTGGAGCGCCGAGCCTCCGCGCAAGCAAGGGGCAAGCCCAACGCGCGCCAGGCGCTGGCCGGTGCGCTGATGGCTTTGGAGGCAGAGCCGAAGGCCTCAAGCAACTTCTTGAAACGCGCAGGGCCGAGTTCCGGCAAACGGTGCAGGCGTAAACGGGCTTCCAGTTCCGCAGGGGAAACGGACGTACAGGCAGACAGCGACATGGATCATCCTTGATCGTTATAGGGTCCCGTCGAATCGGGAATAAGCTGTGGATAACTCTGTTGGTAACTTGTGAGCAGGCTTAAGGATTTCGCACCTTGTCCATCACCGCCAGAGAGCGCGATGCGTTAAGGACAAGCCCGTAGCTGAGCTTGTCGTAGGTGCGGAAGACCATCAGCAAACCGGCCCGCTCGTCGGGAATTTTTAATGGCTGGCCAGTGATCCGGTCACGCACGGTTTCACCGGTTTTCATCACCGCCAGCACATTGCCTTCGGCCAGGCCATCGCGCTGCCCCTTGTTCAGCGTGACGACATCCAGCGCGCCGATCTGGGTGACCCCACGTGGCACATCAATGATCAAGCCGTTGATTTCGGTTGTCGGGGCACTGGGCATGAAGGTTGAATTGATCGAGCGTTCTTCGCCGCTGAACAGCCGGTCGCCGAGTCGCACTTCCTGAGTGGTGCGCTGCAGGGCCAGGGTGGCGACGTCGCCTTCAGTGGCAATGATCTCGCCGCCACCGATGTCGTCGGCGTTGATCCCCAGAAACTCCTTGCTCTGCGGATCGGTATAGACCTTGCCCTGACGGAAGATGCCGTACGCCGGTTGTGCCGGGTCGAAATGGCCACGGGCGAATATTCGATCACCGGTGCCGCTGAGCACCCGTTCGGCATCGCCGGCGACGATGTAGGGCGCCTTGTCGAAATCCTCGGCCTTGTCGACGATGCGATTGCTCAGCAGAAAGCTGTTGATCGATTTCAGCGGAATGCTCGGAATGGCATCGGCCACCGGCGAGCTGCGGATGCGTGGCGAAAGCTTGATGGTGCCCCGGGAAGCGCCGCGATTGAGGGTCAGGCGTGGCTGACCGTTGACGTAGACCAGCGACAGCGTATCGCCCGGATAAATGAGATTGGGGTTTTCGATCTGTGGATTGGCCTGCCAAAGTTGCGGCCATTCCCACGGTTCACGCAGGTATTTGGCGGAAATGTCCCAAAGTGTGTCCCCTGCCACCACGGTGTATTGCTGTGGAAAACCTTCCCTGAGTTGCACTTGCCCGTGCGCAAAACCGGCCGAGGCCAGAAGGAGCAAGGCGAGTAGTGATTTCCTCATGCGGTGAATCCCTTTATTATGTACGTTCGCGTGAAACGCCAGAGCCCTCGTGGCTCGCTTCCGGCTCATTTTTGAAAAGCCTGAAGCTACGTTCACAACGGTAGCCTGCATCCTCGGACTCGCCAGGCCATCGACCCGACTTTACCTCACACGTGCAGCAATTGAGCTTATGGCCATTTTAGACATCCTCGAATTCCCCGACTCGCGCCTGCGCACTATCGCCAAACCCGTGGCTGTAGTGGACGACGAAGTGCGTCAGTTGGTCGATGACATGTTTGAAACAATGTATGAAGCGCCAGGCATCGGCCTCGCCGCGACCCAGGTCAACGTGCACAAACGTATCGTCGTGATGGACCTCTCCGAAGACCGCAGCGAACCGCGGGTGTTCATCAACCCCGAGTTCGAAGTCCTGACCGACGAGGTGGACCAGTATCAGGAAGGCTGCCTTTCGGTGCCGGGTTTCTACGAAAACGTCGACCGCCCGCAAAAGGTCAAGATCAAGGCCCTGGACCGCGACGGCCAACCGTACGAACTGATCGCCGAAGGCCTGCTCGCGGTATGCATCCAGCATGAATGCGACCACCTGAATGGCAAATTGTTCGTTGATTACCTGTCCACGCTCAAACGCGACCGGATCAAGAAGAAACTGGAAAAGCTCCATCGCCAGAACGCTTGATGCCCTTCTTTCAAAGGCTTGCCGCGGCAAGCCTTTTTCTTTTCAAGACGCTTTGTAATTGAGAGCTTTCATGACTGAGCCACTGCGCATTGTCTTTGCCGGTACCCCGGAATTCGCCGCCGAACACCTCAAGGCCCTGCTCGACAGTCCTTACGAGGTCGTTGCGGTCTACACCCAACCGGACCGTCCGGCGGGCCGTGGGCAGAAGCTGATGCCGAGCCCGGTCAAGCAGTTGGCTCTGGAGCACAACATTCAGGTGTTGCAACCGCCGACCCTGCGCAACGAAGACGCTCAGGCTGAACTCGCCGCACTGAAACCGGATTTGTTGGTGGTGGTCGCCTACGGGCTGATCCTGCCGCAAGTGGTGCTGGATATTCCGCGTCTGGGCTGCATCAACAGTCACGCTTCCTTGCTGCCACGCTGGCGCGGTGCGGCACCGATCCAGCGCGCCGTCGAGGCGGGCGACAGCGAAAGTGGCGTGACCGTCATGCGCATGGAACTGGGCCTGGACACGGGGCCGATGCTGCTCAAGGTCACCACGCCGATCAGCGGTGAAGACACCGGCGGCAGCCTCCACGATCGCCTTGCAGAGATGGGCCCTCCGGCTGTGGTTCAGGCGATTGCCGGCCTCGCTGCTGGCACTCTGCAAGGCGAAGTGCAGGACGACAGCCTCGCCACTTATGCACACAAGTTGAACAAGGACGAAGCGCGCATCGACTGGAGCCGCCCGGCAGTGGAGCTGGAGCGTCTGGTTCGCGCCTTCAACCCATGGCCGATCACCCACAGCACGCTGAACGGCGAAGCGCTGAAAGTGTTGGCCGCAAGCCTGGCCGAAGGGCAGGGCGCGCCGGGTGAAATCCTCAGCGCCAGCAAGGACGGCTTGATCGTCGCCTGCGGTGAACAGGCGTTGTGTCTGACCCGTCTGCAATTACCCGGCGGCAAAGCACTGAACTTCAGCGACTTGTTCAACAGCCGTCGTGAGAAATTCGCCGTCGGCACCGTCCTCGGTCAAACGGCGGACGCTCAATGAATCCACGTCTGGCCGCCACCAAGGCTCTGGCTGCTGTTCTTAACGGAAAAGCCTCACTCAACAGTTCTCTGCCAACGCAAATGGACAAGGTCGAAGACCGCGATCGCGGCTTCACCCAGGACCTGGCGTTCGGCACGGCTCGCTGGCAGCCACGTTTGTCGGCGTTGGCGGCCAAGTTGCTGCAAAAGCCGTTCAAAGCGGCTGATGCCGATGTCGAGGCGCTGTTGCTGGTCGGCCTCTACCAACTGCTCTACACCCGGGTTCCGGCCCACGCGGCCATCGGCGAAACTGTCGGTTGCGCCGACAAACTGAAAAAGCCGTGGGCCAAAGCCTTGCTCAACGCCGTGCTGCGCCGCGCGCAACGGGAAAGCGAAGCACTGCTGGCCGAGCTGGAACACGACCCGGTGGTGCGCACTGCCCACCCGCGCTGGCTGCAAAAATCCCTCAAAGCCTTCTGGCCTGAGCAGTGGGAAGCCATTTGCGCGGCGAACAACGCTCACCCGCCGATGATTTTGCGGGTCAATCGTCGCCATCACACCCGCGATGCTTATCTCGGGTTGCTGAGTGAAGCGGGCATCGCGGCCACGCCGTGTGTTTACAGCCGGGACGGCATCATCCTCGACGCGGCGGCCGACGTGCGCTGCCTCCCGGGTTTCGCTGAAGGCTGGATCAGCGTGCAGGACGAAGCCGCGCAACTGGCTGCCGACTTGCTGGACCTGGCGCCAGGCCAACGGGTGCTGGACGCCTGCTGCGCACCGGGCGGCAAAACCTGCCACATCCTTGAGGCCGAGCCGGCACTCGCTGGCGTGGTGGCGGTGGATCTGGAAGCCAAGCGTCTGGTGCGGGTACGGGAAAACCTTGAACGCCTGGGCCTGAGCGCCGAACTGATCGCCGCCGACGGCCGCGACACCGCGACCTGGTGGGATGGCAAACCGTTCCAGCGCATCCTGCTGGATGCGCCGTGCTCGGCCACCGGTGTAATTCGTCGTCATCCGGACATCAAACTGACTCGCCAACCCGACGACATCGCCGCGCTGGCGGTGCTTCAGGGCGAGCTGCTGGATGCCATGTGGATAACGTTGGACGTGGGTGGCATTCTGCTTTACGCCACCTGCTCCACGCTGCCGACCGAAAACACCGAAGTCATCGAAGCGTTCCTCGCTCGCACACCGGGTGCTCGTGAACTCGACATCGCCAGTCAGGCCGGCATCAAGCAGCCCCATGGTCGCCAGTTACTGGCCCAGGAAAGCGGCCACGACGGGTTCTACTACGCCAAGCTGATCAAGATTGCCGCCGCGCGCGGTTAACCGGTTTTAAGGGAGTGACTGGATGAAAATCATCATCCTCGGCGCAGGGCAGGTCGGCGGTTCGCTGGCGGAACACCTGGCCAGCGAAGCCAACGACATCACCGTGGTCGACACCGATGGCGAACGCTTGCGTGACCTCGGCGATCGGCTGGACATCCGCACCGTACAGGGTCGCGGTTCGCTGCCGACCATACTGCGTCAGGCCGGTGCCGACGACGCCGACATGTTGGTTGCAGTGACCAACAGTGACGAAACCAACATGGTGGCCTGTCAGGTCGCTCACACTCTGTTCCACACACCGACCAAGATCGCCCGGGTCCGCGAAGCCGCGTACCTGACCCGCGCCGAACTGTTCGATAACGAAGCGATTCCGGTCGACGTGCTGATCAGTCCGGAGCAAGTCGTTACCAACTACATCAAGCGCCTGATCCAGCATCCGGGTGCGTTGCAGGTCATCGACTTCGCCGAAGGCAAAGCGCAACTGGTGGCAGTGAAAGCCTATTACGGCGGTCCGCTAGTGGGTCAGCAACTGCGCCAGCTGCGCGAACACATGCCGAATGTCGAAACCCGCGTTGCGGCGATTTTCCGTCGTGACCGACCGATCCTGCCGCAGGGCGATACGGTGATCGAAGCCGACGACGAAGTATTTTTCATCGCCGCCAAAGCGAATATTCGCGCGGTAATGAGTGAAATGCGCCGCCTCGATGAGAGCTACAAACGTATCGTCATCGCCGGCGGCGGACAAATTGGCGAGCGTTTGGCCGAAGCCATCGAAAGCCGTTATCAGGTGAAGATCATCGAGATGAACCCGGCCCGCTGCCGCCATCTCTCGGACACTCTCGACAGCACCGTGGTGTTGCAGGGCAGTGCCTCCGACCGCGACTTGCTGATGGAAGAGAACATCGCCGACGCCGACATCTTCCTGGCGCTGACCAACGACGACGAAGCCAACATCATGTCTTCGTTGCTGGCCAAGCGCCTGGGCGCGAAGAAGGTGATGACGATCATCAACAACCCGGCCTACGTCGACCTGATCCAGGGCGGCGACATCGACATCGCCATCAGCCCGCAACTGGCGACCATCGGCACGTTGCTGGCCCACGTGCGGCGCGGCGATATCGTCAGCGTGCACTCATTGCGTCGAGGTGCGGCGGAAGCCATTGAGGCCATCGCCCACGGTGATGCGAAGTCGAGCAAAGTGATCGGCAAGGCCATCGAAAACATCGGCCTGCCGCCGGGAACCACCATCGGCGCGATCATCCGCGACGAAGAAGTGATCATCGCCCACGACGACACAGTGATCGAAGCTGGCGACCATGTGATTCTGTTCCTTGTGGATAAAAAGCATATTCGGGATGTGGAAAAGTTGTTCCATGTGGGGTTGAGCTTCTTCTGATGATCGTTCCCACGCTCTGCGTGGGAATGCCTCAACGGACGCTCCGCGTTCGGCGTTGAATGGGACGCAGAGCGTCCCGGGCTGCATTCCCACGCAGAGCGTGGGAACGATCACTGACTGAGGAAACACCGATGATCGAATCCCTGGAAAAAATGCTCGCCAAGGGTGTGGATAACTCGCTGCTGCGCTTCGGCCTGGGCAAGGGTTATCTGGATCTGGGTGAAAATGCCAAAGCCGCGGAGCATTTCCAGCGCTGCGTCGAGTTCGATCCGAAGTATTCGGCAGCCTGGAAGCTATTGGGCAAGGCCCATCTGGCGCTCGCGGATTACGCGGCGGCGCGTCAGGCTTGGGAACAGGGTCTGGAAGCCGCCCGCGCCCATGGCGACAAGCAGGCGGAGAAGGAGATGACGGTGTTTCTGAAAAAACTCGAGCGTCAGATCTGACACAAAACCCTGTGGGAGCGGGCTTGCTCGCGAAAGCGGAGTGCCTGCGAAGATGATGTCGACTGACACACCGTCTTCGCGAGCAAGCCCGCACCCACAAGGGACCACGGCGTTAGATCATCCTGCGTCTCAATACCAGCGCTCTTCACCCGGCGGACGCTTCTTGAAGCGCTTCATGCTCCACATGTACTGGCTTGGATAAGCCCGCACGTAGCGCTCGACCACCTGGCTCATCGCTGCGCAGGAGGTTTCGGTATCGGTGCTGTACATGGCCTCCGGCGCGGCTTCGAGGATCACTTTGTAACCAGAACCGTCCGGCAGCCGCAGGGCATGCAGGAACACACCGACCGCTTTGCCCCCGGCCAGCATGTTCGGGACGAATTTGCTGGTCAGGGCCTGAGTGGCGAAGAACGGCACGAAGATCCCGGCGGATTCGGCCGGTTCCGGGTCAGCCGGAATGCCCACTGCACCACCTTTACGCACTTCCTTGATCACGCTGAGGATGCCTTCCTTGGTGGAAGCAGCTACTCGGTTACCCAATTGCACCCGCTGTTTGCGCAGTAACTCATCCACTGCCTTGAGCTTGGGCGGGCGGTAGAAAATGATCGGTTTGCACTGGTTGCAATAGAAGTGGTTCAACACTTCCCAGTTGCCCAGGTGGCTGGTGATGCCGACCACGCCTTTACCGGAGGCGAGGGCATCTTTAAGCACGTCGAGACCTTCCACTTCGCGCACCAGGTCAATGGAACGCTGAGCCGGCCAGATCCACGCGCAAGCGCTCTCGGTCAGGGACTTGCCAATGTCTTTCAGGCTCTGGCCCACCAGACGCTCGCGTTCGGCCGGATCCATTTGCGGAAAGCACTTGGCGAGGTTGATCCGCACCACGTCGCGGGAACGGTTGGGGGTTTTCCACATGATCCAGCCAATCGCCGAACCCACCGCCTGCACGGCCCGCCAAGGAAGCAGGGCAAACAGACGCAGAGCGCCTACCAGCAAGGCGCCTTTCAACTTATCCACAGGTCACTCCTGATCTTGTGCTGTGCGCGAGGCGGCTATTCTAACCGCCGTTCGCCAAGGTGGCGTAGCGATCGCAATCGCGGGTGTGGTCCATGACCATGCCCGAAGCCTGCATCAACGCGTAACAAATGGTCGGGCCGACGAACGTGAATCCAGCTTTTTTCAGGCCTTTGCTCATCTCGACAGCGACCGGTGTCACGGCCGGTACTTCACTGCGATCCTTGAAATGATTGATCACAGGCGTGCCGCCGACGAACGACCAGAGAAACGCCACCGGGTCCTCCAACGCCATCCAGGCCTGGGCATTGCGCCGGGCCGCGTTGAGTTTGAGGCGATTGCGGATGATCCCCGGATCGAGCATCAATTCATCGATTTCCGCATCGCTCATCTGTGCCACGCGCTGTACATCGAAGCCGAACAGCACCTCGCGATAACGCTCTCGTTTGCGCAACACGGTGATCCAGGAAAGCCCTGCCTGGAACCCTTCGAGCAAAAGTAACTCGAACAATCCCTGCGCATCGCGTAGCGGCGTGCCCCACTCCTGATCGTGATAAGCCATGTACAGCGGATCTTCGGTACACCAAAAGCAGCGTGGCATAAGGCTCCAGGGGGCGTGCGCAGGACCGAATCGGGTATACTCCCGCTCTTTAAATCGCAGCCCAAGAAACAGGTGAATTTCGTGAGCCAGCCTACGCCAGCCGTGCGTACCTTCCAAGACTTGATCCTCGCCCTCCAGCAATACTGGGCCGAGCAAGGTTGTGTGGTACTTCAGCCCTACGATATGGAAGTAGGCGCCGGCACTTTCCACACTGCCACGTTCCTGCGCGCCATCGGCCCGGAAACCTGGAACGCCGCTTATGTGCAGCCCAGTCGTCGCCCGACTGACGGCCGCTACGGTGAAAACCCGAACCGTCTGCAGCACTACTATCAATTCCAGGTAGTCCTGAAGCCGAACCCGGACAACTTCCAGGAACTGTACCTGGGCTCCCTCAAGCACGTGGGCCTCGACCCGCTGGTGCACGACATCCGTTTCGTCGAAGACAACTGGGAGTCGCCGACGCTGGGCGCCTGGGGTCTGGGCTGGGAAGTCTGGCTCAACGGCATGGAAGTGACGCAATTCACTTACTTCCAGCAAGCGGGCGGCATCGAATGCTACCCGGTGACCGGCGAGATCACTTACGGTCTTGAGCGCCTGGCCATGTACCTGCAAGGCGTGGACTCGGTCTACGACCTGGTCTGGGCTGACGGGCCGTTCGGCAAGGTGACCTACGGCGACGTGTTCCACCAGAACGAAGTGGAGCAGTCGACCTACAACTTCGAACACGCCAACGTCGAGAAGCTGTTCGAGTTGTTCGACTTCTACGAAAGCGAAGCCAAGCGCCTGATCGAACTCGATCAGCCATTGCCGTTGCCGAGCTACGAAATGGTGTTGAAGGCTTCACACACCTTCAACCTGCTGGATGCGCGCCGGGCGATCTCGGTGACTGCGCGTCAGCAATACATTCTGCGTGTACGCACCCTGGCGCGTTCCGTTGCGCAAGCCTACTTGCTGGCTCGCGCCAAGCTGGGCTTCCCGATGGCGACCCCGGACCTGCGTGATGAAGTACTGGCCAAGCTGGAGGCTGCACAATGAGTGCTCAAGATTTTCTGGTTGAATTGGGCACCGAAGAACTGCCACCCAAAGCCCTGAACACCCTGGCCGAAGCGTTTCTGGCCGGTATCGACAAAGGCCTGCAAGCTGCCGGCCTGAACTACGAAACCAAAACCGTCTACGCCGCGCCGCGCCGTCTGGCCGTGCTGATTACCGCGCTGGCGACCCAGCAGCCGGATCGCAGCATCAACCTCGACGGCCCGCCGCGTCAGGCCGCGTTCGATGCCGAAGGTAACCCGACTCAAGCGGCCCTGGGCTTCGCCAAGAAGTGCGGCGTCGACCTGAGCGAAATCGATCAGAGCGGTCCGAAACTGCGCTACAGCCAAAGCATCGCCGGCAAGCCAACCGCGAGCCTGATGCCAACCATCGTCGAAGATTCCCTGAACGACCTGCCTATCCCCAAGCGCATGCGCTGGGGTGCTCGCAAGGAAGAATTCGTTCGCCCGACTCAATGGTTGGTGATGTTGCTCGGTGACCACGTCATCGACTGCACCATCCTCGCGCAAAAGTCCGGTCGCGATTCCCGTGGTCACCGCTTCCACCATCCTGAAAGCGTGCGCATCACCTCGCCGGCCAACTACCTGAGCGATCTGCGTGCTGCCTATGTGCTGGCCGATGCCAATGAGCGTCGCGAACTGATCAGCAAGCGCACCGAAGAACTGGCGACGTTGCAGGAAGGGACGGCCATCGTGCCGCCGAGCCTGCTCGACGAAGTGACCGCGCTGGTTGAATGGCCGGTGCCACTGGTGTGCTCGTTTGAAGAGCGTTTCCTCGACGTGCCGCAAGAAGCGCTGATCACCACCATGCAGGACAACCAGAAGTATTTCTGCCTGCTGGATGCCGACGGCAAGTTGCTGCCTCGTTTCATTACCGTGGCCAACATCGAAAGCAAAGACCCGCAGCAGATCATCGCCGGTAACGAGAAAGTGGTTCGCCCACGCCTGACCGACGCCGAGTTCTTCTTCAAGCAAGACAAGAAACAGAAACTCGAAGACTTCAACCTGCGTCTGCAAAACGTGGTGTTCCAGGAAAAACTCGGCAGCGTCTACGACAAGGCCGAACGTGTTTCCAGACTTGCCGCATTCATCGCTCAACGCATTGGTGGCAACCCGGCGTGGGCTTCCCGTGCCGGCCTGCTGTCCAAATGCGACCTGGCGACCGAAATGGTCGGTGAGTTCCCGGAGATGCAAGGTGTCGCCGGTTACTACTACGCCCTCAACGACGGCGAGCCGCAGGATGTCGCTCTGGCACTGAACGAGCAGTACATGCCGCGCGGTGCCGGCGCTGAACTGCCGACCACCCTCACCGGTGCGGCCGTGGCCATCGCCGACAAGCTCGACACGCTGGTGGGCATTTTCGGTATCGGCATGCTGCCAACCGGTAGCAAAGACCCGTATGCCCTGCGCCGTGCAGCGCTGGGTGTATTGCGCATCCTGATCGACAAGAAGCTCGACCTCGACTTGAACGACGCCGTGGCGTTTGCCGTGAATGCGTTCGGTACCAAGGTCAAGGCTGCCGGCCTGAATGACTCGGTGCTGGAGTTCATCTTCGACCGTCTGCGTGCCCGCTATGAAGACGAAGGCGTTGATGTCGGGACTTATCTGTCGGTCCGTGCCCTGAAACCGGGTTCGGCGCTGGACTTCGATCAGCGTGTACAAGCGGTAGAAGCGTTCCGCAAATTGCCGGAAGCCGCTGCCCTGGCCGCCGTGAACAAGCGTGTTTCGAACTTGCTGAGCAAGGTCGAAGGCTCTGTTCCTTCGGTCGTTGAAGCCAAGTACTTCGACAACGCCAATGAGTTCTCCCTGTACTCGGCGATCCAGCAGGCTGATCAGGCTGTTCAGCCAATGGCCGCTGCTCGTCAGTACAGCGAATCGCTGGCACGTCTGGCCGCCTTGCGCGAGCCGGTGGATGCGTTCTTCGAAGCGGTGATGGTCAACGCTGAAGATGCCAAGGTGCGAGCCAACCGCTATGCGCTGCTGGCGCGTCTGCGTGGGTTGTTCCTCGGCGTCGCCGACATTTCATTGCTGGGCTGAGGAGCTGCTGTTGAAACTGCTGATTCTCGATCGGGACGGAGTGATCAATTACGACTCCGACGCGTACATCAAGTCGGTGGAGGAGTGGATTCCGCTCCCCGGTTCGATCGAAGCGATCGCGCAGTTGAGCAAAGCCGGCTGGACGGTGGCGGTCGCTACCAACCAGTCGGGCATCGCTCGCGGCTATTACGACATCGCCACCCTGGATGCCATGCACACTCGCTTGCGCGAGCTGGTGGCAGAGCAGGGCGGCGAAGTCGGGCTGATCGTCTATTGCCCGCACGGGCCAGACGATGGCTGCGATTGCCGCAAGCCAAAACCCGGGATGTTGAAAACCATCGCCGCGCATTACAACGTTTCGCTGACGAATCTATGGTTCGTCGGCGATACTCTCGGTGACCTGGAAGCCGCCAGAGCCGTCGACTCTCAGCCAGTTTTGGTAAAGACCGGGAAAGGCGAAAAGACGCAGGGCTTGACCCTACCGGCGGGCACCTTGATTTTTGACGATCTGGCGGCGATTGCCGCGGAACTTATCCACAACTAAGGCTCTTCTGACATCCTGACCAAGGACTGATCGGGAGTGCGCTTGAATAGGCGGGCAGTGCCCGCAACGGTAAATGTCGCCATGTCGATACTGCAGGCCATCAGAACTTTCCTCTTTTACCTGCTGCTGGGCACCAGCTCTTTGCTCTGGTGCACCCTGAGCTTTTTTATCGCGCCGTTTCTGCCGTTCAAGGCGCGTTATCGCTTTATCAACGTGTACTGGTGCCGCTGCGCCTTGTGGCTGAGCAAGGTTTTTCTGGGCATCAGCTACGAAGTGAAGGGTGCCGAGAACGTACCTGAGCAGCCCTGCGTGATTCAGTCGAACCACCAGAGCACCTGGGAGACGTTCTTTCTCTCAGCGTACTTCGAACCGTTGAGCCAAGTGCTCAAGCGCGAACTGCTCTACGTGCCATTTTTCGGCTGGGCCATGGCCATGCTGCGGCCGATCGCCATTGACCGTGACAACCCGAAAGCCGCGCTCAAGCATGTGGCGAAGAAGGGCGATGAACTGCTCAAGGACAATGTCTGGGTGCTGATTTTCCCGGAAGGGACTCGCGTTCCTTACGGCACCATCGGCAAGTTCTCCCGCGGTGGTACCGCGTTGGCCGTCAATGCGTCATTACCGGTGCTGCCGATTGCGCACAATGCCGGCAAGTTCTGGCCAAAAACCGGTTGGGCGAAGCAGGAGGGCGTGATCACCGTCATCATTGGCGCGCCGATGTACGCCGAAGGTAGTGGACCGCGAGCCATTGCCGACCTGAATGATCGGGTGCAGGCCTGGAACGAACAGATGCAGCGCGAGATGGGTTCACTGCCAGCAGCCCCCGCGGCACCAAACGCTACTGATCAAGTGACTGTCTGAGATTCTGTGGATAACCTGTGTACCGTTTTGTTGAAAACCGTCGTTTTTAGTTTTTAAGCTTATGATTTACCTACATATTTCTTAAGAAAATAAAACATCGAAAAAGGTGCATAAGTTTTTTCGGACGTAAAAAAACCGGCTGATATAGCCGGTTTTTTTATGCCTGTTGAAACCGTCTGGATCACTCGCTCAATAGCGGTAACTGAACACTGAACGTCGTGCCTTGCCCCAGCACGCTATGACAGGAAATCCTCCCGCCATGACGGTCCACCACGGCCTTGACCATGGACAAACCCAGTCCCAGACCGTCGCTGCCATGAGCCGATGCAAAACGCCGATACTGACTGAACAACTCGGGAAGCTCTTCGACGGCAATCCCTCGGCCCTGATCGGCGATCTCGCATATCAACCAGCCTTCGTCATAACTCACACGCACCGATATCTGCGACCCCGCCGGACTGTACTTGATGGCGTTTTCCAGCAGGTTGAACAGTGCCCGTGTCAGTAACGATTGATCGGCCAGGACCAACGCTTCAGCGTCTTCGTCGAGGTCATGCAGCAATTGAATGTTCTTCAGATGAGCGATGCTCGAGGCCTGGTCGAAGGTATCGAGCAATAACATCGCGAACATGCTCGGCTGAAACTGATAGGCCTCGGACTCGGCTTTTGCCAACTGCACAAACGCCTCGGTCAGGTTCAGCGCCTTGCGCACTTGTAACTCGATCTGACTGAACACCTGAGTGTCACCGGACACCTGATGCCGCTGAACGTCGAGCAAGGCAAGTATCGCCGAATGGGGAGCCCTGAGGTCATGAGACAAAAAGCGCAGCAATACAGCTCGCTGCTCCTCGGCGTCGCGCTCGACGCTCAGGTCAGTAAGGCTCAACAACCAGCCGATCACGGAGTCACCTTCGGCCGGCAATAACGGTGCCCGATCCAGACGCAGGCTGCGTGCCTGAACATCGCGAAACTCCAACGGCTCGAGGTTCGACAATGCAGACCGTGTGCCGTCGGACAGCACCGGGTAACCCAGGTCGCTCAGTTGCTCGAGCACGTCCTCACCCACCAGACCACGACCAAATACCTCTCGGGCTTTGCGGTTGGCCAGCAGAATACGTCCGCCCGGATCGCTGATCAGCGTCGCCACCGGCAAGTATTCAAGTCCATCGGCGATGAAACGTCGGGTGTCGCGCGTCCGGCTCATGGCCTGCTCCAGCGCAACGATTTGCCCTTGCAGCACATCACCGTCCGGGGCCTGGGTGCGACGACGTTCGGGAAAAACTTTTGGCTCGCTGTCCAGGCGCGCCAGTTCCCAGCCGAAATAGGCGAGCACTGCATTCAGCCGTCGCCAATTCCAGATCAGGTACCCCAGCAAAATACCCATCAGGCTCGCAGCCGGGGACCACCACCAGCCAAGGCGCAACAGTAAACCGGAACCCAGTAGAGCGGCCGTCATTGCACCCAGAGTCAGCCATAGGGCGCGACGAGGACGCACCAACAGCAGGCCCAGCAACTCACCGACAATTACCACCGATAACAACGCCGCCAAGCGCTGATCGAGAACCACGATGTTGCGCTGTTGCAGCAGCCCGTTAAGGATATTCGCCTGGACCTCGACACCCGGTGTGGTGCCGATGCTGGCCGATTGCGGTGTCACGTAGCGGTCGCCCAGGCCTGGAGCGGTCGAGCCGATCAGGATCAAGCGATCGCGCAGCAACTCGGGCGGGACTTCGCCGCGCAGTACGCTGACGTAGGGCACGCTGGGAAAGCCCGCATCGGAATGGATGAAAGGAATCCGTATTTCATGGGATCGCTGCCAGCCTTGCGCCGATGGCAAGGCCGGGGCACCGGGCATCGGTGCATTTCCCTTGTCGGCAAGGGTTTCTTCGTACAGCAACCAGGCCAGTTGCGGACGGGGGTTTTGCGCCGGTCCTTCGCTTAAATACACGCTGCGCACAATTCCGTCGGCATCTGCTTCGGCATTGATATGCCCAACGCTTTTGGCACAATGGTTCAGCGGATCCACCGGTTCAATTTCCCCCAAGGGCTGACCATAACGCGCTACATCTTCGCGCAGCAGCGGCACGAAAACATTTCCGGCCCGGCAGGCCGCCTGGGCCAAAAGCTGATCGTTCTCGGGTTGGCTATCGGGCTCGCTGAAGATAACGTCGAATAGAACGCCTTTAACGTTCGCGGCGCTGAGCCGATCCAGCAGTTGCGCGTGCATGGCCCGCGACCACGGCCATTGGCCAAGCTGCTGCAAGCTGTAGTCATCGATCGTGACGATGAGTATGCGCGGGTCCACCGGCAGCGGGCTTAGCCGGCGCAGGTTGTCATACAGCAGATTACTCAGGGCAAGACCCTGAGTCATGGACAGCATCGCCGTCAGCGGCAACAGGATCAGACAGACCCAAAGCCACTCGCGGACCATCCGCTGAAACAACCGCTGAGCCTGGGTCGGCTCGCGGTCATCTTTCCTTGGCCGGTTCTTCATCGGTCGTCGGCCAGGGCGCTATTGGACACGGGTGGTCTTGGGGTAATAGAAAATGTCATACACCCCGGTCTCTCCCTCTAACCCCTGAACATCATAGGCCGACAGGCGAACATGGTAGAAAAACGCTTTCAGCCCGCTGAATTTGACCTCTGGCGTGCTGGAAAACTGTTCTTGCTTGATGTCCATAAAGGCTGCGTCGGTGGCCACTTGCGCCCGATAACGCGTGGCCCCTTCGATGGGTTTCATGATCAATTGCCACACAGGCACATTACCCTTCTGTCCGGCTTGCCCCAACAAACGAGGGGCAGGTAGCAAGTCGATTGGCGTCAATGTGCCTTGTTTCTGAATACGCAAACCCTGACGGGCCATGACCTGGACCTCGTCAGCTTCAGGGCTCTGAGTCCGTTTGGCAGCCGACCGGGCAGGGCGCGAGCCAGACGTTTCCTCATCGCGGTTGACCGCCACTTGTCCGTTCAGAACCTCAAGTAGTGCCTGGCCACCGTCATCGTTGCGCACCCGAAAATGCGTGCCCCGTACGCCCAGTACACCGACCGGCGTGACGATCTGAAAGCGATCATGGTCGCTGGCACGTTTGATCACATACGACTCAACCTGCCCCTGCTCAAGAATGACCTGAGGGATCGATTGTTCTTCATTGAGATGCAAGGTGATATGGGAACTGGAGGGCAACACCACCCGCGAGCCATCACCCAGGGACAGGCTGACAAACGCCGAGGGCGAGGTTTTGACGCCTTCCTGCTCGTCGATCGACATGCCTTCCTGCAATGGTGTCTGCTTGCCTTTGGCGTCCAGCTTCCAGGCTTCGCCGGTCAGATGCTCGACAGTCGCCGGCAGCGGTTGACCACGGCATTGTTGGTTTTCATCGATATAAGGCAGACGTTTTACCGAGGCACCCGTTGCTGATGCACTTTGGGTGAGCAATCCCATCAGGCCAGCAATCAGTAACAGACAGACACCCGAACGGCGTGGGAGCAATAAGGTCAGGGGGTTCATGGATTGGCTTTTATGCTCTTATGAAAATCACGCCGGATAACGCACACAAGTATTTGACGCACGATACCTGACTGGACGCTCTGGCAGATAGCCATGGGAGCAAAGGACATGAGAGATGACACATCCCTGTGTCAGAACCGAGCAGGCACTCCGTGTGTTTTCCCCTGAACTGCAGACTGTCGAAAACCGGCAATCGACGGTCCTGCCAGGTTGGCGTTGACGCTCCCTGCGTCGGAGCACATCCCAATGCCCCTGTGCCGCTCAGCGACGACGAATTTACCGGCATAAGTGACCTTGCGAGCCGATTCTCAATATTTGTTCAGAATTGGTCGAAGGCTAAACCATCCCATCGGCGAAGTGCTATCAGCGATAGCCCTACTCGGGAACATCGAAGCAATTCACCACAATTGTTTAGATTCAATCAATCAGCCTAAACTCCCGTAGGAATTTTTACTTTGCACTTACGAGATGAAGGAAACACTCGGCATGCGTGTCGCAATACTGGATGACGAACCCGCCGAACTACGTCGGGTGGAACAGACACTGCGACAGATCCCCGCTACGGGAGAGCAGGCGTGGACGCTGCATTGCTTTGAGCGGGGAGAGGACTTGCTGCGGCAGCTCCGGCGGGAGACCTTCGATCTGCTGATACTCGATTGGCAACTGCCCGATATCAGCGGACTGGCGTTGTTGCGCTGGACCCGTGAACACATGGACGTGCCACCGGCCGCGATCATGCTCACCAGTCGCGATACCGAAAGCGATATCGTCCAGGCGTTAAACGCCGGGGCCGACGATTACGTGAGCAAACCGTTTCGTCCCAACGAGCTGATGGCTCGGGTCAGTGCGGTGCTTCGTCGGCATGGGCTGCAACGCGCGTCAGCCACCGAAATACTGACCTTCAATGACCTCGAATTCGACGACGCCGAACTCACCGTCACCCGCGCCTCCACCCCCATCAGCCTGACCGAACGGGAATACCGTCTCGCCCGTTGCCTGTTCGCCAATCTGGGCCGACCTTTATCCCGTGAATACTTGTATGAGCGCTTTTGGACCCATGAAGAAATAGTCTCCTCACGCCCGCTGGATACTCATATTTATCGCCTGCGCAACAAGCTGGGCCTGACGGCCGATCGCGGTTGGCAACTGCTGACGATTTACGGGTATGGGTATCGGCTTGAGAGTGTGGCCGCTGCTAGCGCATGACGACGTTTCGACGATCAATAAAAAAGGCCAACGCTTAGCGTTGGCCTTTTTCGTTTTAGCGGTCCTGCCGGATCAGAAGTCCAGGTTGGAAACCGCCAAGGCGTTGCTTTCGATGAAGTCACGGCGGGGTTCGACCGCATCACCCATCAGGGTGTTGAAGATCTGGTCCGCGCCAATGGCGTCTTCGATGGTCACTTTGAGCATCCGGCGCTGGCTTGGGTCCATGGTGGTTTCCCACAGCTGATCCGGGTTCATTTCGCCCAGACCTTTGTATCGCTGGATGGTGTGACGCTTGGTGCTTTCAGCCATCAGCCATTCAAGTGCTTCCTTGAATTCGGTGACCGGCTTCTTGCGCTCGCCGCGCTGGATGTACGCGCCGTCGTCCAGCAAGGTGCTCAATTGAGCGCCCAACGACACAACAGTCTTGTAATCGTTACTGCCGAAGAAATCGCGGTTGAAGGTGATGTAGTTCGACAGGCCGTGGGAGATCAGCTCGACCTCTGGCAGCCACACATTACGTTCACGGTCTTCACGCAGGCTGGCTTTGTAAACCAGCCCGGATTTCTCGACGGTGCGCAGGCGGACTTCGAACTGAGCCATCCAATCCTGCATCGCTGCATGATCCGACAGTTGCTCCATGCTCACCGCTGGCAGGTAGATGAAGTGCTCGGTCAGCTCCTGCGGGTACAGGCGCGACAGACGCTTTAGGGTCTTCATCACCAGGCGGAAATCATTCACCAGACGCTCGAGCGCTTCACCGGAGATACCCGGGGCTTCCTCGTTCAGGTGCAGGCTCGCGTCTTCCAGGGCCGACTGCGTCATGTACTCTTCCATGGCGTCGTCGTCTTTGATGTATTGCTCTTGCTTGCCTTTTTTGACCTTGTACAGCGGCGGCTGAGCGATGTAGATGTAACCGCGCTCAATCAACTCCGGCAACTGACGGAAGAAGAAGGTCAGCAACAGAGTACGGATGTGCGAACCGTCGACGTCAGCATCGGTCATGATGATGATGTTGTGATAACGCAGCTTGTCGATGTTGTACTCGTCGCGGCCAATGCCGCAGCCCAGCGCGGTGATCAAGGTGCCCACTTCTTGAGAAGAGATCATCTTGTCGAAGCGTGCCTTCTCGACGTTCAGGATCTTACCCTTGAGCGGCAGGATGGCTTGGGTGCGACGGTTGCGTCCCTGCTTGGCGGAGCCGCCAGCAGAGTCACCTTCCACGAGGTACAGTTCGGAAAGGGCAGGGTCTTTTTCCTGGCAGTCAGCCAGTTTGCCCGGCAAGCCGGCGATGTCCAGCGCGCCTTTACGACGGGTCATCTCACGGGCTTTACGCGCCGCTTCACGAGCACGCGCCGCGTCGATCATCTTGCCGACAACCAACTTGGCTTCGTTCGGGTTCTCCAGCAGGAAGTCAGAGAAGTACTTGCCCATTTCCTGTTCAACCGCGGTCTTCACTTCGGAAGACACCAGCTTGTCTTTGGTCTGGGAGCTGAACTTCGGATCCGGCACTTTTACCGAAATGATCGCGGTCAGGCCTTCACGGGCGTCGTCACCGGTGGTGGCAACTTTGTGCTTCTTCGCCAGACCTTCCGCTTCGATGTAGGTGTTCAGGTTACGCGTCAGAGCGGAACGGAAACCCACCAAGTGAGTACCGCCGTCGCGCTGTGGAATGTTGTTGGTGAAGCACAACAGGTTCTCGTTGAAGCTGTCGTTCCACTGCAGGGCGATTTCCACGCCGATGCCGTCTTCACGCTGGATGTTGAAGTGGAACACCTGGTTGACCGGAGTCTTGTTGGTGTTCAGGTATTCAACGAACGCACGCAGACCACCTTCATACTTGAACAACTCTTCCTTGCCGCTGCGCTCGTCCTTGAGGACGATGCCGACACCGGAGTTGAGGAAGGACAGTTCACGAATCCGCTTGGCCAGGATGTCCCAGCTGAAGTGGATGTTCTTGAAGGTTTCAGCCGAAGGCTTGAAGTGGATCTGGGTGCCAGTGGTTTCGCTCTCGCCAACGATTTTCATCGGCTCTTGCGGAACACCGTGGACATAAGTCTGTTCCCAGATCTTGCCGCTGCGGCGAACGGTCAGGATCAGTTCTTTGGACAGTGCGTTCACCACCGACACACCTACACCGTGCAGACCGCCGGATACTTTGTAGGAGTTGTCGTCGAACTTACCGCCGGCGTGCAGCACGGTCATGATGACCTCGGCCGCCGAGACGCCTTCTTCTTTGTGTACGTCTACCGGGATGCCACGACCGTTGTCGCGAACGGTGATGGACTCGTCCGGGTGGATGATAATGCTGATGTCGTCGCAATGGCCGGCCAAAGCTTCGTCGATCGAGTTATCGACCACCTCGAACACCATGTGGTGCAGACCACTGCCATCGTCAGTGTCACCAATGTACATACCGGGACGTTTGCGTACGGCATCCAGGCCTTTCAGCACTTTAATGCTCGTTGAGTCGTACGTATTTTCTTCGCTCAATGCCTTCACTCCCGATGGTCGTGGGTCTGGGTGATACGGCCCTGTTCCACGTGGAACAGAGCGACTGGCGTTTCCGTCTGCCAGCCTTCCCTCAATAATTCGTGATCTACACAGGTGATAAAGACCTGGCAGCGTAAGTCTTCCAGCAAGCGGCAAAGCGCACGACGGTGGTGCTCGTCCAGTTCGGACGGCAGGTCATCCACCAGATAAATACACTGGCCGCGACGGGCCTGGCTAACCAAGTGCCCTTGGGCGATCCGCAATGCACAGACCACCAACTTCTGCTGGCCACGAGACAAGATGTCCGCGGCGTTGTGTGCGCCCAATCTAAGACGCAAATCAGCGCGTTGTGGTCCGGCCTGGGTATGACCCATTTGCTGATCCCGCTGAAGGGACCCGGCGAGCACTGCACTCAACTCACGGTCTTTGTCCCAACCTCGGTAATAGCTGAGCGTTAAGCCCTCAAGCTCAACCAGTTCGCTCAAGGTCTGTTCAAAGACTGGTTTCAAGGCTTTGATGTAAGCGCGGCGGTATTCATCTATTTCAGCGCTGGCCTGGCACAGTTCCCTGTCCCAAACCGCTTGCGAAACGGCGTCAAGTGTACCATGTCGCAGCCAAGAGTTTCTCTGGCGCAAGGCCTTCTGCAAGCGCTGCCACGTGGACATAAATCGGGGTTCCACGTGGAACACACCCCAATCGAGAAACTGTCGGCGAATCTTCGGCGCACCTTCCAACAGGCGGAAGCTATCCGGGTTGATCAACTGTAGCGGCAGGATTTCCGCCAATTGTGCTGCGCTTCGGGCGTTCTGCCCGTCGATGCGGATCTGGAACTCGCCCTGGCGATCGCGAGATATCCCCAACGCGCTATGTCCACCCTCAGCCAATTCGACCTGGCCAAATACCGTACACGCCAATTGCTCGTATTGAATGACGGGTAACAGACGGCTGCTACGAAACGAACGGGCAAGCCCCAGCAGATGAATGGCTTCCAGAACACTGGTTTTGCCGCTGCCGTTGGCGCCGTAAAGAATGTTTATTCGGGGGGAGGGGGAGAAGGTCACCGGGTGCAGATTGCGCACCGCGGTGACCGAGACGCGACTTAAGGACATCTAGCTTCTGCTGAACATGATTACAGACGCATCGGCATGACAACGTAGGCCGAGTCGTCGTTGTCGGACTCTTGTACCAGCGCACTGCTGTTGGAGTCGGACAGGATCAAGCGAACCTGCTCGGTGGTCATCACGCCCAGTACGTCGAGCAGATAGCTCACGTTGAAGCCGATTTCCAGGGAGCCGCCGTTGTACTCAACGCCCACTTCCTCTTCTGCTTCTTCCTGCTCCGGGTTGTTCGCCTGGATCTTCAGCTGACCATTGGCCAGTTGCAGACGGATGCCACGATACTTCTCGTTTGACAGAATCGCAGTACGGCTGAACGCTTCACGCAGGGCCTGGCGATCGCCAAGTACCAGCTTGTCGCCGCCTTTAGGCAGAACACGCTCGTAGTCAGGGAATTTACCGTCGACCAGTTTCGAGGTGAAGGTGAACTCGCCAGTGGTGGCGCGGATGTGGTGTTGACCCAGCACGATGCTGACGTTGCCGTCCGGTTCGGTCAGCAGACGCGCCAGTTCCAGAATACCTTTGCGCGGTACGATCACCTGATGACGATCCGGCTGACCGATATCAGCCTGCATCGAGCACATGGCCAGACGGTGACCGTCGGTCGCCACGGCGCGGATGATCCCGGCCGATACTTCCAGCAGCATGCCGTTGAGGTAGTAACGTACGTCCTGCTGCGCCATGGCGAAGCTAGTACGCTCAATCAGACGACGCAGTTTGCTTTGTTCAAGGCTGCAGGTCAGCGAACCCGGGCCTTCTTCCACCGTCGGGAAGTCGTTGGCTGGCAGGGTCGACAGGGTGAAGCGGCTACGGCCGGCCTTTACCACGAGCTTCTGCTCATCGACCTTGATATCGATCAGCGCATCGTTCGGCAAGCTCTTGCAGATGTCCATCAGCTTGCGCGCAGGTACAGTGATGGAACCCGGGTCCGCAGGCTCTTCGAGTTGCACACGACCGACCAGCTCGACTTCCAGGTCGGTACCGGTCAGCGACAGTTGCTGGCCTTCGACAACTAGTAGCACGTTGGAGAGCACCGGCAAGGTCTGTCGGCGCTCGACGACGCCTGCGACCAGTTGCAGGGGTTTCAACAGGGCTTCGCGTTGAATGGTGAAATGCATGGTCTAGTCCCTTGCCTTAATAAGCTGCGCTGGTGTTCATCAAGTAGTCAGTGTACGCAGCAGGTTCTTGTAGTCCTCGCGGATGTCCGCGTCGGATTCCTTAAGCTCGTTGATCTTGCGGCAGGCGTGCAAAACAGTCGTGTGGTCGCGGCCGCCAAACACATCGCCGATTTCCGGCAGGCTGTGGTTGGTCAGTTCCTTGGACAACGCCATGGCGACCTGACGCGGACGTGCTACCGAGCGTGAACGACGCTTGGACAGCAGGTCGGAGATCTTGATCTTGTAATACTCGGCGACGGTGCGCTGAATGTTATCCACAGACACCAGTTTGTCTTGCAGCGCCAACAAGTCTTTCAGGGATTCGCGAATCAGCTCGATGGTGATGTCGCGGCCCATGAAGTGCGAGTGGGCGATCACGCGTTTAAGCGCGCCTTCCAGCTCTCGGACGTTGGAGCGAATACGCTGGGCAATGAAGAACGCCGCGTCGTGTGGCAGATCGACTTTGGCCTGGTCGGCCTTTTTCATCAGGATCGCCACACGGGTTTCCAGCTCCGGCGGCTCGACGGCTACCGTCAGGCCCCAGCCAAAGCGGGATTTGAGGCGTTCTTCAAGGCCTTCGATTTCTTTCGGATAGCGGTCACTGGTAAGAATGACCTGCTGGCCACCTTCAAGCAGGGCGTTGAAGGTGTGGAAAAACTCTTCCTGGGAGCGTTCCTTGCGGGCAAAGAACTGAATGTCATCGATCAGCAACGCATCCACCGAGCGGTAGAAGCGCTTGAACTCGTTGATCGCATTCAGCTGCAAGGCCTTGACCATGTCCGCAACGAAACGCTCGGAATGCAGGTACACAACCTTGGCATTCGGATTCTTCTTTAATAGGTGGTTACCCACAGCGTGCATCAAGTGGGTTTTACCCAAGCCGACACCGCCATAAAGGAAGAGCGGGTTATAGCCGTGCTTGGGGTTGTCCGCCACCTGCCAGGCCGCAGCACGGGCCAGTTGGTTGGACTTGCCTTCGACGAAGTTCTCGAAGGTAAAGGTGCGGTTCAGGTAGCTGGTGTGCTTGAGCGCGCCTTCGACCTGCACCGTGCGTTGTTCGGCGCGAACCGGGGCCTGTTGCGAACTGGCGCCGGCCATTGGATCGAAGCTGTCGCGGGACGGCTCTTCACTGAGTTCAGCAACTTTTTGTGTCGCACGTTTGGTCGAGGCGGCTGCCGGGGCTGGCGCCGGAGTGCTGACAGGCGCTTGAGCGGCCTGAGCCTGGGACGCCGCAGCGGCCAACGGGGCATTGGGTGCCGCACGCGGTGCCGAACTGCGTTTGCTGCCTATTAATAAGGAAAGCGCCGGCGCCAGGCCATTGCCATGCTCATCGAGCAGTTCAAGGACACGGCCCAGGTACTTTTCATTGACCCAGTCGAGAACAAAACGATTCGGCGCGTAGACACGCAGCTCATCGCCTTCGGCTTCGACCTGTAGTGGACGGATCCAAGTGTTGAATTGTTGGGCAGGCAGCTCATCGCGCAAAAGCTCTAC